>JABFXP010000060.1 GCA_013361685.1 Catenulispora sp.
CCTGCGCGCCGTGCCCAAGCGGACCGGCGACGACATCCGCGCCGAGGTCACGCTCGCCAAACAGCAGCTGGACCGGAACAGTGAAGCTAACTGAGTCAGCATTGAGACCCGGGCCGGAGTCGAACCGGTAGCCAAGCGGTTTGCACCCGCCCTCCCGAGCCGTCGGAATGAGGCCCCGGGCCTCGACGGCGCGCGCTGTGGCATGTCGGTCATGCGCGGCGCGCGCCGCTCGTGCACCCGATGGGAGTCGAACCCACACGCCCGTCGCCGGGCCCCGGCTTCTCAGACCGGGCTGTCAACCAGTTGCAGCACGGGTGCTTGCTAGTGCCGTGCTCCCGGCGGGATTCGAACCCGCACTTCCGACGCTCTGAACGCCGGGCCTCTACCAGTTGGGCTACGGAAGCTTGCTTCGTGGCGGTGCCACGCAACGCAGAAGGCCGCCCGGTCCGGAAGGTTCTCCTTCCGGCGGGCGGCCTCTGGGACCGTCAGGTGGTGCTGACGGTCAGGCCGAGATCTCCTCCGGAAGGCGGGTCGGGCACAGGCACCGGAGGACGCACAGTCGGGTCGCTGCGACGGTCATGGCCTGGTTCCTTCCTTCCGATCTCGGCTTCGGTGGCGTCTGCGACAAGTGTGTCGCAGAGGTCGGGTGCGGACAATCGGATTATGCTCAGCCGGTCGCGGCGGCCATCTCCTCGCGGACGGCGGCGGCGAAGGCGTCGATGTCCGCTTCGGTGGTGTCGAAGGAGCACATCCAGCGGACTTCGCCGGTGTGCTCGTTCCAGGTGTAGAAGCGGAAGCGCTTCTGGAGCCGTTCGGTGACCTCCGGCGGGATCACCGCGAAGACCGCGTTGGCCTGGACTTCCTGGGTGATCTGCAGGCCCGGGACGTCGCGGACCGCCGCGGCCAGGCGCTGGGCCATCGCGTTGGAGTGCGAGGCGTTGCGCAGCCACAGGTCGCCGCCGAGGAGGGCTTCGAACTGGGCGGACAGGAAGCGCATCTTGGAGGCGAGTTGCATCGACAGCTTGCGCAGGTACACCACGCCGTGGGCGGCTTCGGGGTTCAGGACCACCACGCACTCCCCGGCCAGCAGGCCGTTCTTGGTGCCGCCGAAGGTCAGGACGTCGACGCCGGCGTCGGTGGTGAAGTCGCGGAAGGGGCGGTTCAGGGTGGCGGCGGCGTTGGCCAGGCGGGAGCCGTCGAGGAAGACCTTCATGCCGTGTTCGTGGCAGTGGTCGCAGATGGCCTTGATCTCTTCGGGGGTGTAGCAGGTGCCGAGTTCGGTGGACTGGGTGATCGCCACCACCAGCGGCTGGGCGCGGTGCTGGTCGCCCCAGCCCCAGGCGTGGGTGTCGATCAGGGCGGGGGTGAGCTTGCCGTCGGGGGTGGGGACGGTCAGGAGCTTCAGGCCGCCCATCTTCTCCGGCGCGCCGCACTCGTCGACGTTGATGTGGGCGGTGGCGGCGGCGATCACCGAGCCCCACCGCTCGCTCATCGCGTCCATGGCCACCACGTTGGCGCCGGTGCCGTTGAACACCGGGAAGGCCTCGGCGCGCTCGCCGAAGTGTCCCTTGAACACCTCCTGCAGGTGCTCGGTGTAGACGTCCTCGCCGTAGGAGATCTGGTGGCCGCCGTTGGCGACGGCGATCGCCTCCAGGACCTCGGGGTGGATCCCGGCGTAGTTGTCGCTGGCGAAGCCGCGGTATTCGGGGTCGTGGCGGCGGGTGATGGTCACGGTGTTCCCATTCGTTCCTGGTCGGGGCGGGTCAGGGGGCGAGGCGGACGCGGGTGCCGTTGATCTCGGCGGCCGGCACCGTCCACGCGCGCACGATCTCGGCGGCGAGGTCGTCGACGTGGGTGTAGCCGGGGAACTTGCCCTCCGGCTTGGCCTCGCGCATGGCGTCGGTCAGCAGGGCCTTGACGACCAGCACCACCGCGGCGGCGGGGTCGCCGTCCTTGCGGAAGGAGTCGGCCAGGGCCAGGGTCCAGGCCTCGGCGGCGGCCTTGGCGGCGCCGTAGGCGGCGTTGCCGGCGGTCGGGGCCGCGGCGGCGGTGGCCGAGACCAGGACGAAGCGGCCGTCGCCGGAGGCGGCCAGCGGTTCGGCGAAGGCCAGCGAGGTGTGCTGGGTGGTCTGGATCAGCAGCTTGTGCAGCAGGTCCCAGTCCTCGAGTCTGGTCTCGCCGAACGTCTTGGAGCCGCGCCAGCCGCCGACCAGATGGATCAGGCCGTCGACCCGGCCGTGCTCCTTCAGCACGCGCGCGGCGAAGTCCTTGGTGGCGTCGAAGTCGAGCAGGTCCACCACCGCCGGGACGGCGCGGCCCGGGGCCACGGCCACCGAGGCGGCGCGGGCGGCGTGCTCCTCGGTGGTGTCGACGCCGACGACGGTGGCGCCGGCCGCAGTGAGCGCGCGCACCACGGCGCCGCCGGCCCCGCCGCCGGCGCCGGCCACCACGACCACGGACTCGTTGTTCAGACTCATGCTGCTGCGGTCTCCGATCGGACGGGTCGACAGGATCTGTAAGGTCAAGGTGCTCGAACTGCTCGAACTGCCCAAGCTGCTCGAGCAGGTCCGGATGCTCGAGCAGTCTTCAGCGTATTGCGCCGGTGCGGCTGGACGCTTCAGCCTGTCACGCCGCGCGTGGCCTCCACGACCGGACCCAGCTTCTTGCTCAGCGCCTCGTAGAACATCGACAGCGGGAACTCGTCCGGCAGCACCGCGTCCACCAGGCCCTTGGGCGGCCCGTCCAGCGGCAGCGCCTCGGCGCCCCTGGCCCACACCGACGCCTGGTTCGGCGCCACGTAGCTCGCGACCAGCTGGTACGCGGCCAGCCAGTGCGCCGGCTTGGGCCGGTCGATGCCGTCCCGGTACAGGGCCTCCACCTCGGTGCCCAGCGCGATCACCGCCTCGGCGATCCGGTCCCAGTCCACCGCGAGCCGGTTGTCGGTCCAGCGGATGACGTCGTTGCGGTGCAGGTAGGCGAACAGCAGCTGCCCGCCGAGGCCGTCGTAGTTGCGGACCCGGCCGCCGGTGATCGGGAAGCGGAACAGCCGGTCGAACAGGATCGCGTACTGCACCAGGCGGGCGTGCGAGGCGCCGGTGCCGCCGTCGCGCTCCAGGGCCACGGCCTCGCGGAACGCGGTCAGGTCGCAGCGCAGCTCCTCCAGCGAGTACAGGAAGTACGGCATCCGCTGCTTGATCATGAACGGGTCGAACGGCAGGTCGCCGTGGCTGTGGGTGCGGTCGTGGATCAGGTCCCAGAGCACGAACGACTCCTGCGTCAGCCGCTGGTCGGCCAGCAGCCGCGCGGCGTCCGGCGGCAGCGACATCTTCAGCGTCCGCGCGGCGGCGGAGGTGACCATCCGGAACCGGGCGGCCTCGCGGTCGCAGAAGATCGCGCCCCAGGTGAACACCGGCGTCTCCCGGACCGCGACGGTCTCGGGGAACAGCACCGCGCTGTTGGTGTCGTAGCCGGCGGTGAAGCCGTCGCGGGCGGCGAACTCGATCGGCAGGAACTGCGGGTTCGGATACTTCTCCCGCTCCAGCTCGGCGATCCAGTCCGGCCACACGGCGCGGATGACGAGCGCCTCGAAGTTGCGGTTCAGGTTGCCGTTCTGCGTGTACATCGGGAACACGACCAGGTGCTCGCGGCCGTCCTGCCGGTCCTGAGCCGGGTTGAAGGCCGTCAGCGAGTCCAGGAAGTCCGGCACCCCGAAGCCGCCCTCGGCCCAGCGCGTCAGGTCCTTCTGGACGGCGGCGAGGTAGTCGGCGTCGTGCGGGAACGACGGCGCCAGGGCCTCCAGCGCGGCGCCGATCCGGCCGACGATCTCCTTCGCGCGGTCGCGGTCGCCGTCGCGGTCGCGGCCAAGCTCAGCCTCGGCCCCGCCCCCGCCCTGCGCCTCGAAGTCGATGGAGCCGTCCTTGGACTGCATCGGGCGCAGCTCCTCCACGGCGGCCTTCAGATCGGCGAAGGCCTGGGAGGACACCACCGGGTGCGGCGCGGCGGCCGCGGCGTCGCCGGTGGGGCGGCGGGAGGCCCAGGTGACGGCGTTGATCCAGAGCGTGCGGTGGTCGTAGTCGGCGATCGAGTCGTCGCCGAACATGTCGGAGTCGGCGAACACCACGACCCGGCCCCGGCCGAAGCGGACGCCGACGGCCAGCGGCCGGTCCGCCGGGTCGGCGGTGGCCGAGGAGTTCAGCAGCGGCAGCACGTCGGCCTCGGCAGCCGTGAACAGCGTCCCGGAGCGGTAGAAACAGGCCTCGGCGACGCCGGCGAGCACGTCTTCCGGCTCGATCCGGCTCTCCGGCAGCTTGGCACGCTCGGCCAGCACCCAGCGGGCGTTGCCCTGGTGGCGGCGGGCGGCGTCCTGGACGGTGCGGTGCTCGATGCCGACGCCGAACCGGCCCAGCAGGGCGGCCAGGTTGCCGGAGGCGTCCTGCTCGCTGTCGGCCAGCAGCACCAGGCCGCCGCCGGCGTTCACATAGGCCTGCAAGGCGTCCAGCTCGGCGCCGGTGAAGTCCGGGCTGCCGAGTCCGGTGGTGCGCTCCCGGACCGGGTCGCAGGGGTGCGCGATCACCACGGTGTCGGCCCCGGCCAGCACCTCGGTGGTGAACAGGCCCTCGCGGTGCGCCTGGACGGCGTAGCCGCGGGCACGCAGCAGGTCGGCGGCATGCGTATACCCGGCGTCGGCCGGGTTCACGGGATTCATCGCGAGCGCGGCCGCCGGATCGATGGTCCAGGCCTCACTGTGCGCCTCGTCGAACAGGACTCGCAGGAATCCCGTGTGCTGCCGCATAGGTCCACCTCGCCGGGCTCGGAAAAGACGGGGATAGGTCTGAAGATGTGATGGGCACTGTAAGAAATCGTGTGTGATCAGTCTACCGATGAAAATCCTTCGGGATCAATCCTTGATCGCCGGAGTTACTTGCGGTCGGCTTGGCACCGGGCCTGACCACCCGATATTCCGGTGACACCGGCCGAACGGGGGACATACGGTCGATCTTCATGGCATCCCCCTTGGCATCCGGAGCCGCCGACGGCCAGCAACAGCTGTCCTGGCGCCCGCTCCGGCTCTCCGACGCGGCATCCCTGGCAGACCTCCTGAACACGGCCGAGCCCGTCGACGGCGGCGAGGAGTACTACGGGACCGACGACGCGGCGGAGGAACTCAGCGACCCGAACGTGGACCTGGCCCGCGCCAGCATCGCCGCCTTCGATGGAGACCTGCTGGTCGGCTACTTGACGGCGGCGGTCAAGCCGCTGGCCACCGTGGAGCACCGGGTGATGCTGGAGGGGACGGTGCGGCCGGACTACCGGCGGCGCGGCATCGGGACGCGGCTGCTGCGCGAGGGCGTCGGGCTGGCCCGGGCCGCGCACGAGCGCGTACACCCGGACCTCCCGCTGATCATCGACGCCCAACGGGCCGACACGGTCGCGGATGCCGAGGCACTGTATAAGGCACAGGGGTTCACACCCGTGCGCTTCTACCAGCACATGCGGCATCCGCTGGGCGCGGCGATCAAGGACGTCGCGATCCCGCAGGGACTGGTGCTGGAGAACTGGTCCCCGGCGAACGACGCGGACTTCCACCTGATCCGGAACGAGTCGTTCCGGGACCACTGGGGATCCGCGCCGGTGACCGACGAGCAGTGGAAGGCTCGGTATGCGAACCGCCACATGCGTCCGGATGTCAGCTTCCTGCTCCGGGACGAGGCCGGGGGCGGCCCGGCGGGGATGCTGCTGACGCTCAGCTGGGACGCCGACGTCGAGTTCACGGGGATGCGCGACGCCTACATCATGGTGATCGGGACGCTGGCGCCGTATCGGCGGCGCGGAGTGGCCGCAGCGCTGATCAGCCGGGCGCTGCGGGCCGCCGAGCGGCACGGGTACGACCGGGCCAGCCTCAGCGTGGACGGCGCGAACCCGACCGGGGCGTTCGGGGTGTATGAGAACGCCGGGTTCGTCGCTCATCAGCGGAGGACGCGGTGGTCGCTACAGGGGTAGCGGAACGCACCGCGTCCCACGGCTCGGCTCGGTCGGTTCTGCCGGGCCGGCCGGCCCTGTCAGCCCTCGACTCAGCCCTCGACTCAGTCCTCGACGACCCGCAGCACGATCTTGCCGGAAGTACGTCCGGCCTCCCCCAACTCGTGCGCCTTGGCGGCCTCGGCCAGCGGCAGCACCGCGTCCACCACCGGACGCAGCCGCCCGTCCTCGACCAGGGCCCGGACGGCGAGCAACCCGGCGTGGTCGGGCTCGACCAGCATGAAGCCGGAGGTGACGCCGCGCTCGGCGGCGCGCGCCGCCATCTCCGGGGTGAGGTCGTAGGACAGCGCCACGAGGGTGCCGCCGGGGTTCGTGATCCGCAGCGACCGGTCGAAGTAGTCGCCGCCGATGGCGTCGATCACGACGTCCACGTCCGCGACGGCCTCGGCGAAGTCCACCGCGCGGTAGTCGACGACCTCGTCGGCGCCCAGGCCGCGGACGAAGTCGTGCTTGGCGGCGCTGGCGGTGCCGATGACGTACGCGCCCAGGGCCTTGGCGATCTGCACCGCGAGGTGCCCGACGCCGCCGGCCGCGGCGTGGATCAGGACGCGCTGACCGGGACGGACCCGCGCATAGTCGGCGAGCGCCTGGTAGGCGGTGAGGGCGGCCAGCGGCAGGGCGGCGGCCTCGACGTGGGTCAGGCCGGCCGGCTTGGGCACGAAGTGGCGGGCCGGGGCGACGACGTACTCGCTGTAGCCGCCGGCGAAGTGCGGGAACAGCGGCATCCCGGCGACCTCGTCGCCGGGGGCGAACAGCGTGACGCCGCGGCCGACCGCCTCGACCACGCCGGAGACGTCCCAGCCGAGGATGACGCCGCGCCCGGCCGGGTCCTCGGCGCCGCGGCGCCCGGTCCAGCCGCCGCCGGCGCGGGTCTTCCAGTCGGCGGGATTGATGGCGGCGGCGTGGACCCGGACCAGGATCTCGGTCGAGCCGGGCGCGGGCTTGGGGACCCGCTTGAGGGTGAGGACGTCGGCCGGTCCGGCCTCGGTCGCCACGACGGCGCGCATGGTCGGCTGGTCGGCGGTGGGGTGCTCGGTCATGGCTCCAGCTTCGCCGACCGGGGTGGATCTTCGACAGTGGCCCGATGGCCAAGATGTGAAAGGATCCGGCCATGAGCGTCCCGGCCGTCCCCTGCCACACCGACCTGCCCGCCCTCGACCCGAACCGGGCGCGGCACCGGATCGTGGTGCTGGCGCTCGACGGGGTGATCCCGTTCGACCTGGGGATCCCGAACCGGCTGTTCGGGGCGGCGCTGGACGACGGCCTGCAGCCCTTGTACGAGGTCGTGACCTGCGGTTTGCAGGCCGGGCCGGTGCGTACCACGGAGGACTACGCGCTGCTGGTCGAGCACGGTGCCGAGGTGCTGGCCACCGCGGACACGGTGGTGGTGCCGCCGGCGTACCCGTTCGTGGACGAGCTGGCCGGCGGGGCGCCGCTGCCGCCGGAACTGGCCGCGGCGCTGGCGCTGATCCCGGCGGGGGCGCGCAAGGTGGCGCTGTGCACCGGCGCCTACGTGTTCGCCGCCGCCGGGTTCCTGGACGGCCGCACCGTGACGACGCACTGGAACCGGGCCGAACGTCTCGGGGAGCAGTTCCCGGCGCTGCGCGTGGACCCGACGGTGCTGTACATCGACGACGGCGACGTGCTCACCTCGGCCGGCGTCGCCGCCGCGATCGACCTGTGCCTGCACATCATCCGCAGCGACCACGGCAGCGGCGTGGCGAACTTCGCCGCGCGCGCCTGCGTGGTCCCGCCCTCCCGCGAGGGCGGCCAGGCGCAGTACATCGAGCGCCCGGTCCCGGCGCCCTCGGCGAGCGGGACCGGCCCGGCGCGCGCCTGGGCGCTGGAGCGGCTGCACGAACCGCTGACGTTGCCGGATCTGGCCGCTCGCGCGGGGATGAGCGTGCGGACGTTCACCCGGCAGTTCCGCACCGAGACCGGGCAGAGCCCCGGGCAGTGGCTCACCGGCCAGCGCGTCGATCTGGCGCGGCACCTGCTGGAGGCCACCGATCTGCCGATCGACCGGGTCGCCGAGCGCGCGGGCTTCGGGACCGCGACCTCGATGCGGCAGCATCTGCGGGCGTCGATCGGGGTGTCGCCGAAGGCTTATCGCAGGACTTTTCAGGGGGTGGGAGTGTGAACGGGTTCGTCACGGGACTGGAGCTGTCGCGCCGGTTCTATCAGGAGGCTGTGTTGCCGATCGTCGAGCAGGCGGCGCCGGGCGTCGCGCATTCGGCGGCGCGGCTCGGCAGCGGGTCGGAGGTGCTGGGGTTCGACACGGCGCGGTCCGCGGACCACGAGTGGGGTCCGCGGTTGCAGCTGTTCCTGGAGCCGGAGGATCTCACCCGGCACGGTGAGCAGCTGTGGGCGGCGCTGTCGGATCAGCTCCCGAAGACGTTCCTGGGCTACCCGACCAACTTCGCACCGACCCCCGAGGCCCACGTCCGGTACATGGAGGCGACCGACGGACCGGTGCATCACCGGGTCGACATCGCCGGCGTCGATGATTGGCTGCGGGGACAGCTGGGGTTCACGCCGTCGGCGGGAGTGCGCACGGCCGACTGGCTGGCCACGCCGACGCAGCGACTGGCGGAGGTCACGGCGGGCGCGGTGTTCCACGACGGGCTCGGGCAGCTGGCGCCGAACCGCGAGCGCCTGGCCTGGTATCCGCACGATCTGTGGCTGTACGTGCTGGGCTGCCAGTGGAAGCGCATCTCGCAGGAGGAGGCGTTCGTCGGGCGCTGCGGCGAGGTCGGCGACGAGCTCGGATCGGCGGTCGTGGCGGCGCGGCTGGTCAGAGAACTGATGCGGCTGGTGCTGCTGATGGAGCGGCGGTATCCGCCCTACAGCAAGTGGCTGGGCTCAGCCTTCGGCCGCACCGCCGCCGCCGCGACGCTGAGCCCGCACCTCACCGCGACGCTGGCCGCGACCGATTGGCGCAGCCGCGAAGAACACCTGGTACGCGCCTACGAGCAAATCGCCGCGCTGCACAACGACCTGCACCTGACCGAGCCCCTGGACACCGCGGTCCGCGCGTACCACAGCCGACCGTTCCAGGTGATCATGGCCGACCGGTTCGCCGCCGCGCTGTTCGCCCGCGTCGCCGACCCCGATATCAGAGGCCTGGCACCGGTCGGCAGCGTCGACCAGTTCGCGGACAGCACCGACTTCCTCGGCCGCATGGAGTTCACTCGCGGCGCTGTGGCGGCGGTCGGCAGCGGAACCTGATCTGGGGGCCACTCCCAAGGATGACCCGCCCTCACCGCTCAGCCGTGGCCGCCCCGCGCCCGTGCCAGGACTCCCACAGCCCCGCGTAGGCCCCGCCGGTCGCCACCAGTTCCTCATGGCTCCCGAGCTCGGCGATCACCCCGTCCTCGACCACCGCGACGCGGTCGGCGTCGTGGGCGGTGTGCAGGCGGTGGGCGATGGCGATGACGGTGCGGCCCTCGAGGACGGCGGCCAGGGAGCGTTCCAGGTGCCGGGCGGCGCGGGGGTCGATCAGGGAGGTGGCTTCGTCCAGGACCAGGGTGTGGGGGTCGGCCAGGACCAGGCGGGCCAGGGCGAGTTGCTGGGCCTGGGCCGGGGACAGGGTGTGGCCGTCGGCGCCGACCACTGTCCGCAGGCCTTCGGGGAGGGCGTCGACCCAGGTCAGGGCGTCCACCGCGGCGAGGGCCCCGCGGACCTGGGCGTCGGTGGCGTCGGGCCGGGGCAGGACCAGGTTCTCGCGGACGGTGCCGGCGAAGACGTGGTGTTCCTGGTTCACCAGGGCCACCTGGCCGCGGAGTTCGCCGAGGGGCAGCTCGACCAGCGGGACGCCGCCGACCGCCACGGAGCCGTGGGTGGGGCCGTGGATGCCGGCCAGCAGGCGGCCGAGGGTCGACTTGCCCGCGCCGGACGGGCCGACCATGGCCAGGCGTTCGCCGGCGCGGACTGACAGGTCCACGCCGTGCAGGACCTCGCGGCCGGGAACGTAGGAGTAGCGGACGGCGGCAGCCTGAAGATCCTCGCCGTCGGGCCGCTCGCCGGAGGCCTCGCGGTCGGCGGGGACGGCCGCGACGCCCAGCAGGCGGGCCAGCGAGGCGCCGCCGACCTGGAGCTGGTCGGCCCAGGCCAGCATCTCGTCGATCGGGCCCATGATCTGCTGCGTGTAGAGGGTGGCGGCGGTGATCTGGCCAAGCGTGAACCAGCCGTGGACGTAGCCCAGGCCGCCGAGCAGCAGGGTCAGGGACACCGGCACGATGTAGCAGGACTCCGCGGTCGGCCAGAACACACAGCGCAGATAAAGGGTGTAGCGCTCGGCCGCGTACTGCCGGGCGATGTCCTCGTCGGTGCGTTCGCGGCGGCGCCGTTGCAGACCCAGGGCCTCCACGGTGCGGGCGCCGTCGACGGTCTCGGCCAGGCCGTCGGTCAGGTCCGCGTGGCGCGCGCTCTCGGCCAGGTAGCCGGCCGGCGCGCGTTTGAGGTACCAGCGGAACACCACCCAGATCGGCGGCACGATCACCAGCAGCGGCAGCATCGCCCACGGGCTCACCAACGCCAGCGCGACCAGGGTCAGCAGGGTCGTGACCACCGCCACCAGGGTCGTCGGCACGCCGAAGCGGGCGGCCTGGCTCAGCGCGTCCACGTCACGGGAGGACCGGGACAGCAGGTCGCCGCTGCCGGCCCGCTCGACCACCGACAGCGGCAGCTCCAGCACCCGCCCGACGAAGTTCTCCCGCAACTCGGCCAGCACCCCTTCGCCGAACTTGCCGGCGGCGAGTTTGGCGTAGCGGGTCAGCACGGTCTGCAGCACCAGGAACAGCGCGATCAGCCCGACGACGGCGTCGACGTGCCCGGCGGTGGTGCCGTGCTGCACGCCGTCGATCAGCGCGCCGAGCAGCCGCGGGCCGAACAGCCCGGCGACCGCCGCCAGCGCGAACAGGCCGACGGTCAGGCCCAGGTCGCGGCCCCGGCGGCGGGCGATCTGGGCGGCGTAGCGGCGCACCTCGGGATACGCGGCGACGGGCAGCGCCCGGCGGCCGTCGGTCGGCTCGGCGGGCGGCGGCGGTGCCGGGGCCATGTCAGTCCTCTTCCCTGGTCACGGCGGCCCGGTAGGCGGGCACGGTCGTCAGCAGCTCACGGTGCCGGCCCTCGGCGGGCGGCGGCGGTGCCGGAGCCATGTCAGTCCTCTTCCCTGGTCACGGCGGCCCGGTACGCGGGCACGGTCGTCAGCAGCTCACGATGCCGGCCCTCGGCGACCGCACGGCCCCCGGCCAGGAACACCACGTGCTCGGCGCGGTCCAGCATCAGCGGGCTGGTGGTGAACACCACGGTCGTGCGGCCGGCGCGGGCGGCGGCCAGCCGTTCGGCGATCCGGGCCTCGGTGTGCGCGTCGACCGCACTGGTCGGCTCGACCAGCAGCAGCACCTCGGGATCGGCCAGCAGGGCGCGTGCCAGGCGCAGCCGCTGCTGCTGGCCGCCGGAGAAGGAGCGGCCGCGCTCGGTGACATGGGAGTCCAGGCCCTCGGGCAGGGCTTCGACGATGTCCTCGGCGGCCGCGGTGTGCAGGGCGGCGGCGAGGTCGCGCACCGCATCAGCGCTCTGGCCGGCATCGCCGGGTCCTGCGTGGCGCGCGCCGTCGCCCACCGGCGGCCGCAGCCCGTCGGCCAGCCGCCCGGCGAACAGCCGCGCGTCGTTGTCCGCGACCAGCACCCGCTGCCGCAGCCGCTTCAGCGGCAGCTTGTCCACCGGCACGCCGTCCAGCGTGACCCCGTCGGCGGCCCGGTACCGGCCGAGCCGGTCGGCCAGCTCGATCGCGTCGGCCGGGTCGGTCGCGGCCACCGCCGTGAAGCTGCCGGGCGCGAAACTCACCCCCGAGTGCGTGTCGGCCAGCGCGCCGGCGCCGTCGCCTTCACCGTGCTCGCTCGACGGATCACTCGACGAATCACTCGAGGGATTGCTCAACGGATTGCTCAACGCCAGCACCGCGACCACCCGCGTGGCCGCCACATGCGCGCGCAGGAACCGTCCCCACATCTCGGTGATCGTCCGCAGCGGGATGACCAGGAACGCCGCGTACCCGTAGAACGCCACCAGCTGCCCGGTCGTGATGTCCCCGGAGACCGCCAGCCGCGCGGCCAGCCACGTCACGCCGACCACGAACAGCCCCGGCAGCAGCACCTGCGCGGACTCCAGCACCGACTCCACGCGCGCCACCCGCACCCCGGCGGTGCGCAGCCGCTGGGACTCGGCGCGGTAGCGCTCGGCGAACTCCGGCTCGCCGCCGATGCCGCGCAGCACCCGCAGCCCGGCCACGATGTCGTTGGCCCGGCCGGTCAGCCGCCCCTGCAACGCCCGCACCTCGCTCTGCCGCCTGTGCATCGGCTTCAGCAGCGGCCCGACCAGCGCGGTGATCACCGGCACGCCGATCAGCACGGTCAGGCCGATCCGCAGGTCCGAGGCCAGCAGCAGCACCGCCACCACCACGATCGACACGACCGCGCCGGCGAACCGGGCCGTGATGTCCATCGTGCCGCCGATGCTGGAGGTGTCGGCGGTGCCGATGGCCACCACGTCGCCGGTGGCGATCCGGCTCGGCAGCGTGGCGCCGAGCTCGGTCGCGCGGCGCGCGGTGAGCTGCAGCGTCCGGTAGGCCGCCGAGAGCCAGTTCGTGACGGCGCAGCGGTGCCGCAGCACCCCGGCCACGCCGGTCAGGCAGCCCAGCGCCAGCACCACCGCCGACCAGCGCCACAGTTCGGCCGGGTCCTTCGCGGTGACCCCGGCGTCCAGCGTCTTGCCGATCGCCGCCGGCATCAGCGCCTGGCTGACCATCCACACCACGCCCCAGAACGCCCCGAGCGTCATCGACCGCCACTGCATCCGGACCAGCCACAGCAGGAACCGGGTCGCCGAGCGGGTGTCGGGTATGCCGGGATCCGGCTCGGGGAGGTGGCGCATGATCGCACCGTAGACCGGCCCGCCGAGCCGCGGCCACCCAATTTATCCAGGTCCGTGCCCGGCCCGGACGGCTCGGAGCTGTTCGAGGCTTGACTCAGGTCCCTTGCTGCCGCTTGGATGAGCGCACCCCCCGTGCACGACTGCACCAACCCAGGCAAGTACCCTGTCAGCTTCACGCGAGGGGTTGATGTGAGGATCACCCGCAGGCTCGGCGTCCTGGTCGCCGTCCCGCTGGCCGCCGTTTCCGGCTTCGGCGCCGTCGCGCTGACCGCCTCGGCCGGCGACACGGTGCGCGGCGAGCATCTGTGGTCCCTGATGCACACCTCGACCGCCGCCGGACACCTGATCTGCGCGCTGCAGGACGAGCGCACGATGATGGCCCTGCTGCTCACCGGAGCGGACCCGCGGCCCACCCCGGCGCTGCGGGCGCAGATCGCCCAGACCGACACCGCGATCGCCGCCTACCGCCGGCAGGTGGCGGCGCTGCCGCACATCCCCCAGGTCACCCGGGACGTGCTGACCCGCATCGACCAGGAGCTGGGCGAGCTGGCCACGCTGCGCTCGCGGATCCTGGCCCAGGCCGCCCCGGCGCTGTCCGCGGTGGTCTTCCAGTACCGGATCGCCATCGCCGACCTGGCCCAGTTCCGCGACGCGGTGACCAACGCCGGCGCCGCCCCGCAGCAGATCGCCGGCCCGATCCACGCCGCCAACCTGCTGTACCAGGCCGCCGAGGCCACCGGGCAGGAGGAGTCGGACGTGCTGCGCTCGGCCGCGGGTCCCGCGCTGACCCCGGCCGCGGTGGCCTCGATCGCCCGGGACCGGCAGATGTTCGGCGACGCCATGGAGGCCTTCGACACCCAGGCGCCGGACGCCTGGCACGAACGCCCCGACGAGGCGATGGTCAGCCCGGCGATCCTGACCGCGGGCCAGCTGGAGGACCAGATAGCGCGGCTGGGCGCCGGCGACCCGCTGAAGATCTACCCGGACACCTTCGCCCGGGCGATGAGCGCCCGCCGGGACGCGCTGGACCAGGTGCGCGAGGCCCTGGACGCCGACACCCTGACCGCGATCGCGCAGCTGCGGGACGACGCCAAGCGCACCGCCGAGGCCGAGGCGGCGGCGATCGCCGGGACCGCGCTGCTGGTGGTGATGATCAGCCTGCGCCTGGGCCGGCCGATGATCAGGGGCCTGCGCCAGCTGCGGGACGCCGCGCACGCCGTGGCCTTCGAACGGCTGCCGGCCGCGGTGGACGAACTGCGCGCCACCGAGTCGCTGACCGGCCGCAGCCCGGAGGAGTTCGCCGACCAGGCCGGCGACGCGCTGACGCTGGACGGCCGCCGGCCCGGCGCCCGGCGCCGCGGCCCGATCCGGGCCGACGATCCCAAGGACGAGCTGGCAGCGGTGGCCAAGGCCTTCAACTCCGTGCACCGCGAAGCCATCCGCACCGCCGCCGAACAGGTGCTGCTGCGCGCCGGGGTGGGCGCCACCTTCGTCGCGCTGGCCCGCCGCGGCGAGCGCCTGACCGGCGCCCTGACCTCCGAGCTGGACCGGGCCGAGCGCTCCGAGCAGGACCCGGACCGGCTGGCCCGGCTGTTCGTGCTGGACCACCTGGCCGCGCGCATGACCCGGAACAACGAGAGCCTGCTGGTGCTCGGCGGCGAGGGCACGGCCCGGGTCCGGGACCGCGGCGTGCCGCTGCGGGACGTGGCGCGCGCCGCGCTGGGCCGGATCGAGCGGTACACGCGGGTGGACCTGGAGGACGTGGACGCCGGGATCGTGGTCGCGCCGCAGGCCGTGGACCACCTGGTGCACCTGTGCGCGGAGCTGCTGGACAACGCCACGGCCTTCTCCTCCCCCGGCACCCGGGTCACGGTCGGCGCGCGGACGATGGCCGACCGGGTGATCGTCCAGATCGCCGACCGGGGCATCGGCATGACGCCGGCCCGGCGCGCGGAGCTGAACGCCGCGCTGGCCGCGCCGCGGGCGCTGGACAGCGAGACGGTGCGGGCGATGGGCCTGACCGTGGTCGCGCACCTGGCCGCCTGGTACGGGATCGAGGTGGAGCTGCGGGCCCGGCCCGGCGGCGGGACCGTCGCCGAGATCGGACTGCCGCTGACGGTGATCGTTCCGGCTTCACGGGATTCCGACGGCGGCGCGGCTACGGTCGGCGGCGTGAACGGGGTCACGGGCAGCGTCAAGGACGCCGCGCCGCTGTCCGAGCTCGGCCGGGCGGCGGCGGATCCGGAGGCCGGCGACTGGCCGGAGCTGCCGTTCGCGGACGCGCAGGAGACTGCCGGCGCGTACGCCTCGGAGCTCTCTGCGACTTCGACCGCTGATACTGATTCCGTTGCGGTCCCGGCCTCGGTCGCGCGGGAGTCCGCTCGCGCCCACGCCTCGGGCCACGCTGCGACTTCGACCGCTGATACCTTTCCCGCGGCGGTTTCGGCCCCGTCCGCGCAGGAATCCGTCGGCGCCCACGCCTCAGGCAGCCCCGCATCTTCGACTTCTGATACGGTTCCCGCTGCGGTCCCGGCCCCGGTCGCGGCGGCGTATTCGGCCCCGGCGGCGGTGCAGCCCGACGCCGCCTACACCGAGCTCGCCTCGCGCCTGTCCGGGTTCGGGCCCGCGGGTCACGGCTCCGGCTCCGGACTCGATCCGGCGGCCGGCCCCTCCGGCCTTACCAGCGCCAACGGCTCTGCCAGCCCCGGCAGTTTCAACGACCTCGAGGACTTCGACGACGAACAAGCGGAACCCTCCCCTACCGAGCCCGCTCCCCCGACCACCCTCAACGGCCTGCCGGTCCGCGTCCCGCAGACCACGCTGCCGAAGGCGGCCCGCCGCGGCGCCGCGCGCAAGCAGGCGCCGAGCACCGAGGGCTCGGCGGCCCCGGCCGACCGGGACCCGGAGCGCGTCGCGGCCACCATGGCCGCCTACGCGCGCGGGCTGACCGGCCGCACCGGCGGCCCGAAACCGTAGCATCGCAGCACCCTCCTATTCCCTAGCCCCAGGACACCGCCCCATGACCGAACCCGCATCCGACCAGCAGGGCAGCCTCGACTGGCTGCTCAACGACTTCGCACAGCGCGTCCCGGGGGTGATGCACGCCCTGGCGGTCTCCGCCGACGGGATCGTGGTCGCCGCCTCCCCGTCCCTGGCCGAGGACCAGGCCGACCAGCTGGCGGCGGTGGCCGCCGGGCTGGTCAGCCTGCTGGCCGGGGCCGCGCGGCTGCTGGAGTCCGAGCCGGTGCGCAGCAACCTGACCGAGCTCGGCGCGGGCTTCCTGTTCTCGATGGCCGTCAACGACGGCGCCTCGCTGCTGGTCTACGCCGCCCGCGAATGCGACATCGGCCAGGTCTCCTACGCCATGGCCGAGCTGATCAACCAGGTCGGCAGCACCCTGACCCCGGTGGCGCGGGCCCGGATGCTGTCCGACCACTCCGCCGGCGCCTCCGGGGTCCGCTGATGGGCGCGGCGCCCGCGGTGGCCGCGAAGATCGTGGTGGCCGGCGGCTTCGGCGTCGGCAAGACCACGCTGGTCGGCGCGGTCTCGGAGATCCAGCCGCTGACCACCGAGGCGGAGATGACGCAGGCCGGCATGGGCCTGGACGACGTGCACCTGATCCCGGCCAAGCGCAGCACCACGGTGGCGATGGACTTCGGCCGCATCACCATCGCCGAGGACCTGATCCTGTACCTGTTCGGCACGCCCGGGCAGGAGCGGTTCTGGTTCTTCTGGGAGGAGCTCTCCCGCGGCGCGCTGGGCGCGGTGGTGCTGGCCGACGTGCGCCGGCTCGGCGACGCGTTCGCCGTCATCGACTTCTTCGAGGACCGCCGCATCCCGCACGTGATCGCGGTGAACCAGTTCGACGGCGCGCAGACCTACGGCCACGAGGAACTGCGCCAGGCGCTCGCGCTGGAGGACGACACGCCGCTGCTGATCTGCGACGCCCGCCGCAAGGACTCGGCCAAGGGGGTGCTGGTGACGCTGCTGGAGCACGCCATCACGCAGGTGCGCACGCGCGGCGACGAGCCCGACAGCCTGGTGAACTGATGGTCCGGCGGCGCCGCACGGCCGCCGCGCTGGCGGTGGCGGCGGCCGCCGTCGCC
>JABFXP010000255.1 GCA_013361685.1 Catenulispora sp.
GAAGCCGGACCGGCTGGGCCGCGGCGACCGGCCGGACAAGGCCCGGGAGGCCGACGCCGGCACCCGTCCCCACCAGCAGTTGCACCGCGCATTGGTGCGGGTGCCGCGGCGGCTCGGCGGCGACCTGGCCGCGGCGGTGCGCGAGGCGCAGGGTGTCCGCAGCGCCAACAAAGCCGAGGACTGGGTGCGGGTCCGCATCGATCCCGTCCGCATCGGCTGACCAGGCGTCGCCGGGCGCGGTGCGACGCCGTGCGGCGTGGTACGACGTGGGGCGAACACGCGGCGAACGCGGTGCGAACGCGGATTCGCTCCGCCACGCTCCGCCACCGCCCCAAGCCTCCGTACACTAAGAGCCGAATCCCCGTTAACCCACGAACGGAGCGCGTCCCTTGACCGTCCAGGCGATCCGCATCTTCGGCGACCCGGTCCTGACCACCCCGGCGGCCGCGGTCGTCGACTTCGACAAGGAGCTGCGCACCCTTGTGAAGGACCTCACCGAAACGATGCTGGACGCGCCCGGCAGCGGGCTGGCCGCCCCGCAGATCGGCGTCGGCCTGCGGGTCTTCACCTGGAACGTCGACGACGAGGTCGGCCACCTGGTGAACCCCACCCTCGACCTGTCCGACGAGGAGCAGGACGGCGAGGAGGGCTGCCTGTCCATCCCGGACCTGGCCTTCCCCTGCAAGCGCGCGCTGCGCGTGGTCGCCAAGGGCTGGACCATGCACGGCGAGCCGGTGGTGGTGGAGGGCAGCGAGCTGCTGGCGCGCTGCATCCAGCACGAGACCGACCACCTGGACGGCGTGCTGTTCATCGACCGCCTGGACCGGGAGTGGCGCAAGAAGGCGATGCGCGCGATCCGGCTGGCCGACTGGGCCGGGCAGGGACTGCCCGAGCCGGTGGTGAAGGTCTCCCCGCACGCCACGTTCGGGCGGGCGATCTGACGATGCGCGTTCTGTTCGCCGGGACCCCCGAGCCCGCGCTGCCGGCGCTGAAGGCGCTGCTGGACTCCCGCCACGAGGTGGTCGCGGTCCTGACCCGCCCGGACGCCCGCTCCGGCCGCGGCCGGCACCTGGAGGCCTCCCCGGTCGCCCGGCTGGCCGAGGAGGCCGGCGTGGAGGTGCTCAAGCCCGCGAAGGTCCGGGACCCGGAGTTCCTGGCCCGCCTGGCCGCCATCGCCCCGGACTGCTGCCCGATCGTCGCCTACGGCGGCCTGGTCCCCAAGTCCGCGCTGGACGTGCCCCGGTACGGCTGGATCAACCTGCACTTCTCGCTGCTGCCGGCCTGGCGCGGCGCGGCCCCGGTGCAGCAGGCGATCCTGCACGGCGACGAGATCACCGGCGCCTCCACGTTCCTGCTGGAGGAGGGCCTGGACACCGGTCCGGTCTACGGCACCGTCACCGACGAGATCCGGCGCACCGACACCAGCGGCGACCTGCTCGCCCGGCTGGCCGAGTCCGGTGCCCGGCTGCTGGCCGCCACCCTGGACGCGGTCGAGGACGGCACCGCGCGGGCGGTCCCGCAGCCGGCCGACGGCGTCACCCTGGCGCCCAAGCTGCTGGCCGCCGACGCCCGGATCGACTGGACGGCCCCGGCGCTGCGGGTGGACCGGCTGGTCCGGGCCTGCACGCCGGCCCCCGGCGCCTGGACCGTCCTGCCCGGTCGGGACGGCGAGGACGACCTGCGCGTGAAGATCTTCCCGGTCACCGCGCTGCCCGGCGCCACGGACGTCCCGCCGGGCCGGATCGTGCGGGACTCGCGAGGATTGACGGTGGGCACCGGCAGCGGCCACACCGTGCGGCTCGGCGACGTACAGCCGCAGGGCAAGCGGCGGATGCCGGCCGCCGACTGGGCGCGCGGGCTGCGCCTGGCCGGGGACGAGACCTTCGTCTGAGCCCGAGCAAGGCCTGAGCAGAGCCTGAGCAGAGCCTGAGCGGATCCGGCCCGGCCGGATCCGACAGCCGTTTCGCACGCCCCACAACGGAACAGAGAGCTATCCATGGCATCGCGCACGACGTCCACTTCCCACGCCGATCCGGCGCGCGCCGCCGCGCTCGAAGTGCTGGCGGCGGTGCGCACCCGGGACGCCTACGCCAACCTGCTGCTGCCGAAGCTGCTGCGCGAGCGCGACCTGACCGGCCGGGACGCCGCGTTCACCACCGAGCTCGTCTACGGCACCCTGCGGGGGCTGGGGACCTACGACGAGGTGATCGCGGCCTGTGTGGACCGGTCGCTGGACGCGGTCGACCCGGAGGTGCTGGACGCGCTGCGGCTGGGCACGCACCAGCTGCTGGCCATGGACGTGCCGCCGCACGCCGCGGTCTCCACGACGGTGGAGCTGGTCCGGGCGGTCTCCAACGAGGGCGCCTCGCGGTTCGCCAACGCGATCCTGCGCCGGGTCGGGCAGCGGGACCTGGGGCAGTGGATCGACCGGATCGCGCCGGATCCGCAGGACGATCCCGAGGGCTTTCTCGCGGTGTCGCGGTCGCATCCGCGCTGGATCGTCGCCGCGCTGTGGGACTCGCTGCAGGCGCACCGCGGGGCGCAGCGCGCGCATCAGGACATCGGCGAGCTGCTCGAGGCCGACAACGCGCGCCCCGGGGTGACGCTGGCGACCCGGCCCGGGCTGGCCGAGGTGGCGGAGCTGACCGACCTGGGGGCGATGGCCGCGCGGTACTCGCCGTACGCGGCGTACCTGGCCGGCGGTGATCCGGGGGCGCTGGCGCCGGTGCGGCAGGGCCGCGTCGGGGTGCAGGACGAGGGGAGCCAGCTGGTCGCCGCCGCGCTGGCGGCCGCGCCGTTGGAGGGCCGGGACGAGCGCTGGCTCGACATGTGCGCCGGTCCCGGCGGGAAGGCCGCGCTGCTGGCCGGGCTGGCGCTGGAGCGGGGTGCGTCGCTGCTGGCCAATGAGATCGCGCCGCACCGGGCCGAGTTGGTGCGGCGGGCGTTGCGGGGATACGGGGAGCGGCTGGCTGACGGTGTGAGCGGGACGGCACGGGATGCCGGTGCCCAGTCCGAGGCCGCAGATCACGCGCGCGTCCCGGACGGCGCGGACGGTGCGGACGAAGCGCGCGGCGAGAGCGGGGAAGCGGTCGCGCCGCCGAAGCCGGGCACGCTCCAGGTCATCGCCGCCGACGGCATCCGCGCCCCGTGGAAGAACGAGTCGTTCGACCGCGTCATGCTCGACGCCCCCTGCACCGGTCTGGGCGCCCTGCGCCGGCGGCCGGAGGCGCGGTGGCGGCGCGGGCCGGAGGACCTGGACCGGCTGACCCGGGTCCAGCGCCGGCTGCTGTCCTCGGCGGTCGACGCCGTGCGTCCCGGCGGCCTGGTCGCCTACGTGACCTGTTCCCCGCATCTGGAGGAGACCCGCGACGTGGTGCGCCAGGTGGTGAAGTCGCGCCGGGACGTGGAGCGGGTCGACGCCCGGCCGCTGCTGCCCGGCGTCCCGGACCTCGGCGGCGGCCCCGACGTGCAGTTGTGGCCGCATCTGCACGGTACCGACGCCATGTACCTGGCGCTGCTGCGCCGGTCTTCCTGAGGCCGATCGCCACCGGTCGCCGTCTGGGTTCTGTCACAAGATCGTCACCGCTCCGTTCGCGGCGTAACACTTCGCGCTCCCGGCGTCGTCAGGGGGAGTGGCAGGGGTGCTACTGGCGAAGGGGCGGGTGGGGGTGTGTCCGTATATACGCGGGCGAGTTGGTGGGTTCCGTGTGGGGCCGCGGCTATGGCGGTCATGGCGGCGGTGTGGCTGGCGGTGCCGCAGGGCCCTGCTCCGGGGGCTGCTCCGGTAGCGGCGGGGCGCACGGCGGCCGGTGCCGCGGTCGCGGGGCCGGGAGCACCGGAGGCACCGGTCGCCGCCGCGCCGTCCAACGCTGAGACCGTCGCGCTGGGGGAGCCGACCGCGCCTGGTTCGGCGCTCTACACGGTCGCGCTGAGGAGCGACGACACGGGTCATTCGTGGAGCGGGACCGAGAAGATCTCGTTCACGAACCCGGGCAAGGTGCCGATCTCCGAGTTCTGGATCCGGCTGTGGGGCAACGGCCCCACCGGCTGCGGGGACACGCCGCCGGAGCGGATCAGCGCTCTGGCCGGCGGCCGGATAGCCGAGACCACCCAGAACTGCACGGCCTACCGCCTCGTCCTGGACGCGCCGCTGGCGCCGGGCGCGCGCGGCGAGGTCGGGTTCACGCTGGCGATCGACGCGCCGGTGCGGCAGGACCGGTTCGGCGTGAACGGCGTCGACACCTATTTGGGAAACGCGCTGGCGGTGCTGGCGGTCAAGGATGAGAACGGCTGGGCGCTGCCGCCCTACGTCAACTTCGGCGAGAGCTATTACTCGCTGGCTGCCGACTACGACGTGACCCTGGACCATCCGGCCCGGCTCCAGGTTCCGTCGAGCGGAACCGTCGCGGGGGAGGTCTCCGTGGCGGGGGACCGGCTCCTCACCCACGTCACCGCCGCTAAGGTGCGGGACTTCTCCTGGTCGGCCGGTGCGTTCCAGCACGACAGCGTGGTCACCGCCTCGGGCGTCACCGTCGACGCGTACTGGCCGAACTCCGAGAGCGACTCCCGGTGCAGGGAGCTGATGCGCTACGCGGCCGACGCGTTGGATTCCTACGGCAAGCGCTTCGGCGCCTACCCGTATCCGCGCTTCACCATCGTCTTCGACGAGTTCGGCTCGGCCTTCGACGGGATGGAGTACCCGAACTACGTCCTGTCCTCCGCGCATGAGGGCGCGGTGGCGCACGAGGTCGCGCACCAATGGTGGTTCGGCCTGGTCGGCGACGACCAGTATCGGCATCCCTGGCTGGACGAGGCCTTCGCGGAGTACAGCGCTGAAGAGTTCCAAGGCGGCGCCACCCCCGCCCACGGCTGCGACTGGATCGCCTCCGACGAGCGGATGGACGCCTCGATGGAGGTGTTCGAGAAGGCCGGGGATCCGCTCTACCACGACGCGGTCTACCACGAGGGCACGTGCATGCTGTACGACCTCGAGCACACCATCGGCCGCGACGCCATGAACCGCGTCCTGCGCGGCCTGGTGGACCGCTACGGATACGGCGTCGTGCGGCCCGAGGACGTGCGGGCGATGGCGGCCGAGGTGTCCGGGAAGGACTTGGCGGGATTTTGGGCGCGGTGGCGGAACACCGGCGAGTGACGGTGCTCCGCGCACCTTCCGATTCCGGGCCTCAGCCCTCAGCCCCGGCTCAGGCGCTCTTGTCCTGAGCGACGGCGAGGATGTTCCCCTCGCTGTCCTTGAACCAGGCCCCGCGCACGGTTTCGGTCTCGGCGACGCCGTCCACCGTCTTCAGGCCGGGCATGTCGTATTCCTCGAAGGTGATGCCCCGCTCACGAAGGTCGGCCATGGTCCCCTCCAGGTCGGAGACCATCCAGCCGGCCAGCGTGGCCTGGGAGGTGCCGGCGAAGGCGCTGGGGTAGACGTAGAACGTGGTCTCGCCGGACTCGAAGGCGATGCCGTCCTCGCGCTCCTCGGCGATCTTCAGCCCCAGGGTGTCCTGGTAGAAGCGCTTCGCGCGGTCCAGATCGGCGGCCGGGATGGTGGGTCGGATTGGTTGATCGTTCAGCATGATGGCCACCTCCTCGGGCGAACCGTAAGCCGCCGGTGGGCGAGGAGGCAGTGCGGGGTAGCTCGGTTGTCCGCCGTTCAGGGGACGGCCGGTCAGGCGCCGGGCCTTCCCAGGCCCAGTATCTCCGCCGCCTGCTCGCGCATCTCCACCTTCCGCACCTTCCCGGTGACCGTCATCGGGAAGCCCTCCACCAGGTGCACGTAGCGGGGGATCTTGTAGTGCGCGAGCTGTCCGTGGCAGTACTCCCGCACGGCCTCGGCGGTCAGCGGGGCGGCGCCGGGCCGCAGCCGGATCCAGGCCATCAGCTCCTCGCCGTACTTCTCGTCGGGAACGCCGATCACCTGGACGTCCTCGATGTCCGGGTGGGCGTAGAGGAACTCCTCGACCTCGCGCGGATACACGTTCTCGCCGCCGCGGATCACCATGTCCTTGATGCGGCCGACGATGCTGACGTAGCCGTCGTCGTCCATCCGGGCCAGGTCGCCGGTGTGCATCCAGCCGTCGGAGTCCACCGCCTCGGCGGTGCGCTCCGGCTCGTTCCAGTAGCCGAGCATGACGCTGTAGCCGCGGGTGCACAGCTCACCGGGGGTCTGGACGGGCACCGTCGCGCCGGTGTCGGGGTCCACGATCTTGATCTCGACGTGCGGGTGGACGCGGCCGACGGTGGCCACGCGGCGTTCCAGGCTGTCGTCACGGCGGGTCTGGGTGGAGACCGGGGAGGTCTCGGTCATGCCGTAGCAGATGGTCACGTCGGTCATCCCCAGCTCGCTGATGACCCGCTTCATCACCTCCACCGGGCACGGGGAGCCGGCCATCACGCCGGTGCGCAGGGAGCTGAGATCGTATTCGCCGCCGGAGCGCTCCAGCAGGGCCAGTTCGGCGATGAACATCGTCGGGACGCCGTACAGCACCGTGCAGCGCTCCGCGCTCACCGCCGCCAGGGTGTCGGCGGGGTCGAACAGCGGGCCCGGCAGCACGATGCAGGCGCCGTGGCTGGTCGCGCCGAGGTTGCCCATCACCATGCCGAAGCAGTGGTAGAGCGGGACGGGCAGGCAGACGCGGTCCTCGTGGGTCCAGGCCTGGACTTCGGCGACCTGGAAGCCGTTGCCCAGCACGTTGCGGTGGGACAGCGTGGCGCCTTTGGGGAAGCCGGTCGTGCCGGAGGTGTACTGGATGTCGATCGGATCGCCGGGGTCGAGCGAGGCCTCCCGTCCGGCCAGGGTCCCGGCGGGGACGTCCGCGCCGCGCTCCAGGAAGGCGGTCCAGCCCGGGGTGCCGAAGCAGACCACGTCCCGCAGGTCCGGGCAGTCCGGCCGGACCGCGTCGGCCATCGCCACGTAGTCGCTGCTTTTCACCTGCGTCGCGGTGAACAGCAGGCTGGTGCCGGACTGTTTGAGGGCGAACCGGATCTCGTGGTCGCGGTAGGCGGGGTTCAGGTTGACCAGGATCGCGCCGATCCGTGCGGTCGCGTACTGCACCAGGACCCACTCCGCGCAGTTCGGGGACCAGACCCCGACCCGGTCGCCCTTGCCGACGCCGGCCGCGATCAGGGCGCGGGCCAGGTCCGACACCGCCGCGTCGAACTGCCGGTAGCTCCAGCGGCGGCCGGTCGCGCACTCGACGAGGGCGTCCCGGTCCGGGTGCGCCGCCGCGATGCGCGCCAGGTTCGCGCCGATGGTCTCGGCCGGCAGCGCGGGTGCCTCCGGTCCCCGGCGCGCAGACAGCCCGGCGGTTCTGCGGTCGTCGGCGTTCATGCCATCCCACCTGCGCTTTCTCAGACTTCGTCGTCAGCACCGAAGAGTAGTGCCGCGGCCCCGGCGCGTCGATGGGCCGGTGGGGCGGGGGAACCCGGGTCTGCGAGAATCGGGGGCATGAGCTCCGTCCAGATCTCCCCGTCCATCTTGTCCGCCGACTTCTCGCGTCTGGCCGAGGAGGTCAACGCGGTCCCGTCGGCCGACTGGATCCACGTCGACGTGATGGACAACCACTTCGTCCCGAACCTGACCCTCGGCCTGCCGGTGGTGGAGTCGCTGGTGAAGGCCTCGCCGCGGCCGCTGGACTGCCACCTGATGATCCAGGACCCGGACCGCTGGGCGCCCGGCTACGCCGAGGCCGGCGCCGGCAGCGTGACCTTCCACGTGGAGGCCGCGCACGCGCCGATCCGGCTGGCGCGCGCGATCCGGACGGCCGGGGCCCGCGCCGGGATGGCGCTGAAGCCGGCCACGCCGGTCGAGCCCTATGAGGACATGCTCGCCGAGTTGGACATGATCCTGCTGATGACCGTCGAGCCCGGCTTCGGCGGCCAGAAGTTCCTGGACGTGGTGCTGCCCAAGATCCGCCGCACCCGGCAGCTGATCAACCGGCACGGCGGCGCGGTGTGGCTGCAGATCGACGGCGGGGTGTCGGCCGAGACCATCGAGCGCTGCGCCGAGGCCGGCGCCGACGTGTTCGTGGCCGGCTCGGCGGTCTACAGCGCCGAGGACCCGGACGCGGCCGTCGGCAAGCTGCGGGCGCAGGCCGCTGCCGCCGCCTCCCGCGTGGCCTGACGGCGGATCCGCCGGTGATTCCGGCTTCCGGATAAAACTAGAACGTGTTACATTTTGGGCTGGTGTCAGGGTGATGCGCACCACGCCCGGCGCGGCCGGGAATGAATCGCGTGGCACACTGGTTCCGTACGACGAACGCGTGCTCCGGGGTCGGTGAAATTCCGAACCGGCGGTGACAGTCCGCGAACCGCTCGTTCGCCTCGGCGAACCGGCGGCCGATCCGGTGGAATTCCGGAACCGACGGTTAAAGTCCGGATGGGAGGCTGCACGCGACGGCGCCGGCTTTCCGCCGGCCCGTCGTGGCGTTCGTGACGGCACCCGTCGTGGACGGGTTTCCCGCCGTCGCGCGCCGCCTCCCTTTGCGCACCCCCTTCCCCGGAGTCCGGGTTCTGGCCGCGAGCCGACCGGGCGAGCGGATGAGGCGGATAGGGGAGTACACGGTGTTCACTGGCATCGTCGAAGAACTCGGCCGGGTCGTCGCCCTGGAGGTGATGGCCGAGGGGGACTCCGCGCGGCTGCGCGTGGCCGGCCCGCTGGTCACGGCCGACGCGGCGCACGGATCGTCCATCGCCGTCAACGGCGTGTGCCTGACCGTCGTGGAGAGCGGCTCACAGGCCGCCGAGGCGGGCGAGTTCACCGCCGACGTGATGGCCGAGACCCTGGCCAAGTCCAACCTCGGCGAGCTCGAGCCCGGCGACCCGGTGAACCTGGAGCGCCCCATGCAGCTCGGCGCGCGGCTGGGCGGCCACCTGGTGCAGGGCCACGTCGACGGCGTCGGCACCGTCCTGTCCCGCACCCCCGGCGAGCACTGGGAGGTGGTGCGGATGTCGCTGCCCCCGAACCTGGCCCGCTACGTCGTGGACAAGGGCTCGATCACCGTGGACGGCATCTCGCTGACCGTGGTCGAGGCCGACGCCGACAGCTTCAGCGTGAGCCTGATCCCCACCACCCTGGACCTGACCACCCTGGGCCGCAAGCAGCCCGGCGCGACGGTGAACCTGGAAGTGGACGTCATCGCCAAATACACCGAGCGGCTGCTCGGCCTCAACAGCACAGCCACCGAGCGGCTGCCCGGCCTGGACGGCGCCGCCGCCGTGCCGGGCCAGGGCCGGCAGTCCTCCGCCGTCGGCGCGTAGCGCGCAGAGAGTGTGAGCACGATGTTCCACTGGGCGAACGCGGTCGCGTTCCACTTGTTCGGCGAGACCGTCAAGTGGTCCGACCTGCTGGGCAACCTGCTCGGCCTGGCGACGGTCGCGCTGGCGATGCGCCGGTCGATGTGGGCCTGGCCGGTGCAGATAGCCGGCGCGGTGCTGCTGTTCGGCGCCAACATATCCGCGCACCTCGGCGGGACCGCCGCCCGCCAGGTCGCGCTGGCGGGGATGGCCGCCTACGGCTGGGTCCGCTGGAGCGCGGTCCGGAAGAACGAGCACGACATCACCATCCGCTGGGCCTCCTGGGCCGAGCGCGCGCTGCTGGCCGCCGGGCTGGCACTGGGCACCGTCGGCTTCGCGCTGGTGCTCGAGCGCTACCACGCGTCCTGGGCCCCGTGGCCGGACGCCTACATCTTCATCGGGTCGCTGGTCGCCACCGTCGCGCAGGCCCGGGGGTACGTCGAGTTCTGGTTCGTCTGGGTCGCGGTGGACGTCGTGGGCGTGCCGCTGGCCTTCCACAACGGCCTGCCGGTCTCCGGCCTGGTCTACGTCTTCTACTTCGCGATAGTCGTCGCGGGGCTGCGCCAGTGGATGGTCAAGGCGCGCACCGCCGGCCGGGTCGTGCCCGCCGCACAGCCCGCCACCCTTAAGGAGGTCACGGTATGAGCGCCGTCGAGTCCGCAGTCCTGGAGGACGCTGAGCAGGACACCGAGCAGGACGTCGAGCAGCACGCCGAGCCGGACGGGCCGATCGTCCTGGACGGCATCGAGCGCGCGCTGCGCGAGCTCGCGGCCGGCCGGCCGGTCGTCGTGGTCGACGACGAGGACCGGGAGAACGAGGGCGACCTCATCTTCGCCGCCTCGCTGGCCACGCCCGAGGTCGTCGGGTTCACCATCCGCTATTCCTCCGGGGTGATCTGCGTGCCGCTGCCGGCCGTGGACGCCGACCGGCTGAACCTGCCGCCGATGACCGCGATCAACCAGGACCGCAAGGGCACCGCCTACACGGTGTCGGTGGACGCCCGGGACGGGGTCAGCACCGGCATCTCGGCCGCCGACCGGGCCCGCACCATCCGGCTGCTGGCCGACCCGGACACCACCGCCGAGGACCTGACCCGCCCCGGCCACGTCTTCCCGCTGCGCGCCAACCCCGGCGGGGTCCTGGTGCGGCCCGGCCACACCGAGGCCGCGATCGACCTGTGCCGGCTGGCCGGGCTGCCGCTGGCCGCCGGCATCTGCGAGGTCGTGGAGGACGACGGCTCGATGTCCCGGCTGCCGCAGCTGGCCCGGTTCGCCCGCCGGCACGGCCTGGCGCTGATCTCGATCGCCGACCTGATCGCCTACCGCCGCCGCACCGAGAAGTCGGTGACCAGGGTCGCCGAGACCCGGCTGCCCACCGCGTTCGGCGAGTTCAACGCCGTCGGCTACGTCTCGGACGTGGACGGCGTGGAGCACGTGGCGCTGGTCCGCGGCGAGATCGGCGACGGGGAGGACGTGCTGGTGCGGGTCCACTCCGAGTGCCTGACCGGCGACATCTTCGGCTCCCAGCGCTGCGACTGCGGCCCGCAGCTGCACGCCGCGCTGCGCGCGGTGGACGTGGAGGGCCGCGGCGTCGTCCTCTACATGCGCGGTCACGAAGGCCGCGGCATCGGCCTGATGCACAAGCTGCGCGCCTACGAGCTGCAGGAGCTGGGCCACGACACCGTGGACGCCAACCTGGAGCTGGGGCTGCCGGCCGACGCCCGGGACTACGGCACCGGCGCGCAGATCCTGGCCGACCTCGGCGTGCGGTCCATGCGGCTGCTCACCAACAACCCGGCCAAGCGCAGCGCGCTGGAGGGCTTCGGGCTGCGGGTCTCCGGCCGGGTGCCGCTGCCGGTCAACGTCACCGCCGACAACATCCGCTACCTGCGGACCAAGCGGGACCGGATGGGGCACGAGCTGCCGGGGCTGGACGAGCAGGCGGCCGAGCACCTGACGGCGGCTGTCGGCTGAGGCGCGGGCCGCGCCTCAGCCCGGCTCGCCTCGCCTCGGCTCAACAGCCGGCGCGACGAACGCCGCTCGTCAGGGCGGGCGGCGATCACCGGTTCGGGTTCTCGCCGATGAGACTCGGCCCCGGCCCCCGGGCCGGTTCTGGAAGACTTGCCCTGCACGCCGTCTCGGCGCGCAGCGGCCACAACGCACGAGGAGTGAACAGAACGTGAGCGGAGCGGGAGCGCCGGCCATCACCATCGACGGCGGCGCGGACCTGAAGGTCGCGGTGGTGGCCGCGCAGTGGCACACCCAGGTCATGGACGGGCTGGTGGCCGGCGCGGAGAAGGCGCTCGCCGAGATCGGCGCGGCGCACGACCTGTTCCGCGTCCCGGGCTCCTTCGAGCTGCCGGTGGTGGCGCAGGCCGCGGCCGGCGCCGGCTACGACGCCGTGGTCGCCCTCGGCGTGGTGATCCGCGGCGGCACACCGCACTTCGAGTACGTCTGCGCCGCCGCCACCGACGGCCTGAACCGGGTCGCCATGGACTCCGGCGTCCCGATCGGCTTCGGGCTGCTCACCTGCGACACCGAGGAACAGGCGCTGGACCGCTCCGGCCTGCCCGGCTCCCGGGAGGACAAGGGCCGCGAGGCGGTCGAGGCGGCGGTGGCCACCGCACTGGTCCTGAAGAAGATCGGCGCGGCGCGGTGAACGCCTCGCCCACCGCCGACGAGCCCGTGGAGGTCCGCGTGGGAACCGCCGTCCCGATCACCGCGAAGACGTTCGAGTCGCTGTTCGGCGAGCTGGCCGCCAAGGCCGAGCACGGCGAGGAGGGCTCCCGCACCGTGGAGCTGCTGGGACTGGGCGTGCACGCGATCGGCAAGAAGGTCGTCGAGGAGGCCGCCGAGGTGTGGATGGCCGCCGAGTACGAGGACGGCGACCGCACCGCCGAGGAGATCTCGCAGCTGCTGTACCACGTGCAGGTGATGATGCTGGCGCGCGGGCTGACGCTGGACGACGTGTACAAGCACCTGTGAACCGGTGGTGAGCGGAAAGAAGCGCCCTGCGAAACCGCGGGCGCTTCTTCGTGTGCTCGGCTTCCTTTGATCGGACCGGCCGTCATCCCACCGAGTGAACAACCCCGCACCTGCGGCGGGGGTTGGTCGATACTTGCGGCGGGAGATTTCATCAACCGCACGTAACTGAGAGGTCACACGCCATGTTGCGCATCGCACTGCCGAACAAGGGATCGCTGTCCGAGGCGGCCACGGCGATGCTGCATGAGGCGGGCTACCGGCCGCGCAAGGACGGCAAGGAGCTGATGGTCGTCGACCCGGCCAACAACGCCGAGCTGTTCTTCCTGCGGCCGCGGGACATCGCCACCTATGTCGGGTCCGGGCGGCTGGACGTCGGGATCACCGGGCGCGACCTGCTGCTGGACTCCGGGGCGGCGGCCGAGGCGATCATGGACCTGGGGTTCGCGCGGTCCACGTTCCGGTTCGCGGCGCCGCCGTCGACGGTGGAGCAGGTGGCCAAGGAGCCCGGGGTCGCCGGGCTCGCCGGGCTGCGGATCGCCTCGGCCTATCCCGGGGTGGTGCGCGAGCACCTGGCCGCGGCCGGGGTGACCGCCGAGGTGGTGAAGCTGGACGGCGCCGTGGAGGTGTCGATCGCGCTGGGCGTGGCCGACGTGGTGGCCGACGTCGTGGAGACCGGCACCACGCTGCGGCACGCCGGGCTGGAGGTGTTCGGCGAGCCGATCCTGGCCTCCGAGGCGCAGCTGATCCGGCGGCGCGGGGCCGGGGAGGACCCGGCGGTGGAGCAGTTCGTGCGGCGGCTCAAGGGCGTGCTCACGGCCCGGGAGTACGTGCTGATGGACTACGACATCCGCGCCGAGCACGTGGACGAGGCCGTGCGCATCACCCCCGGCATCGAGTCCCCGACCCTGTCGCCGTTGCACGACCGCGGCTGGGTCGCGGTCCGCTCGATGGTCAAGCGGAGCGAGGCGCAGCGGATGATGGACGACTTGTGGGATCTGGGTGCCAGGGGAATCCTCGTCACGGATATCCTCGCGTGTCGGATTTAGTCGTCAGGGGTTCGTCGAGCCCGGAGTGAAACGGACCAGCGTGCAGGTGACGGACAACCACGACCACGACCGCCAGGTGCCCGGACCGCTCGACCCCTTCGCCCTGCCGGTGCCGGAGACCGTGCCGCGCCTGCCGGTGACCTTCCGCCCGACCCGCACCCGGGCGGCGGTGTTCGCGGTCTCCGCTTTGCTGATCGTGACGCTGGTGGTCGTCGCGCTGATACTGCCGGACAGCGGGCCCACGGCGTGGTCGACCCCGGAGCGGGTGGCCTTCGCCGCCCTCGGCCCGCTGATCTCGGCCGGGCTGTACCTGCTGGCCCGGCCGCGCATCGTCGCCGACGAGCGCGGCCTGACGGTGGTGAACACGGTCCGCACCCAGCGCCTGGAGTGGGCGCAGATCGTCCGGGTGAACCTGCGCCCGGGCGATCCGTGGGTGCTGCTGGACCTGGACAGCGGCGAGGTGCTGCCGGCCATGGGCATCCAGGCCTCCGGCGGGAAGGCCGCGCGCCGGGCGGCCGGGGAGCTGCGGGCGCTGGTGGACGAGCGGACGCGGACCGAGCGGGACGACTGAGGGCGCGGCGCGGCGCTGAGCAGGACGACGGCGCGCACCGGACCGAGGAGGGCGACCGAGGACGCCGTGCCGAGCCGAGCCGACCCGCCGCCCGCCGCCTCACCGCTTGTAGTCGGCGAACGGATCCTGGTCCGGCGGCGGCCCGCCGTGCTCGGCCTGCTCGGCCGCGTGCTCCTCGCGCAGCACCCGGCGCAGCACCTTGCCGATCATGTTCCGCGGCAGGTCGTCGCGGAAGGCGAAGATCTTCGGGACCTTGTACGGCGCCAGGTGCTGGTGGCTGAAGACGTCCAGCTCCTCGGCGCTGACCGACATCCCCTCGGCGAGCTGGATCACCGCCTTCACGTTCTCGCCGCGGTAGGGGTCCGGCACGCCGATCACCGCGGCGTCGTAGACCGCCGGGTGCTCGCGCAGCACGTCCTCGATCTCCGAGGGGTAGATGGAGAAGCCGGAGGCGATGACGACGTCGCGCTTGCGGTCGATCAGCGTCACGTAGCCGTCCGGGGACATCACCCCGATGTCGCCGGTGTAGAGCCAGCCGTTGCGCAGCGCCAGCCGGGTCTCGTCCTCCTGGTTCCAGTAGCCCTGGAACAGCTGCGGGCCGAACACCACCAGCTCGCCGGCCGCGCCGATCGGCAGCACCCGGTCCTGCCGGAACTCGTCGACGATCTTCACGTGGGTGTTCGGCAGCGGCAGCCCGATGGTGCCCGGGCGGGCGTTGGAGTTCAGCGGGTTGGCCAGCGTCACCGGTGAGGACTCGGTCATGCCGTAGCCCTCGGCCAGCCGCCCGCCGGTCGCGGCCTGGAAGGCGTCGATGGTGTCCACCGGCAGCCGCATCGCCCCGGAGATGCAGGTGCGGATGGAGCGCAGGTCGTATTTGCCGATCTTCGGGTGCTCCAGCAGCTTGCTGTAGATCGGCGGCACGCCCGGGAACACGGTGGGCCGCTCGTGCTTGACCGCGTCCAGCACCAGTTCCGGGTCGAAGGTCGGCAGCAGCACCAGGGTCCCGGCCAGCAGCACCCCGGTGACCACGCACAGCATCAGCCCGTAGACGTGGAACAGCGGCAGCACGCACAGCACCGACTCGCGCCCCGGCTCGGCGTTCGGGTCCCAGGCCCGCACCTGGTGGGCGTTGGCGACCAGGTTGCGGTGGGTCAGCATGGCGCCCTTGGGCCGTCCGGTGGTGCCGCCGGTGTACTGCAGCACCGCCAGGTCCCGGGCCGGGTCCACGGCGACCTGCTCCGCCGGGCCCGGCGAGGTGGCGAGCAGCTCGGTGTAGGGGATGGCGCGCGCGCCCGGCGGCAGCGGCGTGATCAGCCGCTCCCGCTTCTCCCGCGCCGCGCCCAGCGGCAGGTCCAGCAGCTTGCGCTTGAGCGCCGGCAGGAAGTCCGCCAGGCACACCGACACCACGTGCTCCAGCGCCGTCCCGGGCCGTGCCGCGTCCAGCGTCGCGTACGCGCCGTCGAAGACGATCGCCACCTTGGCGCCGGAGTCGGTGAGCTGGTGCCGCAGCTCGGAGTCGGTGTACAGCGGGTTGCAGGCCACCACCACGGCGCCCAGCCGCACGATGGCGAAGAACGCGGTCACCGCCGCCGGGCAGTTCGGCAGCACCAGCGCCACCCGGTCGCCGCGCCGCACTCCGAGCGCCCGCAGCGCCCCGGCCAGCTGGTCCACGTCCTGCTGCAGCTGCCGGTAGCTGGTCTTGCGCCCGAAGAACACCAGTGCGGTCCGGTTCCCGAAGGCCGCCGCGGCGTCGTCCAACAACTGTGTGACCGGCACCGATGGGATGGTGACGTCTGTGGGCACTCCCGCCGCGTAGAACTTCAGCCACGGCCGGCCCGCGTACGGATCCGGACTGACTGGTGACGGTGTCGGATCGCTCACAACGGGAGTCAAACACGTATTGGTTTACTTGTCAGTAGAACTCCTGGACACAAGATCGCAAAATCAGCAGTTCCTGAGATCTTCTTCTGCCCTTCACACAGGCGCCACGCCCGCTACAGTCCGAGAGATGCGCTACATCATCATCGGCGCCGGCGCGGTCGGCGGATCCATCGGCGGCCGCCTCGCGGAAGCCGGCCATGACGTGCTCCTGGTCGCCCGCGGCGCGCACCTGGAGGCCCTGCGCGAGCACGGTCTGCGGCTCCGGACCCCGGACGCCGACCTGCGCCTGCCGGTCCCGGCCGTGTCCGGCCCCGCCGAAGTCGGCGAACTCCGTCCCGACGACGTCCTGATCCTCTGTGTGAAGTCCCAGGACACGGCCGACGTCCTGCGGCAGTGGGCGGGCCTGCCGGTGGCCGGCGGAGCCGGCACCGCCGCGGAGCTGATCCCCGTCGTCTGCGCTCAAAACGGCGTTGAGAATGAGCGCGTGGCGCTGCGCCTGTTCCAGAACGTCTACGGCCTGTGCGTCTGGCTTCCCTCACTGCACCTGGAACCGGGCGTGGTCGCGGCGCACTGCGCACCGCAGTCCGGCATCCTCACGGTCGGCCGGTACCCCGGCGGCGCCGACGAGGTGATCAAGCTGATCGGCGCGGACCTGGCCGCCAGCCGCTTCGACGCCCCGGTGGTCGACGACGTGATGCGCTGGAAGTACGGCAAGCTGCTGAACAACCTGGGCAACGCCTTCGAAGCGGTGTCCGACCTCACCGCCGACGAAGAACTCGCCGAACAGCTGATCGACGCAGCCCAGGACGAGGGCCGCCGCGCACTCAACGCCGCGGGCATCCCCTTCGTCGGCCCGGGCGAGCGCCGCGCGGTGCAGGCCGACCGCATGAACCTCGCCGACATCCCCGGCACCCCCCGCGGCGGCGGCTCCAGCTGGCAGAGCCTGGCCCGCGGCGCCGGCTCGGTCGAGACCGACTACCTCTCCGGCGAGATCGTCCTCATCGGCCGCACCCACGGCGTCCCCACCCCGGTCAACGCCCTGATGCAGCGCCTGACCGCCCGGTTCGCCGCCGAGGGCCGCGCCCCGGGCAGCATGCCGATCGCCGAACTCGCCGAACTGGTGACGCGGGCGCAGAAGACCGAGTCCTGATTCAGGGCGCTCACGCAACCTTTCCGATTCCCGGCCACTCATGTGTATCGATCACCGGGAATCGGGAGGGGTGCATGGGCGAGCAGGCCCGGCTTGAGGAGTTCGCCGAACGACGCGG
>JABFXP010000411.1 GCA_013361685.1 Catenulispora sp.
GAGCGCGTCCAGCAGCGCGGCGATCGGGCCGGCGCCGGTGAGCACGTCGTCCGGGCGCACGTCGTGCCAGGGCGCCAGCACGAACGCCCGCTGCGCGGCCCGCGGGTGCGGCAGCGTGAGCTCGGCGTCGCCCGAGAGCAGCTCGTCGACCTGCACGATGTCGATGTCGATGGTGCGCGGGCCCCAGTGCACCTCGCGGGTGCGGCCCAGCGCCTCCTCGATGGCCTGGGTGCGCATCAGGAGCATCTCCGGCGGCAGCGCCGTGTGCACCCCGACGACCGCGTTGAGGTAGTCCTCCTGCGGCTCGGCGCCCTCGGCCAGCAGCGGCGCGGTCTGGTAGACCGGCGAGAGCCAGGTGATGGTCAGGCTGGGGGTGTCGGCCAGGGAGTCCACCGCGGCCTGCAGGTTGGCCAGCCGGTGGCCCAGGTTGCCGCCGAGCGCCAGCACCGCGGAGTGCATCCGCGGCGCGTCGGTGAGGGGGACCTCGGTCATATCGCCGACCCGCCGTTCTCCGGCGGCCGCTCGGTGACGACCGCCAGGTCCTCCCGCGTCCGCACGACGGTCACGGTGACGTCCTCGAACGGCACCGTGATCGGCGCGTCCGGTTTGTGCAGCGTGACCTCGACCTCCTCCACGAGGGGGTACTCCAGGCACGCCGCGGCCATCTTGGCCACCAGCGTCTCGATCAGGTTGACCGGCTCGCCCTCGATCAGGGCCACGATCCGCTCGGCGACCTCGCCGTAGTTCACGGTGTCGTCCAGGGCGTCGGTGGCCGCCGCACGCCGGGTGTCCAGGCCCAGCGTGACGTCGACCAGGAAGGTCTGGCCCTTCTCCCGCTCGCGCTCGAACACGCCGTGGTGGCCGCGCCCGCGCAGGCCGTGCACGGTCACCCGGTCGAGGCGCTTGTTGTGAATAGACATCACGACGAACATACCGGGGCCCTGTTCAGGCCGCCGTCCCGGGATCGCCCGAATACCGCCGCGGCCAGGACACCCCCGGCCCGGTCCCGCCGGCCCCGGCCGGGCTGACCTGCGCGAAGATCGTTCAGTCCTCCACGCTCTCCATCACCGCCGAGGCGTGGTGCATCCACAGCCGCCAGCCCTCGTCGGCGCGGCGGAAGATGTTGATGGTGGTGGCCCGGCCGCCGGCGATGAAGCCCGGGTCGTCCTCGGAGGAGCCGGCCGACATGTCGGTGATGATGTTCTCGGTCAGGCTCACCACCGCGATCCGGTCCACCACGTCGATGCGCACGTCGGTGAGGAAGAACTGCAGGAACGGGGTGTTGGCGCAGACCACCGCCCAGGAGCGCAGCACGTCCTCGCGGCCGAAGACCGGCGCCCAGCCCGGGTGCACGCACTGCACCGAGGACTCGAACGGCCCGGACAGCCAGATCGCGCCCAGCCGGTCCAGGTCGCCGGCCTCGGCGGCGGCGTAGAACTCCTCGTTGGCCTCGGTGATGGCCTCGATGTCCGCGGCCACCTGCGGCGGCGGGCCGCCGTCCTCCGGCGGGTACACGCCGAACCCCTCCTCGAAGTCGTCGAACTCGCCGTACTCCCCGTACTCCTCGAAACCGCCGGCGCCGCCGGCGTCGAACGAGCCCGGATTCATCGGGCCGCCGCCAGCGCCGCCGCCACCCGCACCGCGTCCAGCGAGCCCTGCGCGTCGTGCGCCCGCACGCCCCAGATCCCGGCGGCCGCCACCAGCGCCGACAGCGCGGTGGTGGCGGCGTCCCGGCCGTGCGGCGGCCGGGGCTCGCCGGCGGCGTCCGGCAGCAGCCGGCCCAGGAAGTTCTTCCGGGAGGCGGCGACCAGCAGCGGCCGGCCCAGCGACTCCAGCTTCTCCAGGTGGGCCAGCAGCGCCCAGTTGTGGTCGGCGTTCTTGGCGAAGCCCAGGCCCGGGTCCAGGATCAGCTGGTCCTCGCCGATCCCGGCGGCCAGCGCGGCGTCGAAGCGCGCCTGCAACTCCTCGATGACGTCCTTGACCACGTCCCCGTACACGGCGCGGGCCATCATGCCGGTGCTGTGCCCGCGCCAGTGCATCAGGATGTAGGGCGCGCCGGCCGCGGCCACCAGCGGGAACATCGCCGGATCGGCCAGGCCGCCGGAGACGTCGTTGACGATCACCGCCCCGGCCTCCAGCGCCGCCGCCGCGACCGAGGCCCGCATGGTGTCCACCGACACCCGCACCCCGGCGCCGGCCAGCGCCTCGATCACCGGCAGCACCCGGTCCAGCTCGGCTTCCGGGCTGACCCGGGCGGCGCCCGGCCGGGTGGACTCGCCGCCCACGTCGACCACGTCCACGCCGCCGCGGTGCAGCCGCAGGCCGTGCGCCACGGCCTTGGCGGTGTCGCCGTCGGCGTAGTACTCGCCGCCGTCGGAGAAGGAGTCCGGGGTCACGTTGACCACGCCGAACACGGCGCACCGGCCGAAATCCGGCAGACCGCGCACGGTCTGGCTGCGATTGAGGGGCCGACCCGGCGCGTTCATGGGGAAAGCCTAGACGATTGATTCCTGGGGGTGACGGGATACGGAACCGCCCCGTGACCCCCAGGAATCAATCGTCTAGCCGTTCGCTGCTTTCCGGCCTCCCGGTGCTGAGGCGGAGGAACCCGGTCCGGCGCCCCGCCCCGCCGGGCTGGCCCCGGCCTCCCAGTCGCCCTCGGCCGCGGCCTGCTCCAGCCGCGCGCAGTCCACGCCCTCGTGGTCGCGCTGCGGGCCGGGGCCGGCGGCCTCGCCCTCGGCTTCGGGCTCGCAGCGCTCGGCGGCGCCGGCCGGGCACTCGGCGCCCTCGACGTCCAGGTAGCGCTCGTCCTGGTTCTTCTTCGACCACGGCAGACCCGGCGGCACGATGAAGCCCTCGGCCTCGGCGTAGGCCAGGCCCACCCGCGGGATGTCCCGGGTGTTGTGGAAGACCACGAACCGCGGCACCCACTCCGGCTGGAACTTCGAGTTGAACTTGTACAGCGACTCGATCTGGTACCAGCGGGAGAAGAAGACCAGCACCGAGCGCCACATCCGGGTGATCGGGCCGGCGCCGAGCTTCTCGCCGCGCTCCAGCGCCGAGCGGAAGACCGCGAAGTTCAGCGACGCCCGGATCACGCCCAGCGCCTTGCAGCCCTGCATGGCCTTGACGATCAGCAGCTCGTTCAGCCCCGGCTCGGCCTCCCGGTCCCGGACCATCAGGTCCAGGCTCATGCCGTCCGGACCCCAGGGCACGAAGTTGATCAGCGCCCGGACCTCGCCGTCCTTGGTGGCGGTGGCCACCACGCACTCGCCGTCGGCCGGGTCGCCGAACCGGTCCGGGCCCAGCGCCATCGAGAAGCTGCCGCGCTCGCTGGCGCCGCGCCAGGCCTGGATGCCGGTCTTGATCCGCTCGACCTCCTCGCGCGGGATGTCCTTCAGGCGCCGCACCTGGCACTCGTAGCCCTGGCGCTCGACCCGGTTCACCATCTGCCGCACGTTGCGCATCGCCCGGCCCTCCAGTGAGAACCGGTCGACGTGGCAGATCGCCTCGTCTCCCAGCTCCAGCGCGTCGAGGTCGGCCTCGCGGCACCAGACCTCGCCGCCGGTCTCGGAGCAGCCGACCACCGCGACCACCCAGGCGTGCCGGTCCGCCTCCTCGACGAACACCTTGATCGCGCCGGGCCAGGCCTCCGGGTCGCCGATCGGGTCGCCGGAGGCCAGCATCACCCCGGAGACCACCCGGTAGGTGATCGCGGCCTTGCCCGACGGCGACCAGATCACCGACTTGTCGCGGTGGGTGGCGAAGTACGCCAGCGAGTCCCGCCGGCCCTGCTTGGCGATCAGCTCGCGCAGCCGGGTCTCGTCCTGCTCGGACTGCCGGGCGATCGGCTCGGCGGGGCGCAGCACCAGGTAGGCGACGATCAGCGCGGTCATCATCCCCAGGCCGACCAGCGAGTAGTAGACCAGGTCGTTCGCGGAGTCGCTCTTGAAGTGCACCGGCCCCTCGACGCCGACCAGCCCCAGGGCCACGTGCTGCAGCCGGTCCCAGGCGTTGGGGTCGCCGTCGATCCGCTTGCCCTGCCAGTACATCAGGGCCATGCCGGTGGTGAAGGAGAACCCGGCCAGCAGCACGAAGGCGCGCAGCGCCCGCCAGCGGGTGTAGGGGTCGCCGAGGGCGTAGAACTCCTCGCGGTAGACCACCAGCAGGATCAGCAGCACCAGGGTCAGCACGATCTGCAGGCCCAGGTAGTGGATCGGCGCGTCGTGGTCCGAGGCCCGGAAGGAGCGGACCAGGTGGAACAGGACCACGGTGACGAGCAGGACCACCGCCACCCACCAGGCGCGGCGCTTGCGGCGCTTGAGCGCGTGCGCGATCAGCACCAGCAGGATGCCGGACATCAGGGTCGCGGCCGCGGCCAGGTTCTGCACCTCGGTCGGCACCTTGACGCTGAGCTGGTGCAGCCGCGAGTGCTTGAAGCCCGGCGAGATGGCCGAGGCGATGTTGCTGAACCCGGCCAGGTAGGTGACGTACGCGACGAGCCGGGGCACCCAGTTGCGATGCTGCGGCGGCTGCGCCGCCGCGGCATCGGGCTTGGGCGGCACGGTCTTGGAGGTCATGGCTTTGGCCCGAGTCATGTTGGAGGGACGTTCGAGGGCATCCCGCGGGTTGTCACCCCGGGACGTGGCGGATCCCACCCGATTGTCGCGCTTGGCGGCGCTTGTCGGGGCATCCTTCGGGAAATCACCGCCGGCGCCACCCGGTGCGGTGACATCGGCACCGTCATGGCGGCGATTACCCGGCACGGATTCTTTGACGCGCGCGGCCGGGATCCCGGTTCCACCCTCCGCGCCGCCGGTGGGGCCGGCGGC
>JABFXP010000264.1 GCA_013361685.1 Catenulispora sp.
GGCGTGCCTGCGCGCGCTGGCGCCGGTGCCGCGCGCGGTGCGCGAGACCGGCTCCCAGTTCGCCGGCCCCGCGCTGCGGGAACGGCTGGCCCGGGGCACCGAGGCCGAGCAGGTCAGGATCCTGACGGACCTGGTGCGGTCGGAGGCCGCCGCGGTCCTCGGCCACGACTCCCCGGAGGCCGTCGCCGTCGACATCACCTTCCTGGAACAGGGCTTCGACTCGTTGACCGCCGTCGAGCTGCGCAACCGGGTGAACGCCATCACCGGCCTGCGGCTCACCGGCGCCATGGCCTTCGACCATCCGACGCCCGGCGAACTCGCGCCCTTCCTGCGCGAGAAGCTGGCCGCCGCCGGAGTCCTGTCCGGCGGGGACACGTCCGCGAAGGGCGCCCGGGATTCGCGCCGCTACCGCACTGCGGACACCCAGGACACCCAGGACACCGGCGCCAAGCCGTCGACGCTGAGCAGTTCCCTCAAGCGGGCGGTCCACGAAGGGCGCGGCGCCGAACTGCTGACGCTTGTCAGAGCCCTGGCAGCGTTCCGGCCGCGCTTCGCCGCCGCCGGGGAACTCACCGAGATCCCGGAAGCGACCGTCGTGGCCCGCGGGCCGCAGACCCCGCAGCTGATCTGCTTCCCGTCCTTCGCGGGCAGCTCCGACGCGCAGGAGTTCGCGCGGTTCGCCGCCGGGTTCCGGGGCCGCCGCGCGGTGTCCGTCGTGCCGACCCCCGGCTTCGTCGCCGGGGAGCCGCTGGCCGCCGACGTCGGCGCCCTGCTGGACGTCTGCGCCGAGAGCGTGCGCAAGACCGCCGGGGACAAGCCGGCCGTCCTGGTCGGGTTCTCCTCCGGGGGCCTGGTCGCGCACGCTGTCGCCGCCCGGCTGGCCGAACTCGGCGTCGAGGTCGCGCGGCTCGTGCTCATCGACACCTTCGTGCCCGAGGACGCCGGCGTCCCCGAGGACGTCCAGGCCGCCCTGGCCGGCGCCGTGCTGGCCGCCAACGCCGAACAGCAGAACCTCGGCGGCGACGAGTGGCTGACGGCCCTGGCGCACTACTACTCGATGGACTGGCGCGGACTGTCCCGCACCGCCATCCCGACGCTTCTGCTGCGTGCCACCGAACCGGTCCCCGGCCTCACACCGGCCGATCTGCGGCCCTCCACCTGGGACCTGGCCGCCGAGACCACCGTCGCCGACGTGCCCGGCGACCACTTCAGCATGCTGCGAGACCACGCCGCGACGACGGCTCAAGCCGTCGCCGAGTGGCTGGACACATAAACAACGCACACCGATCGCAGGGAGGTCCCGCCGATGGGCACTGACCACACCGGGCACCGGCTCGCCGTCGTCGGCGCCGGGGTCATGGGCACCAACATCACGACCACGGCTCTGGGCCACGGCGTCGACGTCGTCCTGGTGGACGTCAGCGACGAGGCGCTGGCCGCCGGCCGCCGCAAGATCAAGGAGAAGACGCGGCACGCGCAGCTGATGGGCGCGCTGCCGGCGGACGTCACGCCGGGCACCCTGACCACCACCACCGACCTGTCCGGCATCGCCGAGGCCACGGTCGTGGTGGAGGCGGTCCTGGAGGTCGCCGAGGTCAAGGAGAAGGTGCTGACCGAGGTCGGCCGGATCGTGCGGCCGGGCACCGTCGTCATCTCCAACACCTCGTGCATCCCGATCGACGAGATGGCGAACTGGCTGGAGCGGCCCGAGGAACTGGTCGGGGTGCACTTCATGAACCCGACCTACCTCATCAAGGCCGTGGAGATGATCCGCGGTCCGCGCACCTCCGAGGCCACCATGGCCGGCGGCAAGGCGCTGCTGACCGCGATGGGCCGCGAGGGCCTGGTGGTCAACGACAACCCGGGCTTCGTCATCAACTTCCTGCTGCACCCGCTGATCAACAGCGCGGCCAAGCTGGTGGAGCGTGGCGTGGCCGACGTCGAGACCGTCGACAAGCTGCTGGAGGGGTGCCTGGGGCACTCCACCGGGCCGCTGCGCACCGCCGACCTGATCGGCGTCGACAACCTCGTCGACTCGCTGGTGGTGCTGTACGAGCGCACCGGCGACGAGAGCTGCAACCCCTGCGAGCTCATGCTCGAGAAAGTCCGCACCGGCGCCCACGGCCGCAAGGCCGGCCGGGGTTTCTACGATTACGGAAAGGTTGTCTCATGACCGTCGATCAGGACACCGGCACCCAGGCCCTGGACGCCCCGGCCATCGAGCAGGCGCTGTTGGCGTTCCTGGCCGAGCAGATCAAGACCGAGGTCGGCCCCGAGGAGGACCTGTTCGGCTCCGGCCTGGTCAGCTCCATGTTCGCGATGCAGCTGGTCGTGCACCTGGAGGAGACCTTCGACATCGCGATCATCGGCCCGGAGCTCAAGCTCGAGAACTTCCGCACGGTGAGCGCGATGACCGCGCTGGTGCTCCGGCTGCGCGAACAGCAGGGCTCTGAGTCTGATGCCTGAGTCGCCGCTCGCGGCGCGGGCTGCCGTCGGCGACCTCGTCGGCGCGCAGCCCGCCGCCTGGGACCTGGCCGGGGAGCTGCCGATCGCGCTGCTGCGCAAGCTCGGCGCGCAGGGCCTGCTGTGCGCGGAGGTGCCGCAGTCCTTCGGCGGCCTGGGCGCCACCGGCCAGGACAACGGCGAGTTCACCGCCTACGTCGGGTCGCTGGACAGCTCGCTGCGCAGCATCATGACCTCGCAGGGGATCGCCGCCGCCGCGGTGCGCCGGTTCGGCGACCGGGAGCAGCGCAAGCGCTACCTGGCCGAGCTGACCTCCGGCAAGCTGGCCGCGGTCGGGTTCAGCGAGCCCGGCGCCGGCAGCGAGCTGGCCGGGATGGGCACCCGCCTGACCGCCGACGGCGAGGAGTTCATCCTCACCGGCCGCAAGATGTGGGTCACCGGCGCCGGCTACGCCGACTACCTGATGATCGTGGCCCTGCACGAGGACGCGGCCGCCGCCGTGATGGTCCCGACCGACTCGGCCGGGCTGCGGATCGAGAAGATCCCGGACCCGCTGGGCTGCCGGGCCGCGGGCCACTGCGACGTGTACTTCGACGACGTGCGGCTGCCGGCCTCGGCGGTGCTGGGCGGCGGCGGCCAGTCGCTGCCGCTGCTGTTCACCACGGCCCTGTCCTACGGCCGGATGTCGATCGCCTGGGGCTGCGTCGGGATCCTGCGCGCCTGCCTGCAGACCGCCGCCGCGCACGCCAAGAAGCGCGCGCAGGCCGGCAAGGTGCTGGCCGACCACCAGCTGGTCCAGCGGCACCTGGCCGAACTGCTGGTGGCCGAGCGGTCGGCGACCGCGGTGTGCGAGCAGGCCAGCCGGGCCTGGGACGCCAACTCCGCCGAGATGGTCGTCTCCGCGGTGCTGGCCAAGCACTTCGCCGCCGGCAGCGCCGCGCGCGCGGCCGGCTCGGCGGTCCAGGTGCTGGCCTCGGCCGGGGCCCAGGACGGCCACGTGGTGGCGCGGGCCTTCCGCGACGCCAAGTGCATGGAGCTGATCGAGGGCACCAACGAGATCTGCCAGCTGGTGCTGGCCCAGCACGCCCTGTCGTCAGTGAACTGAGTTGTATCTGAAGGCCCGCCGGGCCGCATCACGAGGAGGACCTTCGGTGTCCGACAAGCCAACGCTGGTCAAGTGCCTGGTCTGGGACCTGGACAACACGCTGTGGGACGGCACGATCCTGGAGGACGGGTCGGTCGAGCTGTTCCCCGGCATCAAGGAGCTGATCGTCGAGCTGGACGGCCGGGGCGTGCTGCAGTCGGTGGCCAGCAAGAACGACCACGACTACGCCTGGGCCCGGCTGGAGCAGCTGGGCGTCAGCGAGTACTTCGTGCTGCCGAAGATCGGCTGGGGCCCGAAGTCCGAGTCGATCGCCAAGATCGCCGAGGAGCTGAACTTCGCGCTGAAGACGATCGCGTTCATCGACGACCAGCCGGCCGAGCGGGCCGAGGTGCAGTACCACTCCCCGGAGGTGCGGGTCTATGAGGCTTCGCAGGCGCTGGAACTGGCCGCCCTGGCGGAGTTCACCCCGGAGGTCGTCACCGTCGACGCCCGCCGCCGCCGCGAGATGTACCAGGCCGGCTTCAAGCGCGACGCCGAGAAGAGCGGGTTCGCCGGAGCCGACGAGGACTTCCTCCGCACACTTGACCTGCAGATGATCATCAAGCACGCCGACGGCGACGACCTGTCCCGGGTCGAGGAGCTGACGCTGCGCACCAGCCAGATGAACGCCACCGGCGTGCACTACGGCGACGAGGCGCTGCGGGCCCTGCTGGCCGACCCCAAGCACGCGGTGCTCACCGTGACCCTGACCGACCGGTTCGGGCCGCACGGCGCGGTCGGCGTGATGCTGCTGGAGTTCTTCCCCGGCGTGTGGAACCTGAAGCTGCTGGCCACCTCCTGCCGCGTGGTGTCCTTCGGCGCCGGCGCGGTGATCCTGAACTGGCTGGTCGACCAGGCCGCCCGGGCCGGCGCGCACCTGGTGGCCGACTTCCGGCGCACCGACCGCAACCGGATGATGGACGTCGCCTACCGCTTCGCCGGCTTCACCGACGACGCCTGCGAGTGCGGCGCCGCCCTCGGCGCGACCGGCGCCGAGGACATCAAGCGGCTGCACCTGGTCGCCGAGAACCGTCCGGACCCGACCACGATGACCCTGACCGCGCCCGCGCTCGCCGCGCAGTCGCGCCAGGCCGTCGCGGTCGGCTGAGGCGGCGATCGCTTCCGCGTCTGCCACCGACGCCACGCGGGGACTGGGGGGTCCTCAACGGATCCCGCGTCCCCGCCGCCCCCGGGATATCCGAAGACTCGGCGCC
>JABFXP010000122.1 GCA_013361685.1 Catenulispora sp.
CTCGGTCCGCTCGGCGTCGCCGTCGCTGGCCTGGGAGTGTTCGCGCGCCAGCTCCTGGATGAGCGGGTGGAAGGCGAACCGGTCCGCTCCCGCGGCCTCCAGCAGTGAGACCTCCACCAGGTGCTCCACCGCCGAGTCCGCGTCGAACTCGTCGACGCCCAGCACCGCCGCGGCCGCCGGGAGGCTGAACCGCTCCCCGCCGATCAGGCTCAGCAGGCGGAAGGCGCGCGCCAGATCGACGTCGCGGCCTGCGGCGCCGTAGTTCAGGGCGCGGTAGCTCTCTTCCAAGGGGCCGCGCAGGGCCGAGCGGTCGGTGTCGGTCCGGTCTTTCGCTCCGGGGCCGGCGTGCTCGCTCGCGGCTTCGGCACCGATAGGCGAGGCGTCCTCGTCCTCCAGCGTGTCGATGCCCTCCAGTCGCCGCCCGACCGTCTCCACCCGGGCGACCAGCGACGCCACGCTCCGGTTGCGTCTTTGCATCAGCCGCGCGCCGCAGATCCGCAGCGCGATCGGCAGGCCGCCGCAGGCCTCGGCCAGCCGCACCAGCGCCTCCGGCTCGGCGGCGGCCCGCTCGGCGCCGATGATCCGGGTCAGCATCGCCGTGGCCTGCTCGGTCGGCAGGCTTCCCAGCTCCACCGGCACCTGTCCGGCCAGTCCGGGCAGCCGGCGCCGGGTCGTCACCACCAGCGCGGCCGGGGCGCTGGCCGGGAGCAGCCGCCGGATCTGCGCCGGGTCGGTGGCGTCGTCCAGCACCAGCAGCAGCCGCCGGTCGGCCAGGGTGCCGCGCAGCAGCGCCGACCGCTTGTCCGCGTCGCCCGGGAACTCGGTGACGCCCAGTGCGCGCAGTACCTCGGCGACCAGTTCGCCGGGCCGGCGTGGTGCGCGCAGGCCGCCGCAGCGCACGAAGACCTGCCCGTCGGGGAAGTCCGGCCGCAGTCGCTGCCCCAGCCGCACCGCGAAGGAGGTCTTGCCGACGCCGCCGGGTCCGGTGACCACCACCACCGGCGCCGGATCCCCGGGCTCGGCGTTGGTGAGGACCTGCGCCACCGCGGCCAGTTGCTCCTCGCGGCCGGTGAAGTCGGCGATCCCGGCCGGCAGCAGGTGCGGCGCGGCGGGGCGGTCCTCGTCCTCGCGCAGGATCTCCTGGAACGCGGCCCGCAGCTGCTCCCCGGGTTCGATCCCGGCCTCTTCGACCAGCACGCGCCGCACCCGCTGGTATTCGGACAGCGCTTCGGCCCGCCGGCCGTCCGCGGCCAGCGCCTCCAGCAGCAGCGCCGCCGGGCGCTCCCGGAACGGGTTCTCGGCGACCAGCACCCGCAGCCGGGGGATCACCGTCGCCGCCCGCCCGAGACGCACCTCGGCCTCGTACAGTTCCTCGCGGGTGGACAGCTCCTGCTCGTCCCAGTACCGCACGGCGTCGTCCCGCCACGGTCCGCCGGGCACGTCGGCCAGCGGCTCTCCGCGCCACAGGCCCAGTGCCTCGGTGTAGGCGGACGCGGCGGTCTCCAGGTCCCCGCGTGCGGCCGCGCTCCGGGCCGCGTCGCGCAGCATGCGGAACGCGTCGATGTCCAGCTCGCCGGGCTCCAGCTCGACGGCGTAGCCGGAGGACTGGGTCTTCACCCGGTCGCCCAGCGGCCCCAGGACGGTCCGCAGCCGGCTGAGATAGCTGTGCAGCGTTCCGGCCGCTCCGGCCGGCGGTGCCAGGTTCCACACCTGGTCGGCCAGATCGGCGGCGGCGACCGGCCGGGGTGCGGTCAGCAGCAGGGCGGCCAGCAGTGCGCGCTGCCGCGCGGCGGCGATCGGACGCGGTCCGTCCGAGTCCTCGACAAGCAGAGGACCCAGGATCCCGAACCGTATCCCTGACATGGACACGGACAGTATTGGACTGGACATGAAAGGGGCAATTCAGCAGCTCGGTGCGGGTGCTCGATAGCATCCGGCGCATGACTGACGTGACGGGGTCTGCGGGGCGGACACAGCAGTACTTTACGGACCGGGGGCACACCTTCGGCGGCACCCTCGGCCAGGGCATGGAGGGCACGGTCTATGACCTGGGCGGTGATGTCGTCGGGAAGGTCTGGTACCGGCGCGGGCCGGAGGATCTCGCCGTGCTCCAGCAGTTCTATGCCGAGCTGGCCACCCATCCCTCGCCGATCAGGTTCCCGGAGATCCTCGAGGTCGGCGAGTTCGACGGCCGGTCGGCGACGGTCGAGCGCAAGCTGACCGGAACGACGCTGCGCGCCCGGCTCCAGGCCGGCACGGCCACCATCGAGCAAGGCCGTGAATGCGTGCTGGAGGTGCTGGCCGTGCTGCGGGAGATCCCCGCGGGGGCTGCCGCCCGCCGGCTGCCGGTGGTGGACGAGGCCCGGCCGCTGTGGCCCACTGCCGCTTATGAGGACAACGGCAACGCCGGCACGTGGTCGCGCTCCCTGCACGCTCTCGTCGAGCGCCGTGTCGAGCTTTTCGGGGACCAGTTGCGAGCTGCGGTGACCGATTTCGACGCCAAGCTCGCGCGCATCCTCGCCGGTGTGCGCCGACTGCCCGAGACCCCGCTGCGGGTCGTCCACGGCGACCTGGTCCCGGACAACATCCTCGTCGACGAGGCCTGCCGCCCTCTTGCGGTGTTGGACTGGGGCTTCCTGTCCACCGCCGGTGATCCCGCGTTCGAAGCGGCGCTGGCGGCCGGCCTGTTCGATATGTATGGCGCAGGCGCGCGCGAATCAGAAGCCGAGCTGTTCGCCGGGATCCAGGATTCTGCGGGTTACCCGCCGGAGCTCATGCACCTGTACCGGGCCGTCTACGCGGTCGTGACCAGCAACGTCTACGACTCCGAGGGCCAGGACGGGCACTTCGCGTGGTGCGTGGCGTCCCTGGAACGGGACGACATCGTGGCGGCGCTATAAATCTTCGCAACTGTGTGCGGGAACGTCTGGACGGACTGTGATCGTCGGACTACATTCAGTGAAGTCAGCAAGTCAGGGTTCTGCGAGTTGCGAATGAACCCGGGGGGACGCGCACCACGGCGCTATGTCGTCATGTCATGACAAGAGCTTTGCTCGCCTACTCCTCACGTGTTCTCTGGACGCCTCTCGCCGGCCCGCTGTCCTCACGCGCAGTGACGGGCCCCAGCCGGACGCTGCCTGAGCCGCATCCACGTTCTGGCGCACGGAAGGAGAGCAGTCATGCCCTTGGCGGCAACCGACCTCACGATGCTAGGAGAAACACCGATCACCGTGCTCTCGACGTTCTACCCGAACGTCTATCTGCGGATGGACGGCACGGGGGTGAACGGCGCGCTCGACAACGGCGGGGGAACGGTCAACTGCGAATACGGCGTCGACAAGAACACGAAGTTCAAGATCCGTCCGCAGGCCGACGGCAGCTACGCGTTCGAGTCGGCGGCGTTCCCGAACGTGTTCCTGCGCATGGACGGCACCGGCGTGCCCAGCACCGGCGCCGGCGGCGGGACGGTCAACTGCCAGTACGGCTGCGGCGCCTGGGAGAAGTACCGTGCGCACGCGCAGTCCGACGGCTCGTTCTCCTTCGAGTCCACGGCGTTCCCGGGCACCTACCTGCGGCTGGTCACCGGCAGCGGGGTGACCGCCGCCACCGGGCCGGGCGGGACGGTGAACTGCCAGCTCAACGCCAACGGCGGCGCGAACGAGACGTTCTTCCTCAACATGGACGACCAGAGCGTCAACTTCGTCATGCAGCACCAGGAGCAGACCTACTGGTGCTGGGACGCGTCGACGGTCAGCATCGCGCACTACTACGACCCGGGCAGCACGTGGACGCAGTGCTCGCTGGCCAACGCCGAACTGTCCCGGAACGACTGCTGCGTCCCGGCCGGCCAGGTCTCCCCGTGCAACCAGGGACGCTGGCCGGACACCGCGCTCACCCGGATCGGCCACCTCAGCCAGCGCCTCGACGCCGCCCTGACCCCGGCGCAACTCGGCGCCCAGATCGCCCGGTCGGCGCCGGTGGTGTGCAACATCGCCTGGGCGGGAGGCGGCGGCCACATCGTGGCGCTGCGCGGCCGCTCGCTGGTCGACGGTGTGGACCACGTCAGCGTCGGGGATCCCTGGTATGGAGACTCCGACTGGTCCTACAGCGCCTTCGTGAACGCCTACCAAGGCAACGGAACCTGGAACGTCTCCTACGAAACGAAGGCTTGAGGAGCCCGCCATGCCGCTGCATCTGCCCGGCCCGCCGGCCGACCTGCCCGATCGGGTCATGACGAAGCTCCACGCCTTCGCCGACGGCGCCAAGTTCACCACCCCGGCCCTGCGCGAAGCCCGCAAGGACCATCTCTCTCTGTCGGCTCCCCACCAGGTCTTCACCATGGGCCTGGACGACGTCGCCGCCGGCGGCGGCCTGGACCGCGCCCGGCCGGTGGGCTGGCGCTTCCTGATCCAGGAGGACGGGCATCCGGTCGCCAGCGCCGAGACCACCCAGGGCCCCGACGGGACCGACGAGGTCTCGCACTTCAACGAGGGCCCGTTCGTGGGCGCCACCGACCAGGCCATGACGGCCGTCCGCACCCTGCCCCAGCTCCAGGCGACCGGCTTCGACCTGCGCCTGCTGCGCATCCCGTCCGTCTACATGATGGCGTTGTGGCTGCACTCCCCGGACGCCGACATGCTGGTGCCGCTGGCCCCCTCGCCGATCGGCAAGGAAGGCAAGCCCGTCCCCGTGGCGGAGTTCTTCGCCGAACTCGCTGAACTGGCCCGTCAGGCACAGCCGCCCGCCTGACGCACCGCCTTCCGGAGCGCGGCGGCGGTCTGCTCGATCGAGTGGATCGCCACCGCGCTCCAGCGTGCGCGCTCATCGCCCTTCGGCCGTTCGATCCGGCGCGCGACGGACCGCGACACGGAGTCCACTTCTCGAGACACGTCTTTGCATACAGTTCCAGTATTCCGTATTCTCATGCACATGACCTTCACGGCGGCGGTGGCCGGAGCCACCGGTTACGCGGGCGGCGAGCTGCTGCGCCTGCTCCTGGGCCACCCGGACTTCCAGATCGGCGCGCTCACCGCCGGCTCCAGCGCGGGCTCCCCGCTCGGTGACCACCAGCCGCACCTGGCGCCGCTGGCCGACCGCCTGGTCACCGACACCACGGCCGCCGAGCTGGCCGGGCACGACGTCGTCTTCCTCGCGCTGCCGCACGGCCAGTCCGCGGCCATCGCCGAGGCGCTCGGGCCGGACACGCTGATCGTCGACTGCGGCGCCGACTACCGGCTGGCCGACGCCGCCGCCTGGGAGAAGTTCTACGGCTCCGCCCACGCCGGGACCTGGCCCTACGGCCTGCCCGAGCTGCCCGGCGCCCGCACCGCCCTGCACGGGGCCAAGCGGGTGGCGGTGCCCGGCTGCTTCCCGACCGTCTCCTCCCTGGCGCTGGCCCCGGCCATAGCGGGCGGCCTGGTCGAGCCGGACGTGGTCGTGGTCGCCGCGACCGGGACCTCCGGCGCCGGCAAGTCCCTGAAGCCGAACCTGCTGGGCTCGGAGATCATGGGGAACGTGTCCGCGTACAACATCGCGGGGGCGCACCGGCACACGCCGGAGATCGCCCAGAACCTCGGCGCCATCGCCAAGGAGCCGGTGACGGTCTCCTTCACGCCGGTGCTGGTGCCGATGCCCCGCGGGATCCTCGCGACCTGCACCGCCAAGCTGGAGACCGGCGTCACCGCCGACGAGCTGCGCGAGGCGTACCTGAAGGCCTACGCCGACGAGCCGTTCGTCACCGTCCTGCCCGAGGGGCGGATGCCCGCGACCGCCGCCGTCCTGGGCTCGAACCACGTGCAGCTGCAGGTCGCCGTCGACGAGGCGGCCGGGCGCGCCGTCGTCATCGGCGCGATCGACAACCTGACCAAGGGCACCGCCGGGGGAGCGCTCCAGTGCGCGAACCTCGCCCTCGGCCTGCCCGAGACCGCGGGCCTGAGCACCGTCGGGATCGCCCCGTGAGCGCCCCGAACCCGCTGGCCGCCCCCGTCCGGGCGCTGCGCCGCCACCTCGTCACCGCCATGGGCGTCTCCGTTCGGATGGGAGTCGGACAATGAGTGTCACCTCCGCCAAGGGCTTCCGCGCCGCGGGCATAGCCGCGGGCATCAAGGCCACCGGGTTCCCCGACCTGGCCCTGGTCGTCAACGACGGCCCGCTGCGGGCCGCCGCCGGCGTCTTCACCTCCAACCGGGTGAAGGCCGCCCCGGTGGTGTGGTCCGAGCAGGTCCTCAAGGCCGGCACCGTGGCCGCCGTCGTCCTCAACTCCGGCGGCGCCAACGCCTGCACCGGCCCGGCCGGCTTCCAGGACACGCACAAGACCGCCGAGGAGGCCGCGGCGCTGCTGGACGCCTCGGCCGCCGAGGTCGCCGTCTGCTCCACCGGCCTGATCGGCGTCCGGCTCCCCATGGACGCCCTGCTGTCCGGCCTGAAGACCGCCACCGCCGCGCTGGCCGCCGACGGCGGCCCGGCCGCCGCGACCGCGATCATGACCACCGACACCGTCCCCAAGACCGCCGAGAGCCACGGCTCCGGCTACACCGTCGGCGGCATGGCCAAGGGCGCCGGCATGCTGGCCCCGGGCCTGGCCACCATGCTCGTCGTCGTCACCACCGACGCCGTCGTGGAAGCCGGCACGCTGGACGCGGTCCTGCGCGCCGCCACCAGGGTCACCTTCGACCGCGTCGACTCCGACGGCTGCATGTCCACCAACGACACCGTCCTGCTGCTGGCCTCCGGCGCCTCGGGGATCGAGCCGGACCCGGCCGAGTTCCAGGCCGCGGTCACCGCCGTGTGCGCGGACCTGGCCCGCCAGCTCGTCGGCGACGCCGAGGGCGCCACCAAGGACATCGCCGTGGAGGTCGTCAACGCCGCCAGCGAGGACGACGCGGTCCAGGTCGCCAAGGCCGTCACCCGCAGCAACCTGTTCAAGTGCGCCATGTACGGCAACGACCCCAACTGGGGCCGCGTCCTGTCCGCCGTCGGCACCACCGACGCGCGGTTCGAAGCCGACCAGCTGTCCGTGGCCATCAACGGCGTCTGGGTCTGCCGCGACGGCGGCGTCGGCGACGACCGCGACCTCGTCGACCTCACCGGCCGCGACGTCCACGTCACCGTCGACCTCGCCGCCGGCCACGACGGCGCCACCGTGTGGACCAACGACCTGACCCCCGGCTACGTCCACGAGAACTCGGCCTACTCCTCATGAGCACCGTGACCGACACCACCGCCCAGGCCGGGCCGCGCAAGCACGAAGCCCAGGCCAAGGCCCAGATCCTGACCGAGGCCCTGCCCTGGCTCTCGGCCCTGCACGGCAAGACCGTCGTGGTGAAGTTCGGCGGCAACGCCATGGTCGACGACGAGCTCAAGGCCGCCTTCGCCAAGGACATAGTGTTCCTGCGCTACGCCGGCCTGCGCCCGGTCGTCGTGCACGGCGGCGGCCCGCAGATCAACGCCCAGCTGGACCGGCTCGGCATCGAGCACCGGTTCGCCGGCGGCCTGCGCGTCACCACCGACGAGACCATGGACGTGGTCCGCATGGTCCTCACCGGCCAGGTGCAGCGCGACATCGTCGGCCTGATCAACACCCACGGCCCGTTCGCCGTCGGCATGTCCGGCGAGGACGCCGACATCATGAAGGCCGTCCGGCGCCAGGGCTACGACGTCGACGGCACCCCGGTCGACATCGGCCGGGTCGGCGACGTGGAGACCGTCGACGCCGGCGCCGTCACCGCCCTGCTCGACGACGGCCGGATCCCGGTGGTGTCCTCCATCGCCCGCGCCGCCGACGGGCCCGGCGTCTACAACGTCAACGCCGACACCGCCGCCGCGGCGCTCGCCGTGGGCCTGGGCGCCGAGAAGCTCGTGGTCCTCACCGACGTCGAGGGCCTGTACGCGGACTGGCCGGCCTCCGACGAGCTGATCAGCCGGCTCAGCGCCGACGCGCTGGCCGAGCTGCTGCCCACGCTGTCCTCCGGCATGGTCCCGAAGATGGAGGCCTGCCTGCGGGCCGTGCGCGGGGGAGTGCCGCGCGCCCACGTGCTCGACGGCCGCGTGCCGCACGCACTGCTGCTGGAAGTCTTCACCGACGAGGGGATCGGAACGATGGTGGTGCCGGCATGAGCGCGACGAAGGCTGCGGCGCAGCCCGATCTTGGCACCGACCCGAGTACGGACCCGAGTACGCACCCGGTCACGGGGCCGGCCGCCGAGCCCGCGCCCGGGGCGGGCACGGATCTGGAGGCGGGCCAGAGCGGCCAGAGCGCGCTGCCGGTCGTCGAACCCGGATACGGCGCGGCCTGGACCGAGCGCTACGGCGGCGCCCTGATGAACACCTTCGGCACGCCGCAGCGGGTCCTGGTCCGCGGCGAGGGCGCCTACGTCTGGGACGCCGACGGCAACCGCTACCTGGACCTGCTCGCCGGCATCGCGGTCAACGCCCTGGGCCACGCCCACCCGCTGATCGTGCAGGCCGTCACCACCCAGCTGACCACCCTGGGCCACATCTCCAACTTCTTCGCCTCGGCCCCGCAGATCGTGCTGGCCGAGCGGCTGGTGGACCTGCTCGGCCACGCCAACGGCACCGACGCCCGGGTGTACTTCTGCAACTCCGGCGCCGAGGCCAACGAGGCCGCGTTCAAAGCCGCGCGCCGCACCGGCCGCAGCAAGATGGTCTCCACCGAGGGCTCCTTCCACGGCCGGACCATGGGCGCGCTCGCCCTCACCGGCAAGCCCGCGATCCGCGAGCCGTTCGAGCCGCTGCCCGGCGAGGTGACGTTCGTGCCCTACGGCGACGTCGCCGCGCTGGAGGCCGCCGTCGACGACGACACCGCCGCGTTCATCGTCGAGCCGATCCAGGGGGAGAAGGGCGTCCTGCCGGCCCCGCCCGGCTACCTGAAGGCCGCCCGGGAGATCACCGCCGCGCACGGTGCGCTGCTGATCATCGACGAGGTCCAGACCGGCATCGGCCGCACCGGCGAGTGGTTCGGGCACAGCACCGCCGGCGTCGTGCCGGACCTGGTCACCCTGGCCAAGGGCCTGGGCGGCGGGATGCCCATCGGCGCCTGCGTGGGCCTGGGCCGCGCCGCCACGCTGCTCACCCCCGGCCAGCACGGCTCCACCTACGCCGGCAACCCCGTGGCCTGCGCCGCCGGCCTGGCCGTGCTGCACGCCATCGAGCGCGACGCCCTGCTGGAGAACGTCACCGAGGTCGGCGCCCACCTGCGCGCCGGCATCACCGGGCTCGGACACCCGGCCGTCGCCGGCGTCCGCGGCGCCGGACTGCTGCTGGCGATCATGCTGACCGGGCCCTACGCGGCCGACGTCGCCCGGCACGCCCTGGCCGCCGGGTTCATCGTCAACGCCCCGGCCCCGGACGCCATCCGGCTGGCCCCGCCGCTGATCCTGACCACCGCGCAGGCCGACGAGTTCCTGGCCGCGCTGCCCGCCCTGCTCGACGCGAGCATGGACGCCGCCGCCCCCGCCCCCGCTACTTCCGACGCCGACTCCGACTCCGACAAGGACGCCTGAGCCATGGTCCGCCACTTCCTCCGCGACGACGACCTCACCCCGGCCGAGCAGGCCCGGGTCCTGGACCTCGCCGCCGCCTTCAAGAAGGCCCCGCTGGACCACCAGATCCTGGCCGGGCCCAAGGCGGTGGCCGTCATCTTCGACAAGCCCTCCACCCGCACCCGGGTCTCCTTCAGCGTCGGCGTCGCCCAGCTCGGCGGCTACCCGCTGGTCATCGACTCCGGCACCAGCCAGCTCGGCCGCGGCGAGGAGCTCGGCGACACCGCCAAAGTCCTGGACCGGCAGGTCGAGGCGATAGTCTGGCGCACCTTCAGCCAGGCCCGGATCGAGGAGCTGGCCGCGGCCAGCGCGGTGCCCGTCGTCAACGCCCTGACCGACGACTTCCACCCCTGCCAGATCCTCGCCGACCTGCAGACGGTGCGCGAACACAAGGGCGTCCTGGCCGGGCTGACCATGGCCTACCTCGGCGACAGCGCCAACAACATGGCCCACTCCTACCTGCTCGGCGGCGCCACCGCCGGCATGCACGTCCGGATCGCCGGCCCCACCGGCTACCTGCCGCGCCCGGACATCGTCGCCGACGCCACGCGGATCGCCGAGGCCACCGGCGGCTCGGTGGCCGTCACCACCGACCTGGCCGAGGCCTGCGCCGGCGCCGACGTGCTGGTCACCGACACCTGGGTCTCGATGGGTCAAGAAGACGAGAAAGCCGAGCGCGTCGCGGTCTTCAAGCCCTACGCTCTGGACGACGCCGCGTTGGCGCTCGCCGCCCCGGACGCGATAGTCCTGCACTGTCTTCCGGCTTACCGGGGCTACGAGATCTCGGCCTCGGTGATAGACGGCCCGCAGAGCGTGGTGTGGGACGAGGCTGAGAACCGGCTCCACGCGCAGAAGGCTCTTCTCGCGTTCCTGTTGGAGTCCCCATGAGCGAAGCCACGGTCCCGCAGACCCGCACCGCCCGCCACCAGCGGATCACCCTGCTGCTGGAGCGGCACTCGGTGCGGTCCCAGGCCGAGCTGGGCCGGCTGCTGTCCGAGGACGGCCTGTCGGTCACCCAGGCCACGCTGTCGCGCGACCTGGACGAACTCGGCGCGGTGCGGGTCCGCGACGGCGGCGGCAACCTGGTCTACGCGATCCCGGCCGAGGGCGGCGACCGCACCCCGGTGGCCGCGCAGACCGAACCGGTGTTCGAGCAGCGCCTGCACCGGCTGCTCGGGGAGCTGATGGTCAGCGCCGAGGCCTCGGCGAACCTGGTGGTGGTGCGCACCCCGCCCGGCGCGGCGCAGTTCCTGGCCAGCGCCTTCGACAAGGCGGCGGTCACCGACGTCCTGGGCTGCATCGCCGGCGACGACACGGTGCTGTTGATCAGCCGCGACCCGGTCGGCGGCGCGGCGCTGGCGGCGAAGCTGCTGGCCGCGGCCGAGCACTGAAATCCGAGAAGACAACGTTCATCAACAGCTGGCGACAGCGATAGCGAGGAGTGGAAGACATGGCTGAGAAGGTGGTACTCGCATACTCCGGTGGTCTCGACACCTCGGTGTGCATCGGCTGGATCGCCGAGCAGACCGGCGCGGAGGTCATCGCGGTGGCGGTCGACGTCGGCCAGGGCGGCGAGGACCTGGAGGAGATCCGCAAGCGGGCCCTGGCCTGCGGCGCGGTCGAGGCCGAGGTCGCCGACGCGCGCGATGAGTTCGCCGAGGAGTACTGCGTCCCGGCGCTCAAGGCCAACGCGCTCTACCAGGACCGCTACCCGCTGGTGTCGTCGCTGTCGCGGCCCACCATCGTCAAGCACCTGGCGGCCGCGGCCAAGAAGCACGGCGCGAGCACCGTCGCCCACGGCTGCACCGGCAAGGGCAACGACCAGGTCCGCTTCGAGGTCGGCATCGCCTCGCTGGCCCCGGAGCTGAAGTGCATCGCCCCGGTCCGCGACTACGGCATGACCCGGGACAAGGCCATCGCCTTCGCCGAGGCCAACGGCCTGCCGATCGAGACCACGAAGAAGAACCCGTACTCGATCGACCAGAACGTCTGGGGCAAGGCCGTGGAGACCGGCTTCCTGGAGGACATCTGGAACGGCCCCATCGAGGACCTGTACTCCTACACCCAGGACCCGGCCGCGGCGCGCGAGCCCGACGAGGTCGTCATCACCTTCAAGGAGGGCGTGCCCACCGCCATCGACGGCGTCCCGGTCACCCCGCTGCAGGCGATCCTGGAGATGAACCGCCGGGCCGGCGCCCAGGGCGTGGGCCGCATCGACATGGTCGAGGACCGGCTCGTGGGCATCAAGAGCCGCGAGGTCTACGAGGCCCCCGGCGCCATCGCGCTGATCACCGCGCACCAGGAGCTGGAGAACGTCACCGTCGAGCGCGAGCTCGCCCGGTTCAAGAAGGGCGTGGACCAGCGCTGGGGCGAGCTGGTGTACGACGGCCTGTGGTTCTCGCCGCTGAAGCGGGCCCTGGACGGGTTCATCGACGAGGCCAACGAGCACGTCTCCGGCGACGTCCGCATGACCCTGCACGGCGGCCGGGCCGTGGTCACCGGCCGGCGCAGCGGCGAGTCGCTGTACGACTTCAACCTGGCGACCTACGACACCGGCGACGTCTTCGACCAGACGCTGGCCAAGGGCTTCATCGAGCTGTTCGGCCTGCCGTCGAAGATCGCCGCCAAGCGCGACCTGTCGAAGTAGCCTTACCGTCGGCCACCAGTAGTCAGTAACCGCTTCTGCCTCCCGGCACGGCTCCCGGAGCCGGGAGGCAGTACCCGAAGCTAGGAACGACGAAGAATCATGAGCAACCCGGCACCCAAGTCGCAGCTTTGGGGCTCGCGCTTCTCCGGCGGACCGTCGGAGGCGCTCGCGGCGCTGTCGGCGTCCGTGCACTTCGACTGGCGGCTGGCCCGCTACGACCTGGCCGGCTCGCGCGCCCACGCCCGCGTGCTGAACCGCGCCGGGCTGCTGAGCGACGACGACCTGGCCGCGATGCTGGCCGGGATCGACGCGCTGGAGGCCGACGTGGTCTCCGGGGCGTTCGTGGCCACGGTCGCCGACGAGGACTGCCACACCGCGCTGGAACGCGGCCTGGTGGAGCGGCTCGGCGCCGAGCTCGGCGGGCGGCTGCGCGCCGGGCGCAGCCGCAACGACCAGATCGCCACCCTGGGCCGGATGTTCCTGCGCGACCACGCACGGCAGATCGCCACCCTGCTCGCGGACCTCCAGCAGGCCCTGATCGATCAGGCCGCGGCGCACAGCGACGTCGCCATGCCCGGCCGCACCCACCTGCAGCACGCCCAGCCGGTGCTGTTCGCGCACCACGTCCTGGCCCACGCCCAGGCGCTGTCCCGGGACGCCGAGCGGCTGCGGGACTGGGACAAGCGCGCCGACGTCTCGCCCTACGGCTCCGGCGCCCTGGCCGGCTCCACCCTGGGCCTGGACCCCGAGGCGGTCGCCGCCGACCTGGGCTTCTCGGCCAGCGCCGCCAACTCCATCGACGGCACCGCCGCGCGCGACGTGTTCGCCGAGTTCGCGTTCGTCACCGCGATGATCGGCGTCGACGTCTCCCGGATCGCCGAGGAGATCATCTTGTGGACCACGAAGGAGTTCTCCTTCGTGACCCTGGACGACGCCTTCGCCACCGGCTCCTCGATCATGCCGCAGAAGAAGAACCCGGACATCGCCGAGCTGGCCCGCGGCAAGTCCGGCCGCCTGATCGGCAACCTGACCGGCCTGCTGGCCACCCTGAAGGCCCTGCCCCTGGCCTACAACCGGGACCTGCAGGAGGACAAGGAACCGGTCTTCGACTCCGTCGACACCCTGGAGGTCCTGCTCCCGGCGTTCACCGGCATGATCGCCACGATGACCGTGCACGGCGACCGGATGGCCGAGCTCGCCCCGGCCGGCTTCTCCCTGGCCACCGACGTCGCCGAGTGGCTGGTCCGGCAGGGCGTGCCGTTCCGCGTCGCGCACGAGGTGGCCGGCGCCTCGGTCCGCTACTGCGAGCAGCGCGACATCACCCTGGAGCAGCTGACGGACGAGCAACTCGCCGAGATCTCCCCGCTGCTGACCCCGGACGTGAAGACCGTGCTGACCGTCGAAGGGTCCCTGGCCTCGCGCGACGGCCGCGGCGGCACCGCGCCCAAGCGCGTCGCCGAACAGCTGGAGGCCCTGGTGGCCGACGTGGCCGGCCAGCGGGAGTGGGCCGTCCGCTGACGGGATCCGGACGACTTGGCTGAAAAGCGCCGCCGACCATGGCTTGTCGGCGGCGCTTTGTGCAGTGTGGAACCAACATCGGCCTCATCGGCCCAAGGGGGGTCCAGTGCGTACGAAGGACCGGTCGCACGACCGCGGCGGACGGGACGACACGCCGCGCGAACCGTGGTCCGAGATAGTGCCGGGGCTGTGGATGGGCGGCCACGAATACCTCGCCCCCGACGGCGGCTGGGAGCCGGCGATCGTGGCCGACGAGTTCGACGCGGTCTACAGCCTGCACCGCCGGGACGGGCACGGGCCGGCCCCAGGTGTCCGGCACCTCTGGCTGGAAGTGCCCGACGACATCCTCACCGCCGGCCAGATCACCGCCGTGGAGCACTTCTCGGTCGCCGCGGCCCTGGACTTCTCCGCCGGACTGCGCGTCCTGGTCCGCTGCCGCGCCGGGATGAACCGGTCCGGCCTGGTCGTCGCCTGCATCCTGATCCGCAGCGGATACACCCCGGCGGACGCCGTCGCGACGATCCGGAGGCGCCGCGCCTCCGGCGCCCTCAACAACGAGCATTTCGTCGCCTACCTGGAAACCGGACTCGACCTCGCGGCCCAGCTCACCGCGCTCGGCTCGGTCGGCTAGCGGGTCCGGAGACCGCCGATCGCGTCGGCGGCGCATGATTGACTCTTCCCATGCCCGCCGTTCCCCGCTCGTTCTTCTCCCGACCCTCCGAGGAAGTCGCGCCGGATCTCCTCGGCTGCCTGCTGGTACGGGAAAGCGCAGAGGGGCGCCGCGTCCTGCGCATCACCGAGGTCGAGGCCTACGCCGGGCCGCTCGACCCCGCCTCCCACGGCTACCGGGGCAAGACCCCGCGAAATGCCGTCATGTTCGGCCCGCCCGGCCACCTCTACGTGTACTTCACCTACGGCATGCACTTCTGCATCAACTTCGTATGCAGCCCGGAGGGGGAGTGCTCGGCGGTCCTCATCCGCGCCGGCGAGATCGTCGAGGGCGTGGACCTGGCGCGCGCGGCGCGTCCCGGCTCCTCCGACCGCGACCTGGCCCGCGGCCCGGCCCGGCTGACCAAGGCCCTCGGCCTGCTGAGGGAGGACAACGGCCGGGACTTGTGCGACGGCGGTCCGCTGACCGTCCTGGAGCGGAGCACCGCCGAGTTCACCGTCGCCACCGGGCCCCGGGTCGGGGTGTCCTCGGCCGCCGAGGTGCCGTGGCGCTACTGGATCGCCGGCGACCCCACGGTCAGCGCCTACAAGGCGCACAAGCCCAAGGTCCGGAAACCGCCCGCGCCCGCCGCGGCGTCCTGAGTCCTGAACCCGTTCGCCTGACCGGCGTCCGATACGGCAGGCTGGTGTCCGACACTTTCCGCCCCATCACCGACACCGCGAGGGACCCACCGTGACCGACATCGTCGAGGAACTGAAGTGGCACGGCCTGCTGGCCCTGTCCACTGACGAGGACGCGCTGCGCAAGGCGTTCGCCGACGGACCGGTCACCTTCTATGTGGGCTTCGACCCGACCGCGCCCAGCCTGCACTTCGGCAACCTGGTCCAGCTGATGGCCGCGCGCCACATCCAGCAGGCCGGACACCGCCCGCTGATCCTGGTCGGCGGCTCCACCGGCCTGATCGGCGACCCGAAGCCGACCGCCGAGCGGACCCTGAACAGCAAGGAGACCGTCGCGGAGTGGGTCGAGAAGATCCGCGAGCAGGTCTCCCGCTTCGTCTCCTTCGAGGGCCCGAACGCCGCCACGGTGGTGAACAACCTCGACTGGACCGCCCCGATGTCCGCGATCGACTTCCTGCGCGACATCGGCAAGCACTTCCGGGTCGGCAAGATGCTGGCCAAGGACGCGGTCAGCGCCCGCCTGAACTCCGAGGCCGGCATCAGCTACACCGAGTTCAGCTACCAGATCCTCCAAGGCATGGACTACCTGGAGCTGTACCGCCAGTACGGCTGCACGCTGCAGACCGGCGGCAGCGACCAGTGGGGCAACATCACCGCCGGCGTCGACCTGGTCCACAAGGCCGAGGGCGTGAGCGTGCACGCCCTGGCCACCCCGCTGCTGCTGAAGGCGGACGGCACCAAGTTCGGCAAGACCGAGACCGGCACCGTCTGGCTCTCCGCGGAGCTGATGTCGCCGTACGCGTTCTACCAGTACTTCCTCAACGCCGAGGACGCGACGGTGGTCACCTACCTGAAGGTGTTCAGCTTCCGTCCCCGCGCGGAGCTGGAGGAGCTGGAGCGCCTGACCCTCGAGAAGCCCCACCTGCGCGCCGCCCAGAAGGCCCTGGCCGAGGACGTCACGACCCTGGTCCACGGAGCCGACAACACCGCGAAGGTGATCGCCGCGTCCAAGGCCCTGTTCGGCCAGGGCGACCTGTCCGAACTCGACGAGCCGACCCTGCGCGCCGCCCTGTCCGAACTGCCCGGCACCAAGGTGCCCGAGCTGGTCCCGGTCGCACAGTTGCTGGCCGACACCGGTCTGGTCGCCTCCCGCGGCGCCGGCCGCCGCACCATCAACGAGGGCGGCGCCTACGTGAACAACCGCAAGGTCGAAACCGAGGACGAAGTGCCCTCGCCCGACGAACTCCTGCACGGCCGCTGGCTGGTGCTGCGCCGTGGCAAGCGCACCCTCGGCGCGGTCGAGGTAGGCGCCTGACCAGCGCCTGACCAGCGCCAGTTCCGCGCTGTTCCTTTGGAGTTGACGCGGGCGACGCCTACGCGTACAGTTTGTAGACGTTGCCCGCCAGACAGGATCTACGTAATCGCGAGATCACTACGGGTGACCATCCGAAGGCAATCTCTCACGGCAGGTATGGGACTGACTCAAGTTCCATAGGTGCCGTGTCGGCGTCTTCGAATGAAGCAGGACTCTGACGCCGCGATTTGGTCGCCGGCCGGGGAGTCCGATACAGTCTGGGAACCGCCGCGGAACGGGAATTAAAAATCCCGATCCAAAGCAATCGCAATGAAGCGCAAAGCGAAATTGCGAAGAACGCGGAGGATCTGCTAAGATCTAAAGCGAAGCAAGACAAAAGAAAAATAAAGTAAGACACAGCAGGACCTGACAACGCCGGGTCGCGAGCGGTCGGAACGGAAGTTCTGATACGGGTGGTTCGGGCGTCTGTTTCTTGAGAACTCAACAGTGTGCGATAGATTGTGATGCCATGTGACCTCAGCGCCAGCGCTGAGTGTCATTTAAACACATGGTAAGTAGACGCTCTCCGACCCCCGTCGGGGATGATCGATCTACTCGCCAGGTGACTCTTCTGACACCTCTACCGC
>JABFXP010000128.1 GCA_013361685.1 Catenulispora sp.
CGCGATGGCCGTGGGCATGGTGACCGGCCCGGCGCCGGTGGACGTGATGGCCGTGGTTTTGGTGACCGCGACTCTCGCGGCTCCGGCGGTCGTGGCTTCGGCGACCGGGACTCGCGTGGCGGCTCCGACCGTGGTTTCGGTGACCGGGGCGGTGCGGGCGGGCGCGGCGGCTATGGCGACCGGGATTCGCGGGGCTACGGCGACCGCGCGGAGTCGGGTTCGCGCGGTGGGCGCGACCGGGGCTTCGAAGACCGGGGCGGCCGGGGTTATGGCGACCGGGACTCGCGGGGTGGCTCTCGCGACGACCGTGGTTTCGGCGACCGCGACTCGCGGGGTGCTGTCGGCAGCCGGTCCGGTGGTGACTGGGAGGCGCGTGGTTTCGACCGGGGTGCGCGGGAGGTCGACTCGGCGGCGGCCGATCGGGGTGGCTTCGACACACGTGAGGGTGGGGCGGCGCTGGTCGACGGGCAGGAGCTGGAGGAGGAGCTGCGGATCGAGGATGACGCCACGATCGATCAGCTCGACAAGGACATTCAGGATGAGCTCGGTCAGCTGCTGAGGTCCAAGGCTTCTGTGATCGCCGGGCATCTGGTGATGGCGGGGCGGAATCTGGATGAGGATCCGGAGCTTGCTTATCGGCATGCCCGGACCGCTATGAAGATGGCGCCTCGTTTGGCCTCGACGCGGGAGGCGGCCGGGTTGGCCGCTTATCTCACCGGGCGGTATTCGGAGGCTCTGGCTGATCTGCGGACGGTGCGGCGGATCACCGGGACCAATGATCACTGGGCTGTGATGGCCGACTGTGAGCGCGGGCTGGGGCGTCCGGAGCGGGCTTTGGCGATGGCGTCCGCGCCGGAGGCCAAGACGCTGGACAAGGAGACCCAGATCGAGCTGCGGATGGTCGCGGCCGGGGCGCGCATGGACATGGAGCAGCCGGAAGCCGCCGTGGTGCAGTTGCAGGGTGCTGACCTGACGCCGGCGAAGATCCAGCCGTGGACCGCGCGGTTGCGCTACGCCTACGCCGACGCGCTGCTCGCCGCCGAGCGCCAGGAGGAGGCGCGGGAGTGGTTCATGCGGGCCGCCGACGCCGACACCGAGGGCCTCACCGACGCCGCTGAGCGCGTCGACGAGCTCGACGGCATCGCCTTCGACGAGTACGAGGACGAGCTCGACGCGGACGCCGACGGCGAGGGCGACATCCGCGACGAGGCGGATGAGGCCGACGACGCCGAAGCCGACGAGGTCGAGGACGACGATGAGCTCGACGACGATGAGGACGACGACTTCGAAGACGAAGACGAAGACGAAGACGATGAAGACGATGACGACTTCGAAGACGACGACGAGGACGACGAGGCCGAAGACGACGACGAGCCCGAGGACGACGAGGACGACGACCTGAGCGCCGACGCCCCCGAAGCCTCCGCCGGCAAGAACCAGCAGCCCGGCAACGACTAACACCCACCGCGGCACCTGTCCGGCCCACCCGCCGCCACAGCTGCCCGGCACAGCACGCCAGCACCACCCGCCGCCCGTAGCCGGTCCTCGCGACCGCGCTCCGGGCGGCATTTGCGTTTCCCCCAACACGCACGCTGAGCTGCCCGAGCCCCACGCCCCAGCCGATCCCCGCGACCGCGCTCCGCCGGGCGGCCGTTCCGCGTGCCCCCTGACCTGCCCGAACCGCCCGAATCGCCGAACTGCCTATTGCTCCCTGCTGCTCCTGGGTGAAGGATCGGAACCATCGACGTTACCCGACAGTAGCCATCGAACAAGCACTCTCCGCACCTGCCATCGCCCCTTCAACCCACTCCCACCCCCCAACACGGAAGAAGCAGTCAGCCATGAGCGATCAGGGTTCAGCGAACGGCCCGACTGTCGGCGTCCTCGAACCGGACGCCCCCAGTTTCGTCTCCTACGACCCCGCCGACGGCGGCGAGGTCGCCACCTACCCCGCCATGACCGCCCCGCAGGTCGCCGCGGTCGTCGCCGAGGCGCGGCAGGCCGCCGCCTGGTGGGCCGCGCTCACCTGGGCCGAGCGTGAGCGCCGCCTGCGCGCGTGGGCCGGGGTTGTCGCGCGCGGGCACGCCGAGCTGTGCGAACTCGTGCACCGGGAGAACGGCAAGCCCGTCGACGACGCCTTCCTGGAGGTGTTCCTGGCCATCGAGCACATCGGCTGGGCCGCCGGGCACGCCCGCAAGGTGCTCCGGCCGCGGCGGGTGGCCACCGGGCTGCTGATGGCGAACCACGCCGCGAGTCTGGAGTACCAGCCGCTCGGCGTCGTGGGCGTCATCGGCCCGTGGAACTACCCGGTGTTCACGCCGATCGGTTCGATCGCCTACGCCCTGGCCGCCGGCAACGCCGTGGTGTTCAAGCCCTCGGAGTACACCACCGCGATCGGTGAGTGGATCGTCGACGCCTTCGCGCAGGCCAACCCGGACGCTCCGCACCAGGTGCTGCGTCTGATCACCGGGACCGGGGCGACCGGGGCGGCGCTGTGCGAGTCGGGCGTTGACAAGATCGCCTTCACCGGCAGTGCGCGGACCGGTCGCAAGGTGATGGCCGCGTGTGCGCCGTCGTTGACTCCGGTGCTGATGGAGTGCGGCGGGAAGGACGCGATGATCGTCGCGGCGGATGCGAACCTCGGTCAGGCCGCCGACGCCGCGTTGTGGGGCGCGATGTCCAACGCCGGTCAGACGTGTGTCGGTATCGAGCGGGTCTACGTCGTGGACTCGGTGAAGGACAAGTTCGTCGCCGAGTTGTCCGAGCAGATCCAGAAGCTGGCGCTCAAGCCCGGGGCCGGGCCGGGGGCGGCTTACGGTCCGATGACCATGCCGTCGCAGGTCGACGTGGTCCGGCGGCACATCGACGACGCCCTCGCCAAGGGCGCCACCGCGATCGTCGGCGGCTCGGAGGCGGTGCAGGCGCCGTACATCGAGCCGACCGTGCTCCTGGACGCGCCGGAGGACTCCAGCGCGGTGCGCGAGGAGACCTTCGGCCCGACCATCACCGTCAAGGGCGTCAAGGACGTGGAGGAGGCCGTCACCCTGGCCAACGCCACCGACTACGGCCTCGGCTCCTCCGTCTACGGCCGGCGCGGCGCCATGGCCGTCGCGCGCCGCCTGCGCAGCGGCATGACCTCGGTGAACGCGGTCATCGCCTTCGCCGGCGTGCCCGGCCTGCCGTTCGGCGGCGTCGGGGAGTCCGGCTTCGGCCGCATCCACGGCGCCGACGGGCTGCGCGAGTTCACCCGGCCGAAGGCGATCACCCGCCGCCGGTATTCGACGCCGTTCGAGCCGACGACGTTCGCCCGCAACCCGAAGACGATGACGATCCTGAAGAAGTACGTCATGACCCGCTACGGCCGTAAGCGCTAGGACCGGACAACGGTCGCGGCGCCGGGCACCCTGAACCCGGCACCGCGACCGCCCGGCCCCTCACCCCGTCGGAATCCCGTTGTCCGGAGCCGTGGGCTGCGGCGCGAGGTACGCGTTGATCGCCCCGGCGCCGTCGTCCGTGGTCAACGGCTTCCCGCTCAGCGCGATCGTGTTCCCGGTGACCACGCCGACCTGCGCCCCGGTGTACCCGGCGTGCGAGGCCCCGCTGAACGCGAACGGCACCAGTCCCGGCCCGCTGTAACCGCCCGCCTCCACCGCCTTGACCAGCGCCGCCCGCGTCGGGTTCTGCCCGGCGGCCTTCAGCACCTGCGTGAACGTGTAAGCAGCCGCCATCCCGTACTCCACGTTCCCGTCGAAGGGCAGGGTCGGGATGTACTTGTCGTGCACCTTCTGGAACAACGTGACCCACGAGTCCGGCGTGCTGCCGCCCGGCGGCGGCAAGTACGCGTCCGTGATGATCCCCTGAATCAGCGGGCTGCCCTGGACCGTGGCCCCGGACTGCTTGGCGAACGACTCCAGCAGCCCGGTCAGCGTCGTGGGATCCGAGCCGACGTTGCTCACCGCCAGCTGCGGGTTGTAGTTCGCCTTCAGCATCCCCAGCCGGAACAGCGCGGTGTAGGCCGGGATCGTGAACAGCACCACCACGTCGGCCTTCGACTGTGCGATCGCCGTCAGCTGCGCGCTGATGTCGGTGTTGCCCGGCTCGTACGACTGCCGCGCCGCGACGCTGCCCGCCGGGATGTACTTGTCGAGCCCGGCGACGCCGTCCTTGCCGAAGTCGTCGTTCTGGTAGAAGTACGCGAACTTCTTGTCCGGGAACTTCTGCTCCAGGTACTGCCCGAGGATCTTGCCCTCCCGGACGTAGTCGGTCTGGAAGCCGAACGTGTACGGATGCTTCGACGGCTGGTCCCAGCACTGGCAGCCCGAGGCCACGAACAGGTCCGGAACCTTCTCGCTGTTCAGGTAGTCCACGACCTTGGTGTGGGTGGGCGTGCCGAGTCCGTTGAACAGGGCGAACACCTGGTCGTTGAGCACCAGCTGCCGTACCACGGTGTTGGTGGTCGTCGGGTTGTAGGCGTCGTCGAGGTACTTGTAGACGATCTGCCGCCCGTAGATCCCGCCGTTGGCGTTGACGTAGTCGAAGTACGCCTTCGCCGCCGGGGCGATCTCGCTGTATCCGGGGGCCGCCGGGCCGGTCAGCGGCTGGTGGCTGCCGATGGTGACGGTGATGGCGGTGACGCCCGGTGCCGGGGCGTTGCCGCCGCCGCTCCGGCCGCCGGCCGCCGGTTTGGAGCTGCCGCCGCCGCAGCCCGCCGCCAGCAGGGCGAGGGCGGCGACCAGGGCTGTCAGGGCGCGTGGTGAACGGTTCCCAAGCATGGGACACCTCCGGGTACGGTTGCGCGGGTTTCCGAGGTGGTGCCGG
>JABFXP010000174.1 GCA_013361685.1 Catenulispora sp.
GGTCCGGTACTTGCCGGTGCCGTCCGCGGCGACCGTCGGTGTTCCGGATCCACTGCCGCCCGCGACGGTCCATTTCTGGTTGCTGCCACCGTTGCAGGTCCACAACTGAATCGCGGTGCCGTTGGCCGTGCCCTTAGCACTGGCGTCCAGACACAGACCCGACTGCACACCGGTAATGCTGCCGTCGGCATTGATACGCCACTGCTGATTCGCACCGCCGTTACAACTCCAGATATCAACCGCTGTCCCCGGAGCGGTCTGTTTCTGATACGCATCAAGACACATGGAATCGCTGAACACCCGCAACTCACCAGCAGCCGTGGTATCCCACTGCTCACCCGCCTGACCATTGCAGTCCCACAACTCCACCGCCGCGCCAGCCGTCGCCGAACCGCCGGTCACGTTCAAGCAGCGCCCGGAACCAACGCCCACCACAGTGGTCGAACTCGCCGACGCCGGACCCGCAGAACGCCAGCCCACTACAGCGGCAAGCACCAGGATCAAAGTACTGACTAGCGCCACCGACCGCGATACCTGACGGGGTGCTATAGCCACGTCATACGCTTTCATCTTTACTCCATCGCCAGTGCCTGTGCGCGCCTCTACAGCGCCGGATAGGTCGGGAACGAGCAGCTGGGTGCACTGCCGCTTCCGGATATCGAGCTGGTCGTGACGCCGGTGCCGCTCGGCGTGAGGTTGGAGTTGTACAACCCGACCGTCGCGTACTGCGCGGTCGCGGTGGTGTTGTCCAGGGCGACGTTCATCAGGGTCAGGCCGACCGGGTGGGACGAGTCGTAGCCACTGATGACGGAGCCGCCGCCGGACGTCGTGCTTGAGGAACGCAGGCCGTTGACGAGGATGTTGGTGAACCACGGCGTGTTGCTGCCGGTGGCGGTGGAGTAGTGGGTGTCGAGCACGATCGGCTGCTTCACCTGCGTCACGCAGTTGTTCACGTAGCTGACCTGGTCCACGTGGCCGCCGGTGGAGGAGTTGCTCTTGATGCGCAATCCGATCGGCGATCCCCCGACGGCACCGTTGGCGTCGACACCGGTGACGGTGTTGTCCTCCACCAGCATGTTGGTCAGCCCGGCGGCGGTCTCACTGCCGATGGAGATGCCATGCGTGCCGTAGAAGTGGTTGCCCCGGACGGTGATGTTCTTGGACGCCACCGACCCGGCCTTGACGGCGATGCCGTCGTCGCCGTCCATGATGTAGCTGTCGGCGATGGTGACGTTCACCGCACCGCTGGGGTCGATCCCGTCGGTGTTGCCCGCCGTGGCCGGCGTCTTGATGCGCACTCCCCAGGCGGTGAAGCCGGTGGCGTTCTCGTAGACCACGTGGAAGTTGGCCGCGTTCAGCAGGTCGATGTCGTACAGGACGAAGTTGTCCGAACTCTCGGCCTGGATCAGCCGCGGATTGTTCTGCTTCAGGCTCTGCGCCTTAGCCTGCGCCGCCAACTGGAACCAACTCGTGCTGGTCCCCAGGATGTCCAGGTCGCCCCGACCGTCGATGCGCCCCTGCGATCCACCGGACGCGCGCACCCCCTCAATACCCGCATTCGCCCCACGGACCGAGATGAACGGCTTGCACCCGCCCGAGCTACTGGCCACGGTGCCACACCGCGTCGAGGATCCGCTGACCTGATAGTCGGCGGCGTTGAGCGAGGCGAACAGGCTGACGTTGCTGTCCACAACCAGAGCCACACCCGCCGGAATGCTCAGCGGAGCAGACAGGAAGGCAGTGTTCGTACCCCCGGCGCTCAGCTTCACAGCCACCGGCGACGAACCGCTCTGCGAGCACCCGTCCAACGCCGACTGGATGCGCGAAGTGTCCGGCGGCGAGGATTCCTGGGAAGAACTGGCCGTGCGGCTGCTCATGGTCAGCTGCGCGCTGAGCGTCTTGCACACGGTGGCGGGCACGCTCGGCTCGCTGACCGAACGGCTGTCGCCTGTGGCCGTGGGGATACCGGATCCACCGCTGCCTGCGACGGTCCATTTCTGGTTACTGCCACCGTTGCAGGTCCACAACTCGATCGCGGTGCCGTTGGCCGTGCCCTTAGCACTGGCGTCCAGACACAGACCCGACTGCACACCGGTAATGCTGCCGTCGGCATTGATACGCCACTGCTGATTCGCACCGCCGTTACAACTCCAGATATCAACCGCTGTCCCCGGAGCGGTCTGTTTCTGATACGCATCAAGACACATGGAATCGCTGAACACCCGCAACTCACCAGCAGTCGTCGTATCCCACTGCTCACCCGCCTGACCATTGCAGTCCCACAACTCCACCGCCGCACCAGCCGTCGCCGAACCACCAGTCACGTTCAAACACCGCCCCGACCCAACCCCGACCACAGTCGTCGAACTCGCCGACGCCGCCCCCGCAGAACGCCACCCCACCACAGCGGCAAGCACCAGAATCAAAGTACTGACTAGCGCCACCGACCGTGACACCCGAACGGCGCGCGCAGGCAACTGTGCTGGTGAGTACATTTCGCATCCTCCGATTGACAACAGCCGCCGACAGGGCCGGTCGCCACCCCAGAACCAGTGGGAGCGCTCCCAAAACGGGGGCATCATCACTACACCGAGCTAGAGCTGTCAATCACCGCGCTTGACTCACTACGAGAACCGCAGGCAGAGCGCGCCCGGGCGCGATGTAACGTTCATCCGCTCGCTCGGCGGCGAGTCCACAGGTCGAAACGCCCGCCGAGATGAGCAGTAAAACGCCCCCGGTGCTTCCACCGACTGGGGCCGACAGACCGTCCTCTGGTACCACCCCACCAACACGCACCACCCCCGAAACGACACCAACCTCCTGGCCATGAACCGCCCCCGACCACACCACCACCTTCGACATCAGCGCTCTGACATAACGGCGATCCAAGCAGCCCGATCCGACGCGGGACACCCGCCGGCCCGTCCGAAATCATCCGCTGCAACCCGCCTCCGACCAGCTCGAGACGGCCTGGACGCATCGCATTTTCTGCCCATTTAGTGACAGGGAGCCCCACCGACCGGGGCCTCACCCTCCATGGCAGAAAGGCGTGACCACGCATGACCTCCACCGCGCACCGCCCCGGCGTCAAAACGGCGCTCCCCGCCCACGAGCCGACCCCGCTGACCCCGTCGACCGCGCCCACCCCGCCGACCACCACCCCCGGCTCCTTCCGCGTGAGCACCCAGCTGATGCAAGACGTGCTCCCCGCCGACGAGGTGTCGGTCGGCACCGGCCCCAACCAGGAGGCGCTGTTCTCGAACCCGTTCAAGGAGACCCGCGAGGAGGCGCTCGTCCTCAACAGCAGTGGTCTGCTCACCTACCTGCAACGGACCGGCGACTCGGTCACCGGCTGGCAGCAGACCGAGGTCGAGGCGGCCGGCGGCGCCACCTTCGCCGAGGTCGTCGTCGCCGTGCACATGGACGGCGACGTCTGGGCCTTCTGCTCCCCGCAGGACGGCACCAAGGACCTGCAGACCTTCGTGCTGACTCCCGGGGATGCCCAGCCGGACGGCACGACGGCGTGCACCTGGACCGCCCGGGCCGCGACCGCGACGCCGTGGCGGATCGGGAACGCGGCGCCGCGGGCGCTGGCCGTCTCCTACTCTCCCGACGCCGGGCCGCTGGTCATGGGGTCCGTCGTCGCGTCGGCGCCGCCGCCGGTCAATCAGAGCCTTTACTACGGGGCCCTGTCTGCGGGGCTGGCCACCTTCGACGATCCGGACAGCCACAACGACTGGGCCGTGTCGAGCAGCGGCACCATGCCGGGCGGCACCGGCCGGGTGGTCGGCGGAGGCTTCGTGCCCGCCGCGCAGCTCGGCACTCCCGTCACGGTCAAGTGTTACGTCTTCTATCTGCTGTTAGGCGGAACCCTGATCCGGAGCGTCATCCAGGACGGCCAGTCCCTGTCGGCGACGACTCTCAGCAGCACGGTCAAACAGTTCTGCGGCACCTGGAACGTCCCCAACCTGCCGCAGTCCGCGCCGCAGGGCGACGTGGGCTACGTCTACCTGAACACCCTGACCGAGGACCTCGTGACCGGCTACGGCATCGCGCCGAACGCCGGGCTGGAGATCCGCACGCCGGCCCTGGGCTTCGAGACCGCCACGGCATGGCAGGACGCTGACAAGTGGCTCCACGTCTACGGCGAGAACGTCGACGGCGCCCTTCAGGTCCTGCACCAGGACAACTGGACGACCACCATCGACGGCGGCCTGATCCCGGTGTGGGCGACCGCCACCGGCACCGTGCCCAACGGGATCGGCGGCTACGACCTGGCCGTCACCGACGACCGCGTGTTCCCCTACGACTGGAGCGGGAGCGGGCGCGCCGACCACCTGGTCTTGTACCGGCCCAGCCAGAACATCGTCTGGGTGGTCGGCCGCTCCGGCCTGCCGGACGGATCCTTCCAGCGGGTCTTCGACAACAAGAACAACCAGTTCCAGACCGGCCTGCTGCCCGGCGACCAGCTGATCGCCTACGACTACAACGGCACCGGCAGCGCCGACCACCTCGTCCTGTACCGCTCCTCGGACAAGATGATCCAGGTCATGCGGCGCCAGAACGACGGCTTCCAGTCGCTCTGGCAGGGTGCTGTCACCGGCGACATCGTGCAGACCGACGCCACCCGGATCTTCGGGTTCGACTTCACCGGCACCGGATCGCCCACCCACGTGGTCCTGTACACCCCCGGGCAGCGCTCGGTCGGCATCCTGGCGTCCAACGCCGGGTCCGGCGGCGGGTTCACCACCGTCTACGCCAGTCTGAAGAACGGCGCCGGACCCGGCATCGGCGGCTACGACTTCGCCGACGCCCGGGACCAGCTGACCCCGTACGACTACACGGGCAAGGGAGCCGCCGACCACCTCGTGGCCTACCGGCCCGGCACCGGCGTCGTGTGGATCCTCCAGAAGGACACCGACCCCAAGGACAGCGACCTGTATCTCGCGCTCTACCACGCGAGCAACGGGATCGGCGGCTACCCGATGGACAACGAGAACGACCGGCTGCTGGCCTACGGCTACGGCGACCGGACGATCCCGGCCGACCTGCCCGACCGGCTGCTGGCCTACCGCCCCGGCAACCCGCCCGGCGGGTTCATGCCCGAGGTGCGGCTCCTGCAACGCCAAGGCGATCCCAAGCCCGGCCAGCAGCCCGCTTTCGCCAGTGTCTACAGCGACAGCGACTTCGGCGGCTACTTCCCCACCGCCGCCGACTGCTTCGCCACCTACGACTACGCCGCCGACGGACGCCGCGACCACATGATCATCTACCGGCCCGGCGCCGGGATGATCTCCATCTTCCGGGGCACCAGCGACAACATCTTCCTGCCGGTCTTCCAGGCGCCCAGCCAGCCCACCCCCGTGACCGTCAACCTGCACCCGGACATCGCCGGCTACCACGTCGATCCGTACCCGGACTACAAGCCCTCGCAGCTCATCAAGATGAACAACGTCACCGCCGCCGAGGCCTACTGCCTGTGCACCCAGGACGTCACCACCTCGGTCTGGGCCACCGACAAGGTCCGGCTCGACCCGGACGCCGCCACCAAGTCGCAGAGCGCGCACTTCGTCGACCACTACCTCGCCAACGCCACTCTGCTCGACACCAACGGCTGCGAGATGCCCGGCCACCCGGTGACGGTCACCGCGGACTCGCTCGTCGAGGTGCGGATCGCCGACAAGTCCTACCAGGTCGGCCCCGGCCGGCCCGCGCTGTGCAGCACCGACGGCAAGGGCCGGCTCGTCCTCGCGGTCGACGCCAAAGGTCTGGACGCGGCCGTCGTCTATCTCACCACCGACAGTCTGACCAGCGGCGCCGCCATCGACTTCGCCGGCCCGGTCAACGACTTCCTGGCCGGCACCGGCAGCCTGCGGTCCCAGCCCGGCAGGTTCGACGAGGCGGCGCTGACCACCGCGACCTGCACCAACGCCGACGGGAGCAAGACCGCCCTGGTCGCCGACTGGGACAAGTCCCCGATGGACGCCGCCACCGTCGTCAAACACTGCGCCGACGCCTACGGCGCCGCCGCCGGCAACCCGACGCAGCTCACCGCCGTCATCGACGGGTACGACGACCCGCAGCCCGTCGTCGGCTACGCCGTCCAGACCTGGGACCCCACCCGGCCGTCCTACCAGGCCTTCCGCACGCAGGAGGAACTGGACGCCCACCGCGCCTACCGGGCCGGCCACGGCGCCTACGGCGGGCTGTGGGACACCGCCACCTCCTGGGCCGGCGACATCTGGGAGGGCATCAAGTCCGGCGCCACCGCCGTCGCCGACTTCGTGGCCAGCACCGGCCCGCTCGGCCAGTTCGTCGTCGACATCGCGGTCTGGGTCGGCGGCAAGTTCGTGTCCCTGGGCGAGATGGTCATCGACGCCCTGGAGTCGGCCGTCAAGGCCGTCGAGGCGGTCGTCCAGATGATCGCCGACTCCGTCACGCGACTCATCGACTGGCTCAAGTCCCTGTTCGACTTCCAGGACGTCTGGGCCACCAAGACCGCCCTGCAGAGCATGCTCGCCCAGGTCCCGGCCGCCGGCGTGAAGATGATGACCGCGGTCTCGAAGTACGGCACCGGACTGCTCAACCAGCAGCGCACGAACGTGCACCTCGCTTTGGACCAACTCCGGAACCAGTTCGGCGGCACCAGGGTCGGCGACTTCCAGAACATCGCCGCCCCGCCGGACACCAGCCAGGGCGACAAACTGGACGTCGCCGGATTCAAGGACGACCCGGACGCCAACTGGGCGATGAACAAGTTCGTCGACCAGTCCAGCCTGTCGGTCGACATCGGCCCCGAAGCGCTCGCCGGCACCGCCGAGTGGCTGCTGCCCGAGGCGCTCGCCGTCTGCGGCGTGTTCGGCGGCGCCCTGCTCGACCTCGGCCGGACCGTCGTGGACACGCTGACCGACCTGTTCGCGAATCCCGAAACGCTGCAACAGGCCGGGTTCGGCACCGTCATCGACGCCGTCCAGCGCATCGTCGACGTCCTGTTCGACTTCTGCGCCAATCTGCTGTCCAGCGGCGTCGACCTGGTGAAAGCCTTCCTCAACGGCATCACGGGCCTGCTGGACATCCCCTTGCCGCTGGGCCCGATCGTCTGGCTGTGGGACTGGTTCATGGACCAGGTGGGCCACTCCGGCGAGCCGCTCACGGTGGGGAACCTGGGCTGCCTGCTGCTGGCCTACCCGATCACCGTGGTCCACAAGGTCATCTTCGGCGTGGACCGCGTGCCGTTCCCGGGCGGCCAGTTCGTGGACTTCACCGCCTGGCCGCCGGCCACTCCGTTCGGCACCGGGGCCGCCACCGACTCGACCAACCCGGCGATCCCGGTGCCCGGCTGGCCGGACGGCTACTCGTGCGCGGCGTACAACGTCGCCGACGGCGTCGCCGTCGCGATCGCGTACAACGTGCTGTGCTGCATGACGAACTGGGAGGTGTACGGCGACCGGCTGTGGATCAACCTGCTCACCTGCTTCACCTCCTTCACCGCGTTCAGCGCGCTCTACCTCCCGTTCGCGTACTCGGACAACAAGGGCTGGTACGCGCCGTGCGCCATCTGGTTCCTCGACGCGGCGTTCAACACCGCCTCGGTGATCCTGGGCAAGGATCTGCCGGGCCTGGGCTCCTACGGCAACGACAACAAACTCCTGAAGAACCGCGGCACCCAGGGGGCGATCGCCGGGACGATCATGGGCCTGATGGGGGTGGTGGCCACCGGCGTCTGCCTGCTGGTCGCGCCCCTGGCCACCGACGAGGTCCCCAAAGCGCTGTCCTGGGCCTCGGGCGTGCTCGGAGCGGTGTCCACGTTCGACGCCGTCATCATGATCGGCACCCTGGGCAACGCCCCGCAGGGCAAGTACTTCCGCGGCGCGAAGACCGTCCTGGACGCGCTGGCCAACGGATTCGCCGGGGCCTGCGCCATCGCCGGCGAGGTCTACACGATCCGCTCCGGCCTCGGCGTGTCCGGACCGGACTGCCGGTACGCCGGCGGCGTGCAGTGGTTCGGGCCGCAGAACAATGTGACCGACGCCTGGAAGGCCTACGTGGCCGGGTTCTACGGGCACGTCTCCGACACCACACCGCAGGTCGGGATCTACTACAAGAACACCGACGTGAAGATCCTGAACGGCGGCAGCAAGCGCGCCTTCTACACCGGCACGATCGGCGACCTCCCACCCGGACTGACGCAGAAGTTCACCGGGACCCCCGACCTCCCCGACGTCGCCTTCTGCGGCACCCCGACCACCGCGGGGACCTACACCTGGGGCGTGGCGGCCAGCGACAACGCCTACCCGCCGGGCAACTCGATCGGCGCGCTGCTGGGCACGGTCGGCGCCGCGACGGTGACGATCTCCCACATCGAGCCGGTCGCCCACACCATCGACGTCCCCGCCTCGACCCTGATCAGCGGAGTACTCCAGGCCAAGGTCACCGACCTGAAGGGGACCGGGGTGTCCGGCGCCGGGGTCCTGTTCACCGCCGCGGCCGGCCCCACGGCCGGGACCTTCCGCGCCGAACCCGACAGCCTGGACTTCGTCCTCGGCTCCGACAAGTCGAGCATCCAGGTCGCCGCCGACCGCGACGGCCTGGCCACGGCCTACCCGTTCCTCACCGGACCGGCTGAAGGCATTTACACGATCAACGCCACCGTCCCCGGCGTGCAGAGCGCCGGAACCGCCGCCATCACCTGCACGGTCAGCAAGTCGCCGGTCACCATGTTCGCGATCGAGGGCAGCGGCCAGATCGTCCACCCCGGCCAGCAGGTCGTGGATTCGCTCCAGGTGACGCCGCAGGACGCGGCCGGCACCGGGCAGCCCCACACCCTGGTGCGGCTCACGATGGCGGCCGACGCCGGCCAGTTCATCGACACAGGCGCGTCCGCCATCGTCTATTTCGACCCGACGACCCCGAACATCATCACGCTGCTGACCGACGCGGGCGGCTCAGCGTCCTGCCAGATCCAGGCCGGGACCCGGCTCGGCACCAACACGATCCAGATCGAGGTGCCGGGCGGAGCCAGCGCCGGCGCGACGTTCGTCACGACCGCGGACGTCACGATCTCGGCGAACAGCGGGGACGGTCAGACCATGCCGGTCCTGATGCGCTTCGACCAGCTCATCGCCCAGGTCCTGGACAAGCAGAAGGCCCCGGTCCCCGGCATCGACGTGGTGTTCACCGCACCCGCGCAGACCGCCGGCGGCTCGCCCTCCTGCGTGTTCGGCACGGGCGCGGGGACGGACACCGTCACGAAGCAGACCGACGCGGGCGGCCTGGCCTGGTCCGGCCCGGTCTTCGCGAACGCTTACGCCGGCCCGCAGTACATCGTCACCGCCTCGATCACCGGCGTCACCGAGCAGGCCCGGTTCGGCCTGACCAACACGGCGGCGTCGGCCTCAAGCGCCTCGGCGACCGGCGGAAACGGGCAGTGGGCGGCCGGCGCCCCGACGCGCAAACGGTCCACGGGCGTACCGGCGCTCCCCCTGCCGCTGACGGTCACGGTCCTGGACGTCACAGGCAACCCCGTCCCCGGCCAGCAGGTGTCGTTCGCCGCTCCGTCCGGCGGGCCGTCGTGCGTCTTCGCGGGCACCGGCGGCGTCGCCGGTGTCGGGACCTACGTCGCCACGACCGGCGCGGACGGGACGGCGACCACGACAGCGGTGACGCCGAACGGTCACGTCGGCGGCTACACGGTCACGGCCACCGTGCTGGGGACCGGCATCCGCACGACGTTCGCGCTCGGCACCAGCGGAGCCGCGAGCCGGGTGCAGGCGAGCAGCGCCGACCCGCTGACGACGGGCACCGGACAGGCGTTCCTCACCGCGCCCTCGGTCGTGGTGCTGGATCAGAACGCGAACCCGGTGCCGGGCGTCTCGGTGACGTTCGCACTCCCGACCAACCCCGGCGCCCCGTCCGGGACGTTCCCGGGCGGGGCCACCACGTTCACCGGCAAGACCGGGGCCGGGGCGCAGAACGCCGGGGTGGTGGCCGCGCCGCCGGTCACGGCGAACGGCGTGGCCGGGGCGTGGGCCGTGCGGGTCACGGCAGCGGGCGGGCTCAACACCGTGGTAGCGATGACGAACGTCGGGTCCTGATGCACCAGACCATCAGGGTCGGGAGTTGATCTCGACCCTGATGGTCACACGGCGTCGCTGCGAGGGCCCGCCTCGTATTACCGCGCCCTGCTCAAAGTTCGAGGAGGTACCACGCGCGCGGGTCTTCGAACTGGACCCAGATCCTGCCGTCGCGCGCCACTTTGCGTTTGAACCAACACGACGGGTCTGTCCCGTCGGGCATGCTCAGCGGGCCTGCGGCGACCGGCTCGACCGGTCCGTCGGCGAGGCGGCACTCGGTCACCACGTAGCGCCCCGGTATCCGTTCGGCTGCTGCTTTGACGAAGGCGGCCCGGTTGCCGCTCTCGTCGACCGCGACCGCACCGGAGGAGCGAACGGGGTTGCGTCGGACGAGCCGTATGCCCGCGTCATCGATGTCGACGAGTGGGAAGCCGGTGTAGGGACAGGCCCAGGTTCTGTGGACTCCGACGTTGAGCGCGTAGCAGTCGCACCAGTCGACCGTCATCGGATCGTGCACGGCGGCCCAGAGGATTTCGCCTCGCCGATTCCACCGAATCAGCCCTGGCATATGGACCAGAACACGCGCCTTGCCGAAGGCGAAAGTCTCGGTGCGGCCTTGGCGCTGTCGGACCGGCAGCCATGCCGAGGCCTCGTCGAAGTAGCTGGTCCAGATCGTGCCGGCTTCATCGAAGGAGAGGGTTTCGATCGCGTCGCCAGCGTAGAAGGAGCCGTTTTGCGCGCCGAGGAGATCGAAGGTGGCGACGTTGTGCGGTAGACGGCTGTCGTCGCCGTTGACGGGGTCGTAGTCCCGCTGTGCGAGGTTGCGAGCCTTGGCGACAGCGAAGCCGCCACTCCACGCATCGATGCACGGGTACCGGTAGGGCACGCCGGACACGGGGATCTCGGCCTCCTCCCCGCCGTGGCCGATGACGAGCAGCGCGTCGTAGGGCTGCTCCCGCGGGAACGGGACTCCGCGCGGCTCGGGCTGGGCGACGGCCGCGTTCGCGGCGTCGACCAGCAGCGTTACCGGTGTACCGGCCGGGTTCACTGAGGTGGCCAGGACGTTGAGGTGGTCGTAGCGGGCGTCGAGCCTCGACCATGGACGCAGGGCGAAGGTTCGATTCAGCACGACAGAGTCACCTCGGGATCAGAGGGTGGAGAAGCGGCTACCGCGAAGCGGAAGCTTCGGATCCCGACTCTGACGGCCGGAACGCTGACCGGCATCGAAGGTGGGGACAGCATCCAGCACTCAATGCTCGACCAGCGTTCAGCCCCGTAGAGTCAGGCCTCAAGATCGTAGACCGTCACCGCGATGCCGCGGCGCGTGAGGCGCTCGCCGATGAGGGGCTCCACCAGTTCCCACCGCCCGCCGGCCAGCCCACAGCCGATCCTCGGCATGTGCACCGAGGCGCCCAGCTCAAGAGCATGCTCACCCACAGCGGCCAACGCCATCCCGATCGCCTCGTACCGGACTGGAGGATCACCAGGGCCCGGGCGATATCCGTGCTGCCCGATCATGTTCGCCACGAACAGTTCCTCGCCCACCGGCACCACCTGCACGGCACCCAACGCGAAGCCACTCGTCTCCCTGTCGCGATACCACGAGCGGTAGGCGGCCTCCGGCTCCCGCCACCGGCGAGAGACCGCGACAACGAACCCCTTCCCCCACCCGCCGTCATCGTTGCAGACATGCGCGATGATCCGCGGGCCGCCACCGTTCGGCACGGTCGCGTCGCCCACTACGTATTCGATCTCCCCTGCCATGCTGTTGACCATATCAGCGCCCACCGACAGCGGCCGCTCTCGCGGTATTGCCTCGCGCGAGGGACGTAGAGCTCCACATTCCTCCAGCGCTTCAGCCGAGAATGCGTTTGGGATGATGTTGAGCCATGGGCTTCGCCTACAAGACCTCATGGATCGCCGTCCGCAACAGCTCCGCGGAGCTCGTCGCGGACGCACTCGGGATGGTTGAGCGCGGGATCGTCCCGTTCGATGCGGGTACGGATGCCGCTTACGCCGCGGGCGTCTATGTCGCACCGCCCATCGGCGAGTGGACACTCGCGCACGGCCGAGGACTGTTTTTCATCGACACCGAAACCGCGGATTCAGTCTTCGCCTCATGGCTGGCCGACCTGAGCGGGAAGCTCGGCGAAGTGCAGTTCTTCAGCAACTACCGGGTGCCGGAGTGCCACGAGTGGGCACTTGCGATCGACGGCCGTTTGATCCGTGCGTACGGCTGGCTCGGCGAACGCTTCGAGGTCACGCGGTTCGTCGGCGAGCCGACGTCGATCGAGCACGCGTTGGGCATCGGAATACGCAACCTCGGCGAAGACATCGATGATTGGAGCGACGAGGACTACGCAACGTTCTCGGCGACCACGCCCACCGAGAGCGACGTGATGAAGGTCGCCGGCGCTTGGAGCCTCGACCCGTCGCGGATCCGCGACGAGGACGTCCCCGGATACGGCGTCCTCGGCGACTTCGACTCCGGTCTGGAGTCTTCACGGCGCCGAGTCACAGCCTCGCGTTGAACGGCAGTTCCTGCGCCCAGCCCCTCCACAGGTCACACACACCGACAACGCATCCGCCCCTTCTCCGCCCGCATCCCCCTGTCAGAATCGACCCGTGGAGCACAAACTCGGGCGAGTCCACCTCACCACCGGCACCACCGCCACCTCCGTCGCCTACTCGACCGTGGGCACCGGCCCCGCCCTGCTGCTCGCCCCCGGCTGGGTCTCGCACCTCGAGCTCGACTGGGCCCTGACGCCGCAGCGCCGCTTCCTCGAAGCGCTCGCGCGCGGCCGGACCCTGATCCGCTACGACCGGCCCGGGTCCGGGCTTTCCGGCCCCGCGCCGGCGGAACCCGCCCTGCCCGACCTCGAGATGGACGTCATCAGCGCCGTGACCGCCGCCGTCGGGGTCGAGCGCTTCGACGTCGTCGGCATGTCGCTGTCGGCCGCGCTCGCCGTCCGCTGGGCCGCCGCCCGGCCCCGGACCGTACGGCGGCTCGTCCTCTACGGCGGGTGGGTCGACGGCGCCCGCGTCGGGCCGACCGCGGTCCGCGAGCATGTGCTCGGGCTGGTGGAGAAGCACTGGGGCTTGGGATCTCAAGTCCTGACCGAGATCTTCGCTCCGGAGGCCGGGCCCGCCTTCCGCGCCAGCTTCGCCGCCCTCCAGCGGGAAGCCGCCTCCGCCGAAGACGCGCTGCGCGTCCTCGCCGCCGGCTACGCGCTCTGCGTCGAAGCCGACCTCGAGCGGATCCAGGCGCCGACCGTCGTCGTCCATCGGCAGGGCGACCGGGCGGTGCCGCTGGCCGAGGGCGAACGGCTGGCCGCCGGCATCCGCGGCGCCGAGCTGGTGGTGCTGCCCGGGCGCTCGCACATCCCCGTGGTCGGGGACGCCGACGGCGTCGTGGACGCCATCCGCTCCGGCCTCGGGCTGGCCCGGGTGCGGCGGCGGTTCGCGCCGGAGCTCACGCCGCGGCAGTGGGAGGTGGCCGCTCTGGTCGCGCGGGGGATGTCGAACCGGGAAATCGCGCGGGAGCTGGTCATCACCGAGCGGTCGGCCGAGTCGCACATCGAGCGGATCCGCGATCGGCTGGGGCTGCGGTCGCGGGCGCAGTTGGCCGCCTGGTTCGTCACGTCGCGGGGGTAGCCGTCGCGAAGTGCCGTGGTTCCACGGCTGCGGGCCGCCGTCGCCGCGACCGAGCATGAAGGCGTGAAACGATTCTTCCTCATCGCCTACGCGACGATCGCCTATCTCGGATTCCTCGCCGTGTTCGGCTGGGCGTTCGCCTTCCTCGCCGACCAGCCGTCGGCGGCGGGCGTCGACCGTTCCACTGCCCGCACCGGCACCGCCATCGCGGCGGGAGTCGACCTGCTGCTCCTGGGCCTGTTCGCAGTCCACCACTCCGTCATGGCCCGGCCCGCGGCCAAGCGGCTGCTCAAGCGTGTCGTTCCGGCCGCCGCCGAGCGGAGCACCTACGTCCTCACCGCGGACGCGTTGCTCGCGCTGGTCCTGTGGCAGTGGCGCCCGATCGACGGCACCGCCTGGAACGTGCAGGCGCAGCCGGCGCGCGGCACGGTCTGGGTGCTCTACGGGCTGGGGTGGGCGATCGCGGTCGGTTCCACCTTCATGATCGACCACTTCGATCTGGTCGGCCTGCGCCAAGCCGCCAGCCGCGACTACCGCCCGCCGGCCTTCCAAGTGCGCTGGCTCTACGGGATCATCCGGCACCCGATCATGGCGGGCTTCCTCATCGCCTTCTGGTCGACGCCGACCATGAGCCGCGGCCACCTGCTGTTCTCGGCCGCGGCAAGCGCCTACATCCTGGTCGGGGTCACCCTCGAGGAACGCGATCTGCGTCGCGAGCTGGGCGCCGTGTACGAGGACTACGCCAGCCGGACGCCGGCCGTCATCCCCCGTCCGACGTCGGCCCCCGCTTCGTCGTCCACTGATTCCTCGTCGTGAACGCGAGAACTGCGGGGTTTCCACGGTAGCGCCGCCCGACTCCCGTGGCCGACGCTGGGGTGTGGACATCAAGGACGAGAGCACCGGCCTGCGCTTCGCACGGGCGCTGGCGGCGAAGGACCAGGACGCGCTGCGCCGGTGCCTGGCCGAGGAGATCGACTTCCAGGCGCTGACGCCCGGCCGGCACTGGCAGGCGACGTCGGCGGCCGAAGTGGTCGAGGAGATAGTCCTCGGCTCCTGGTTCGAGGACGGCACCCGCATCCAGGCCCTGCGGTCGGCGTCGGACGAGCCGGTCGTGCGGCGCCGACGCCTGGTGTACGAGCTGCTGGTCGCCAACGCCGACGGCGAGTTCCACGTCGAGCAGCAGGCCTACTACCAGTGCGGTGAGGACGGTCGCATCACGTGGATGCGCATGCTGTGCGCGGGGTACCAACGCTGAGGCCCGCAGGGGGGACCGGCACGCCGGCACGCCGGCACTTGGGCGCTTGGGCAGTTCGGCATTCGGCACTTCGCCACGCCGACACTTCGCCACGCCTACAGCCCCGCGAGCTTGACGACGCATCGCGGTGCCCCTACTTTCCGTGATGCCGCGTGTACCAAACATCGACTTTGGCTCGCGGAGTCTCCGGACCGCCACGCCGGGACTCGGCCCAGAGCCGCTGTCGCACGCGGTCGATCTGTCGAGCACAGCCTTCCCACAAGGAGTACGGCCCGTGATGAGACGAAAGCACGCCCGCTGGCTCGCCCCCGTCGCAGCCCTCGTGTTGGTGGCGGCCGGGAGCACGACCGCCGGCGCGAACGTGGCACTCACCCAGATCAGCTCCGATCCGTTCACCAACAGCGGCAGCCAGCACGCCACCGAAGTGGAGCCGGACACCTACTCGTTCGGTTCGACGATCGTCGAGGCGCAGCAGACCGGCCGGTTCGCCAACGGCGGGTCGTCGGACATCGGCTGGGCCACGTCCTCGGACGGCGGCTCCACCTGGACGCACGGGTTCATGCCCGGCATCACCACGTGGTCCGGCGGCGGCACGTTCAACGCGGTCTCCGACGCGTCGGTGGCCTACGACGCCAAGCACGGGGTGTGGATGGTCTCCTCGATCCCCATCACCGCCGCCGGCGGCGTGCCCTCCGTGGTCGTCAGCCGCTCCACCAACGGGGGCACCGTCTGGGGCAACCCGGTGACCGTCACCACCTTCGCCGACTCCGGCCTGGACAAGAACTGGACGGCGTGCGACGACACGGCCACCAGCCCGTTCTACGGCAACTGCTACACCGAGTTCGACGACAACGGCGCCGGCAACACCGAGTACATGTCCACCTCCACGGACGGCGGCCTGACATGGGGGCCGGCGAAGAAGACGGCCAACAGCGCGACCGGCATCGGCGGCCAGCCGGTCGTGCAGCCCAACGGCACCGTGATCGTGCCGGTCGACAACGCCAACGAGACCTCGCTGCTGGCCTTCAAGTCCACCGACGGCGGCGCGAGCTGGTCCTCCACGGTGACCATCACGGCCATCAAGTCGCACACCGAGGGCGGCGGCCTGCGCAGCGGTCCGCTTCCGTCCGCGGAGATCGACGGCGCCGGCACCGTCTACGTCGGCTGGTCCGACTGCCGCTTCCGCAAGGGCTGCGCCGCGAACGACATCGTCTACTCGACCTCCGCCGACGGCACCACCTGGTCACCCGTGACCCGCGTCCCGATCGACGCGACGAACAGCAGCGTCGACCACTTCCTCCCCGGCCTGGCGGTGGACAAGTCGACCTCGGGCGCCTCGGCGAGCATCGCCCTGTCCTATTACTACTACCCCTCGACGAAATGTTCGGCGTCGACCTGCCAGCTGGACGTCGGCTTCGTGAAGTCGGCGAACGCCGGCGCGAGCTGGACGGCCCCGACCCAGCTGGCCGGCCCGATGTCGCTGTCGTGGCTGCCGAGCACGTCGCAGGGCCCGATGGTCGGCGACTACATGTCGACCTCCTGGAGCAACGGCCTGGCACGTCCGGCGATCGAGGTCGCGCTCAGCCCGAGCGGCGGCGTCTTCAACCAGGCGACCTACGTCCCGGCGAGCGGCCTGCTGCGCACGGCGCCGACGACGACCGTCCCCACCACGGCCGCTGACCGGCAGCAGATCCCCGGCGCCGCGTCCGACCACGCCGCCTCGGCGGTTCCGCTGACCGCCCACTGACGGTTGACAGTCGGGGAAGGGGCCTTGCCGAGTCCGCTCGGCAAGGCCCCGGTCTTTCGGCGGTGATTCGGCGGTGATTCGGCGGTGATTCAACAGTGAATGAGCGGTGATTCAGCGGTCTTCCGACAGCAGGCTGAAGTGCTGGCGGACCAGAGCATTGGCAACCGCCATCCGACCCGCCTCGGTGAAATGGCGCTCGGCGGAGTCGACCGCATGCCAGTAGCCGTCGGTGAAGGTGACCTCGACTGAGGCATCTCCAAGC
>JABFXP010000783.1 GCA_013361685.1 Catenulispora sp.
GCGCCCTGGCGCGGCCGCCTGCGGCGCCGGCTGCTCAGCCTGGGCGACCAGGAGTTGCCGGGCCTCCGGCTGCCGCTCCGTCTGCGCCGGCGGCCGCCACACTGCCGGCCCCTGCACCGGCCCCCGCCGCAAGGGAATCAGTTCCCTGATACGCTCCGGGTCGGCGACGAGCCGCAGCATCCCGGTGTCCCAGTCCCCGGTCATCCCCGGGATCTCGAACTGCTCCACCACGAATCCTCCCCGCCCGCCGCCTGACACTCCGGATCATCCTCGCAGAGGCCGTCGCCGCGAGCACCGCCCGCCGGCGGCGACCGCGAATCAGCGTCGCACCGTCAGCACACCGACACCCGCCGCCACCGGCCCCGAGCACCGGCCGACCGACTCCCGACCTACCGCGCCGTTCTCGAGACCCCGCCCCCGGGCGACCACCTAAGATCGACCAATCACGTTCACATACATGGGGGTTCAACATGCGTGTCCTGCTCATCGGCGCCGGGGGATATGTCGGATCGGCCGTGGCCGAACGTCTGACCGCCGACGGCCATGAGGTCGTGGCCCTGGCCCGCCCGGGCAGCACCCGCCCCGCCGTCCCGTTCGAGCGGCGCTTCGGCGACCTGAAGGTCCCGGCCTCCCTGGCCGCCGCCGTCACCGACGACATCGACGGCGTGATCCACGCCGCCACCCCGACCGGCGACGCCCGCATGGACGCCGCCGCCATCACCGCCCTCACCGCCCCCATGCACGGCACCATCCGCCCCTTCGTCTACACCAGCGGCGTCTGGGTCCTGGGCGCCACCGGCGACACCCCCGCCGCCGAGGACAGCCGCACCGACCCGATCCCGCTCGTCGGCTACCGCCCCGCGATCGAGGAGCAGGTCCTCGCCCTCACCGACAAAGGCATCCGCGCCACCGTGCTGCGCCCCGGCATCGTCCACGGCCGCGGCGGCGGCATCCCGGCCCAGCTCGTCGAATGGGCCCGCAAAGCCGGCTTCCCGCGCGTCGTCGGCGACTGCGACGCCCGCTGGCCGATGGTCCACGTCGACGACCTCGCCGAGCTCTACGTCCGGGTCCTGACCCAGGCCCCGGCCCGCACCATCTGGCACGGCGTCGCCGAGCCCGCGGTCCCGGTCCGCGAACTCGCCGCCGGCGCCGGCCGCGCCGCCGGCGTCCGCAACGACGTGCGCGTCTGGCCGCTGGAGGAGGCGGCCCAAGACCTCGGCGCACAGTACGCCCAGGCCCTCGCCCTGGACCAGAACGTCACCGCCGAGAACGCGCGCACCCGCCTGGAATGGAAGCCGCGCGAACTGGACGCGGTCAGCGATCTGCGGGTCGGTTCCTACCGGTCCTGACCCGGTCCCGACACGGTCCTCGCAAGGCCGCCCACCAGGCGGCCCCACCCGTCCGGCCGGTCACCCGCCCACAACCTCAGCCGCCCACATACGCCGCCAGATGCTGCCCCGTCAGCGTCGACCGCGCCGCCACCAGCTCCGCCGGCGTCCCCTCGAACACGATCCGCCCGCCGTCGTGCCCGGCCCCCGGCCCCAGGTCCACGATCCAGTCCGCGTGCGCCATGACCGCCTGGTGGTGCTCGATCACGATCACCGACTTCCCGGCGTCCACCAGCCGGTCCAGCAGCCCGAGCAGCTGCTCCACATCGGCCAGGTGCAGCCCCGACGTCGGCTCGTCGAGCACGTACACGCCGCCGTCGTCGGCCATCCGCGCGGCCAGCTTCAGCCGCTGGCGCTCGCCGCCGGACAGCGTGGTCAGCGGCTGGCCCAGGCTCACGTAGCCCAGCCCGACGTCGGCCAGCCGTTCCAGGATCTTGTGCGCGGCCGGGATCTTCGCCTCGCCGTCCCCGAAGAACGCCGCCGCCTCGTCCACCGGCATCGCCAGCACCTCGGCGATATCGCGGCCGCCGAACGTGTACTCCAGCACCTCGGCCTGGAACCGCTTGCCCTCGCACTCGTCGCAGACCGTCGCCACCCCGGCCATCATCGCCAGGTCGGTGTAGACGACGCCGGCCCCGTTGCAGGTCGGGCACGCCCCCTCGGAGTTGGCGCTGAACAGCGCCGGCTTCACGCCGTTGGCCTTGGCGAACGCCTTGCGGATCGGCTCCAGCAGCCCGGTGTAGGTGGCCGGGTTGCTGCGCCGCGACCCGCGGATCGGGCTCTGGTCGATCGCGACGACGCCCTCGTGCCGCGGGATCGAGCTGTGGATCAGCGAGCTCTTCCCGGACCCGGCGACCCCGGTGACCACGACCAGCACCCCGAGCGGGATGTCGACGTCGACGTCCCGCAGGTTGTTGGCGTTCGCCCCGCGGACCCGCAACGCGCCCTCGGCCTTGCGCACCCGCTCCTTCAGCGCCGCCCGGTCGTCCAGGTGCCGCCCGGTGACGGTGTCGCTGCCCCGCAGCCCCTCCAGCGGGCCTTCGAAGCAGACCGACCCGCCCGCGGCCCCGGCCCCGGGCCCGAGGTCGACCACGTGGTCCGCGATCGCGATCATCTCCGGCTTGTGCTCCACCACCAGCACGGTGTTGCCCTTGTCCCGCAGCCGCAGCAGCAACTCGTTCATCCGCTGGATGTCATGCGGGTGCAGCCCCACGGTCGGCTCGTCGAAGACATAGGTGACGTCGGTCAGCGACGACCCCAGATGCCGGATCATCTTCACCCGCTGCGCCTCGCCGCCGGACAGCGTGCTCGCCGGCCGGTCCAGCGCCAGGTACCCCAGCCCGATCTCCACGAACGAGTCCAGCGTCTGCGACAGCGCGGCCAGCAGCGGCGCCACCGAGGGCTCCGCCAGCCCCCGGATCCACTGCGCCAGATCGCTGATCTGCATCGCGCACGCGTCGGCGATGCTGACGCCTTCGATCTTCGAGGACCGGGCCAGCGCGGTCAGCCGGGTCCCGTCACAGTCCGGGCAGACGGTGAAGGTGACGGCCCGGTCCACGAACGCCCGGATGTGCGGCTGCAACGACTCCCGGTCCTTGCTCAGCATCGACTTCTGGATCCGCGGGATGAGACCCTCATAGGTCATGTTGATCCCGGCGATCTTCATCCGGGTCGGCTCCCGGCGCAGGAAGTCGTGCAGCTCCTTCTTGGTGAACTTGCCGATCGGCTTGTCCGCGTCGAAGAAGCCGGACTCGGCATACAGCCGCGAGTTCCACCCGCCCCCGGAGTAACCCGGGACCGTGATCGCACCCTCGTTGATCGACTTGTCCGCGTCATACAACTCGGCCAGATCGATGTCGCTGACCGACCCCCGCCCCTCACACCGCGGACACATGCCGCCGACCAGGCTGAAGCTCCGCTTCTCCCGAACGGTCTGCCCGCCCTTCTCCATGGTGACCGCCCCGGCCCCGCTCACCGACGCGACGTTGAACGAGTACGCCTTGGCCGACCCGATGTGCGGCCTGCCGAGCCGGCTGAACAGGATCCGCAGCATCGCGTTGGCATCGGTCGCGGTCCCCACCGTCGAGCGCGGATCCCCGCCCATCCGCTGCTGGTCCACCAGGATCGCGGTGGTCAGCCCGTCCAGCACGTCGACCTCGGGCCGCGCCAGCGTCGGCATGAAGCCCTGCACGAAGGCGCTGTACGTCTCGTTGATCAGCCGCTGCGACTCCGCGGCGATGGTGCCGAACACCAGCGAACTCTTCCCGGACCCGGACACCCCGGTGAACACCGTCAGCCGCCGCTTGGGGATCTCGATGCTGACGTCCTTGAGATTGTTCACCCGGGCGCCGTGCACGCGGATCAGGTCGTGGGTGTCGGCGGCGTGGGGCTTGGCGACCATGGTGCTCGTCTCTCTCCTGGGGCTCTACGCTGCGGCTGACTACGGCTGCACTACTTCTTCTGCTGGATTCGAATCAGATTTCCCGCCGGATCACGGAACGCACAGTCTCGCACCCCGTACGGCTGATCGGTGGGCTCCTGCACCACCTCGGCGTCGGCCGCCTGCAGCCGATCGAACGTCCCGTCCACGTCCGAGCTGGCCAGAAGGATCACCGCGTAGGTCCCCTTCGCCATCATCTCGGCCACGGTCCGCCGCTCCGCCTCGGTCACCCCGGTGTCCGCCTCCGGCGGGTACAGCACGATCGACGTCCCCGGCTGCTCGACCGGCCCGACGGTGACCCACCGCATCCCGTTGAACCCGACGTCGTTGCGCACCTCGAACCCGAGCACGTCCCGGTAGAAGGCCACCGCGGCATCGGGATCGTTGTGGGGCAGGAAACTCGCCTGAATTGAAAGATCCATGCAGGTCACCCTAGGCGAGCGCGGCAGCCCGGGCTTCTCGGATCCTGACCGGTCGGCTGACCCGGGTCGCCACACAAGCGGGCAGACCCGCCGTCGCGAACGCCGCCACCCGCTTGTAGGCGCTCGGCGGCATGCCCACCAACTCCGAGAAGCGGGTGCTGAACGTCCCCAGCGACGAACACCCCACCGCGAAGCACACCTCGGTGACAGACATGTCCCCGCGCCGCAGCATCGCCATGGCGCGCTCGATACGCCGGGTCATGAGGTAGGAGTACGGAGACTCGCCGTAGGCGGCCTTGAACTCCCGGCTCAGGTGGCCGGCGGACATGTGCACGCCCCGCGCCAGCTCCTCGACGTTCAGCGGCCGGGTGTACTCGCGGTCGATGCGGTCGCGGACGCGGCGCAGGCGGGCGAGGTCGGCGAGGCGGTGATCGGGGGTGGACGGGTTGGACGGGGTGGTGCTGGGCATGGGGCCGATCGTACGGGGTGGGGGTGACAGGGGCGGTGATCAGCTGTGCTCGTGCGGAAAGATCGAGAGCAGGCTGCGCCAGGCCTC
>JABFXP010000445.1 GCA_013361685.1 Catenulispora sp.
GGCCAGCCCGCCCGGCACCAGCCCGCAATCCCCGCCACACCTCCCGGCCAGCCTGTGGCGCCACCGCGACTTCGTCCTCTACTGGGTCGGCCAAACCGTCGACCAGTTCGGCTCCCAGGTCAGCTGGCTCGCCGTCCCGCTGCTCGCCATCAGCCTGCTGCACGCCTCCAGCTTCCAGGTCGCCGCGCTGTCCGCCGCCTCGTCGCTGCCGGTGCTGCTGGTCGGGCTGCCCGCCGGGGCCGTGGCCGACCGGGTGCGGCGCCGGCCGCTGATGATCGTCTGCGCCCTGGGCTGCGCGGCCGCGATGGGCTCGATCCCGCTCGCCGACGGCGTCGGGCACCTCACTCTGGCCCAGCTCTACGCCGTCGTGTTCGTGGTCGGGGCGCTCGCCGTCGCGTTCGACGCCGCGGCCGGCGCCGTGCCGCCGCTGCTGGTCGACAACGACCGGCTCGTCGACGCCAACGGCAAGCTCAACGTCGCCCGCGGGCTGGCCGAACTCGCCGGGCCGAGCGCCGGGGGCGTGCTGGTCGGCGTCGTCGGGGCGGCGCGCGCGGTCACCGTGGACGCCTTCTCCTATGTGTTCTCGGCGGCCACCCTCGCCTTGATGCGCCTGCGTGAACCGCGCCGGATGGAGGCCGGCGATCGGTCTTCGGGGCGGGAAACAGACTCCGGCCGGCGATTCCGCGACGAGATCGCCGACGGCGTCCGCATCGTCGTCCGCCAGCCGCTGCTGCGCACGATCGCTGTGGCCGGCGGCGTCACCACGTTCCTGTTGGCCGGGGTGAGCTCGCTGTGGCTGCTGTACGTCATCAAGACCCTGCACTGGAGTGTCCGCGCCGCGGGCCTGGTGTACGGCCTGAGCCTGATCGGCGGGGTCGCCGGCGGCGTGGTGGCGCGGCGGGTCATCGAGCGGGCGGGTGTGGGCCGGGCCGTGATCGGCGGCTCGCTGCTGTCGGCGCCGCTGGAGGCCGTCACACCGCTGGCGCCCTCCGGTCCGGCCGGCCAGTGGCTGGTGGCCGCCGCCTTCACCGTCCTGACCTGTGCCGGGATGATCGCGCAGACGGCGACCACGACGGTGCGCCAGCTGGCCTGCCCGCTGGACCTGCTGGGCCGGGTCGGCGCCACCAACCGGTTCCTGACCCAGGGCCTGCGCTTCCTCGGCCCGCTCGGCGCCGGCGCGCTGGCCACCTGGTGGGGCCTGCGGCCGGCCCTGCTGCTGTTCGCCACGCTCACCGTTCTGCAGGCGGCGATCTACGCGCTGTCCCCCTTCCGCTCGCTGCGCACCCTGGCCGACGTCCGGCCGGGACCGGACGTTGCCTGTAAGAACTCTGATGCGTAAGCTCGAATGCGATCATTACCGGTCGGTATCCGGAAGTGGCATGGGGGAGCATCGCATGAGTGACCTTCAGGTCGATTATCAAGGCCTCGAGAACTTCTTGGACGCGCTGGGCAACGCCCAGATCGCGTTCGACACCGGCGGCCAGGCCGTCACCGACTACGACAAGCGACTGGGCCCGAGCGTCGTCGAGGACGCGCTCCACGATTTCCTCCAGCGCTGGAACACCGGCCGGGCCGCGATCGACTCCTACTTCGCGGCGCTGACCAAGATGGTCAACGGCTCGATCGAGGCCTTGAAGAAGGTCGACAAGGACCTGGCCGATCCCACGACGACCGGCTGAGCGGGGGGCTCTGATGCGGTTCAACGACAGCAACGACGGACCCCGGCCCACCACGTGGTGGGTGCTGGGGCTCAGCGGCGATCCGGTCCCCGGCGACAGCTTCGCCCCGGTCCTGGTCTCCTCGGACTTCTCCCGGGTCGCCGACAACGCCGAATCCGTGCACCGCGACTTGTTCGCGCTCCTGTCCGATCCGGCGCTGACCAACTGGCTCGGCAAGTCCGGCGAGGCCTTCTACCGGGCGTTCGAGCCGTTCCCGCAGCAGCTGGGCTCGATGAAGAACAGCTACCACGACGCCGCCGCCGCGCTGGACCAGTACCAGACGGTGTTCGCCGAGGCCCAGGCCGAGGCCGACGCGGCCTGCAACGACGCGGACGCGGCGATCGCCGGCGTCGGGCTGTCCCCGGAGGACCTGCACGGCGTCGGCGGCGACCTCAGCAACGACAGCGACCAGTCCTACGTCGACGCCCTGTCCAAGATCCTCATCGCCCGGCAGAAGCCCGATCCGCCGCAGGACCCGAACATCCCGCACCCCTCGCCCAACGCCGCGCCCGGCTACGTGCCGCTGAACAACAGCTCGCCCATCTCGCAGGCCTCGCAGACCGTGATCAACGCCTGCGTCGACGCGCGCAAGCAGGTCCAGGGCGCGGTGCGCAAGCTCAACACCGCCGCGAACACCTGCGCCAAGGCGCTGCACGACGCCGCCGACGAGGCGATCACGCACGAGCCGTGGTCCGGCTCCGGCGCCGGTCCGTACGGCGGCGGCACCTTCGACCAGCGCTTCAAGGAGTTCGGCGGGAACCCGGCGGACCTGAAGCTGGGCTACGACGCCGGCGCGGACTTCACGAAGGACCCCGGCGACGACCCCGCGGTCTCCCCGCGCTACGACGCCAGCCGCGACTTCATCTTCCAAGAGATCTTCACGATGATGGGCAGCGACCAGTTCAAGAACATCAAGGAGCTGCTGGACGAGGGCATGCACCCGCACTGGTACGACGCCGGCCAGTCCGGCGACAAGATCAACGCGGCCATCGCGATGTGGGCCACGATGGTCGGCCCCGGCCAGCCCTGGGACTTCAAGGGCAAGATCCAGGACATCCTGTCCAAGATCCCGACCCAGCCGGGGGAGACCCACCAGTACACCCGGTTCGACGAGGACCCGCAGGCCGAGCTCTACGACAACATCTGGGCGAACATCTCCTACGGCTACGTCGGCCGCGCCGCCGGTTTCAGCGCCGACGACCTCCAGCACGGCGCCGAGCTGAACGCCTACCTCGGCGGCGGCGGCAAGAACACCCAGGGCAACTACGTCGGCCGCCAGATCGGCATCGACCTGTTCGAGCACTACCAGCCCGGGCAGCTCACCAAGCAGGCGATCGACGACGAGATCTACGCGCACCTGGACCAGCTGCGGCCCTACTCGGAGTACCAGGGGTTCCCGTCGAAGCTCGACCAGCCGCCGAAGGACTGGAAGGGCGGCGACCTGCCGAACAACCCGCTCTATTGAGCCGGGGAGCGACGGCGGACGGCGATGCTGCGCAGAACGGGGAGATCGTGGTGAGCGAGAAGGCCGTGGTGAGCGAGAAGGCCGTGCCGCGCCGGGGCGGCGCGCCCGGCCTGGTCGCGGCCGCCGCCGTCCTGGTCGGCGCGCTGCTGACGGTCGCGCAGCTCCACGCTCTCTACTCGGTGTGGGGAGCGTGCGAGCTCGGCGGGCCGGTCACCGACGACTTCCCGGACGGCGACGCCTATACGTGGCTGGGCGCGGACGTGCTGCGGTTCGTGCTCTACATCGCGGCTTACACAGCGGGCGTGGTGCTCGGCCGGCGGTGGATCCGCCGGCCGGGTCCGGCCGGCACCGCGCTGCGACTGCTGCTGGTCGTCGCGTTGTGCGCGACGGCGTTCGGGGTCGATTTCGCGTGGGGCGTCCGGATGGATGCCGGGACGTTCGACCCGGCGCGGTGTCCCGGGGGCGTGCCGACCTGGTGGCCGTTCTGACGCTCCCGGCGTGGGAGGCCGCTTCTAAGACCGCGCGAACACCGGACCCGTGAACTTCTCTCCCGGCCCCTGCCCCGGCTCGTCCGGGTAGGTCGACGCCTCCCGGAACGCCAGCTGGAGTGTCCGCAGCCCGTCCCGCAGCGGCGCCGCGTGCTGCGACCCGATCTCCGGCGCGGCCGCGGTGATCAGGCCGGCCAGCGCGGTGATGAGCTTGCGGGCCTCGTCCAGGTCGAGGTCGGCCTCGCCGTTCTCGGCCAGCCCGAGCTTCACCGCCGCCGCGCTCATCAGGTGCACCGCCAGCGTGCCGATGACCTCCACCGCGGGGACGTCGGCCAGCTCGCGCTGCTCGTCGGGGCCGGCGGCGGGAATGTCCGCGGCGCTGGGGGTGTTGTCGGTCACTGCGGCTCCTTGCGGCGGATCGATCTGTGCCGGTCCAGCTTCCCACGCCGCGGTCGTCGGTTCGCACGGGTGCCCGCCCGGCGTGACGGCCGCCCTCCGGAAGCTGCTAGTATCGGTTCCACGACCGATCCGGACATGCTCGCGCGTGTCCCGATCCGCAAGCGGAGATCCATCTCCCACCTGGTCAGCCCTCGGGCGGACGGGTTCCGGTCACAAAGCCTCACGCTGGGGCGGGTTCGTCGGCGATCACGGCCGGCGGTGCCCAGTCCCGGTGTCGGTCAGTCCGGTGGTGGAGCCTCGCATGCATGTCGTGCGAGGCTTTTGCGTTTTCCGCGCAGGGGCCGCGTACCGAACAAGACCCCGGGCCGTCGAGCCCAAAACGTAGGAGGCCCCATCAGCACTGAGCCCCGTATCAACGACCGGATCCGCGTTCCCGAAGTGCGGCTGGTCGGCCCCAACGGTGAGCAGGTCGGCATCGTGTCGATCCAGGACGCGCTCCGGCTGGCTCAGGAGCAGGATCTCGACCTGGTCGAGGTCGCCGCGACCGCGCGGCCGCCGGTCGTCAAGGTCATGGACTACGGCAAGTACAAGTACGAGTCCGCCCTGAAGGCCCGTGAGGCGCGCAAGAACCAGGCGCACACGGTCATCAAGGAGATGAAGCTCCGCCCGAAGATCGACCCGCACGACTACGAGACCAAGAAGGGTCACGTGGTGCGGTTCCTGAAGGC
>JABFXP010000323.1 GCA_013361685.1 Catenulispora sp.
CCCTTAGTCCTCGTCCTTGAGCAGCGCGACCCGGGTCACGATCCTGGCGATCCGCTGCGCCGTCTGCTCCGGCGGCGCCACCGGCTGCACGATGTTGCTGACCGTCAACCGCACCACGCACTCCACCGCCAGCTCCCGCGAGTACTCGTCGACCTCCGGCCAGGCCTGGGCGGCGTAGGCGCCGAGCATCGCGGTCGCGGTGTCCAGCAGCGGCTCCGAGCGGGTGGTCAGGTGCGCGATCAGCTCGCCGTCGCCGCCGCGCTGGCTGGTGAGCACCGCTTTCAGCAGGTCGTTGTCGGCCGCCGTGCGCAGCGTGAACTCGATGCCGGCGGTCACCCCGCCCCGCAGGTCCTCGCCGTACCGGTCCAGCACCTCGCGGATGCCGTCCAGGAACCGGTCCACCTCGCGCATCACCAGGGACTGGCCCAGCGCGTCCTTGCTGCCGAACTCGGTGTAGACGGTCTGGCGGCTCACCCCGGCGCGCTCGGCCACGTGCGCCATGCGCAGCCCGGCCCAGCCGGCGTCGGCGACCAGGCCGTAGGCGGCGTCCAGGACCCGTTCCCGCAGGCTGGAACGGACCGAGTCGGTGTAGCGAGTCATCGCGACGATTCTATGCGGGGCCATCCCGCCGCCTGCTTGACACTCCTTAAGTTACTGTCTAGTTTCTGGACACTAATAGCGATTGTGTCAAGTCGCATTTCCCCACAACCACAGCAGGGAGCCGATGATGACGGCGATCGCCGCGTCCGGCCCCGCCGAGAGTTCCTGGCGGGACGGTAAGAAGTTGCTCTGGCCCCTCGGCCTGCTGGTCCCGACGATCCCCTGGATCGCCTGGGGCCTGGCCGCCGCCACCGGCTGGGGCGTGGCCTGGTGGGCCGGCCCGATCCTGGTGTTCGGGGTGTTCCCGTTCTTCGACTGGGCGATCGGCAAGGACTCCGACAACCCTCCGGACTCGGTGCTCGCCTTCCTGGAAGCGCAGCGCTACTACCGCTGGTGCACCTACGCCTACCTCCCGCTGCAATACGCCGGCCTGGCCACCGCGGCCTGGATCTGGTCCAGCGGCCGCCTGCACGCCGTCGACGCCGTCGGGCTGGCGGTCAGCGTCGGCACGGTCGGCGGCATCGGCATCAACACCGCCCACGAACTGGGCCACAAGAAGGACGATCTGGAACGCTGGCTGTCGAAAGTGGCGCTTGCGCAGACCCTCTACGGCCACTTCTACATCGAGCACAACCGCGGCCATCACGTCCGCGTCGCCACTCCGGAAGACCCGGCCAGCTCCCGCCTCGGCGAGAGCTTCTACCGGTTCTGGCCGCGGTCGGTGGCCGGCAGCTTCCGCTCCGGATGGCATCTGGAGAAGACGCGGCTCGACCGGGCGCATCGCAAGCCGTGGACGCTGCGCAACGACGTGCTCAACGCGTGGGCGATGTCGGTGGCGGTGTTCGGAGCGCTGATCGCCGTGTTCGGCGTGCGGATCGTGCCGTATCTGCTGATCCAGGCCGTGTTCGGCTTCTCGCTGCTGGAAGTCGTGAACTACCTCGAGCACTATGGCCTGCTCCGCCAGAAGAACGGCGAGCGCTACGAACGCTGCGCGCCCCGCCACAGTTGGAACAGCAACAACATCGCCTCTAACGTCCTGCTGTACCACCTACAGCGGCACAGCGACCACCACGCCAACCCGACTCGGCGCTACCAAGCGCTGCGCCACTTCGATGACGCCCCCGAACTGCCGAGCGGCTACGCGACGATGATCGTGCTGGCTTATGTGCCGCCGCTTTGGCGCAAGGTGATGGACCCGAAGGTCATCGCGCACTATGACGGCGATGTGACCCTGGCGAATCTTCAGCCGGGCAAGCGAGAGCGGCTGATCGCCAGGTACGGGTCCGAGGCCGCGTCCGGAGTAACGGCATGAGCGCCTACAGCTGTCCGGTCTGCGACTACGTCTACGACGAGACGCGAGGCGCACCGCGCGAAGGCTTCCCGGCCGGAACGCCGTGGTCGGCGGTCCCGGACGACTGGACCTGCCCGGACTGCGGCGTCCGGGAGAAGATCGATTTCGAACCGCAGGGCGGATCCCCGGAGGCCGGCGAATGAACCAGGAAGCGTACAAAGTCTGGGAGTGCCAGGTCTGCGGCTTCGTCTACGACGAGGCCCAGGGGTGGCCGGACGAGGACATCGCCCCCGGCACCCGCTGGTCCGACATCCCCGACGACTGGTCCTGCCCGGACTGCGGCGCGGCGAAGGCCGACTTCGTGATGGCCGAGACGAGCCGTGTCTGACCGCGGCCGGCCGGCCCGGTTCGCCCAGCCGGAGCACACGGTCATCGTCGGCGCCGGCGTGGCGGGGGGCACGGCGGCGCTGACGTTGCGCAGCGAGGGGTATCAGGGCCGGATCACCCTCATCGGCGCCGAGCCTCACGGCCCCTACCGGCGTCCGCCACTGTCCAAAGAGGTGCTGCGCGGCACGGTGAAGAGCGAACGCATCCGGCTCAAGCCCGACGCGTACTGGGGCGAGCACGGGATCGAGCTGCGTACAGGCACATCGGTGACGTCGCTCGACACCGACACCGCCACGATCGCGCTGGCCGGCGGCGAGACGCTCGGTTATCGCACCCTGATCCTCGCCACCGGCAGCAACCCGCGCGAACTGCGGGAGGCAGTCGGGGTCCCGGGCGTGCACTACCTGCGCAGTCTCCACTCGGCGACGGCATTGGCCGCCGCGCTGGCCGACCACGGCGCCGTGACGGTGATCGGCGGCGGCCTGGTGGGCCTGGAGATCGCCGCCTCGGCTCGCGCGCTGGGCTGCCCGGTATCAGTGCTCGAAGCCGCGGACCGGCCGATGAGCCGCGTGCTCCCGGCGTGGCTCGCCGACCCGCTCAGTGCCCTGCATTGGAGCCGCGGCGTCGAGATCCACACCGGCGTGGCCGTGCAGCGGATCGAGCGTCATCCGCGCCGCGGCGACTACACGGTCAGCGCCTCCGACGGCCGGGCCTGGAACGCGGCGACGGTGGTCGCGGCGGTGGGAACAGTTCCGGAGACGGCTCTTGCGTCGGCGGCGGGGCTGCTGGTCGCCGACGGCATCGTCGTGGACGAATACGGTCGCACCTCCGCATCCGGGGTGTTCGCCGCCGGTGACGCCGCCAACCTGCCGGACACGCTGCACGGAGGGCGGCACCGGGGTGAGCATTGGAACGAGGCGATGGAACAGGGCGCGGCGGTCGCGAAGACGATCGCGGGCACGCTCACGCCGTATCCGCGGCTGCCGTGGTCGTGGTCCGATCAGCATGGCGTGACCATCCAGGTCTGCGGCCGTCCGGACCTCGGCACGGAGTACGAGGTGCACGGCGATCCCGGGGCTTGCGACGCGTCGGTGGTGTTCCGGCGGCGGGATCGTGTGGTCGGGGTGGCGGCGATGAACCGGCCGGCGGAGTTCCGGGCGTTGCGGCAGCTGGCTCTGGCTGCCCAGAGGTGATCGGTCGGAACCCCGGGTTCGGACTCAGGGCCCTGGTTCAGGACTCGCCGAGCATTTCGACCTCGTATATGCGTTCGGCCAACAGCTTTTCGCCCCGCTCGATCCCCATCTGGAGGTCGAACCACAGGCGGTCCTTGCGGTTGGCCGGATCGTCCAGGCCGGACGCGGCCCAGGTGAAGACGCCCCACAGGATGTCCCGCCGGCCGTCCGGGGCCATCACCGAGAGCCCGAACGGGACGGCGAGGCCGGTGCGGACCAGGATGATCTTCTCCTCGTCCCCGGGGATCTTGCGGCCGGCGGTCACCACCTTCGGCGGATGGGTGACTTTCATCCATTCGAGGACCGCGCCGGGCACCTGGTCGGTGAGGAGTTCCGCCACGGATTCGCGGACCGCCGTGGCCGGGTCGGCCGGGAGCCACTGCCAGAAGTGGTCGAGCTCGGCGAGCTTCGTGAAGTCGTCGGTGGGGGTGCCGTAGTCCGGGTTCTCGGCGAACTCGCCGGTGAGCACACCGTCCGGGCCGATGATCCAGCAGCCGTGGATCGCCTCGGGCGGCACGTAGCCGTTCGGGTCGCCGCCGACCAGGTCGCCGTCGATCGCCGCCAGCGAGCCGCCGGGGTTGTTCGCGGCCTCGGCCAGCAGGCCGGGGTCGGTCGGCGGCGTGCGCAGGGAACGCGGCCAGTCGGGGACGGTGGTCATGGCTGGTCCTTCGCTCGTCGGATGGTCAGCTCGGTGCGGCTCGGCTCGGCGGTGCGGCTCGGCTGCCTGGCTCGGCGGTCGCGTCAGTCGGAGACCTTGCCCATCAGGTCCAGCAGCCGGTTCGCGGTCTCGGCGCCGACCTCGCGGTCGGTGAGGTGCACCGCCGCGGCACCGGAGCGCAGGGCGTGGAGCAGGTCCACGTCGGCGGACATGCCGGCCGGGACGGTGTAGAGCACGGTCGGCGCCAGGTGCAGGCGCTCGTAGGCGCGCAGCCACTCGACCACGCCGGAGCGGCGCCGCCGGACCAGCGTCAGGTTCATGACCACGAGCTGCGGATGCTCGGCCGACAGCGCCGACATGGCGTCGTTCTCGGTCGCGGCCTGCACCACCCGCATCCCGTCGCGCTCCAGCGAGATCGCGAAAGCGGCGGCGAGGTCCGGGTTCTCCTCGAGCAGCAGCACCCGCGGCGACGCGACCTGCTCGGGCGTCAGCGCCCTGAGGAGCGCCGACGGATCGGCCCCCCGCCGTGCGGTGGCGGCCACCGACGCGGCCGGCACGGCGCCCAGCCCGGCGGTGACGAACAGCGGGATGCCCGAGTCGGCGGCGGCGGCCCGCAGCGTGTGCAGCGC
>JABFXP010000577.1 GCA_013361685.1 Catenulispora sp.
CCGGCGTGATTGGCTTCGCCCGCCGAAGCGACGGGGAGACCAGGACGCCACAAGAGTGTTGAGGCCTCGGGGTGTTACACGGTTGGTCGCGTTAGCGAGGCGCGTTGCGGTGGGGGCGGGGCTGTTGGTTGCGGTGAGGCGCGGCCGTTGGTCGCGTTGGCGGGGTTCGTTGCGGTGAGGCGCGGCCGTTGGTTGCGTTGGCGGGGTCCGTTGCGGCGGGGGCGGGGCCGTTGGATGCGTTGGCGGGGTCCGTTGCGGCGGGGGTCGATGGTTGCGTTGGCGAGGTCCGTTGCGGTGGGGGCGGTGTCGTTGATCGCGGGGCTGTTGGTCGTGTTGGCGTGCGTTGGGCGCGTTTTTGCGAGGTCCGTCGTGTTGGGCTCGCGGCAGTGGCTTGTTTCGTCGGGGCCTGGCACAGCGCTGAGCGCCCGACCCTGGTGGGTGGCTCGGGCGCTCGATGTTGTCTTGGTCGCGGTTCCTCAGTCGAACAGGTCCGGTTCGTCGCGGGCGATCTCCTCGAACAGCGGCTGGAACTGGATGTAGCCGGCGTATTCGTGGCCCAGCTCGGCGTAGGTCTTCTTGGCGTTGTCCTCGCTGATCGGGTAGGTCTGGCCTGCTGCCTTGGCCAGGAGCTGCGCCTGTGCTGTGCGCTCCATGGTGATGAACCACCAGGCTGCGCCTTCGACTGATGCTCCGACTGTGAGGAGGCCGTGGTTGCGGAGGATCACCGCTTTGCGGTCGCCTAGGACCTCGGCTATGCGGCGGCCTTCGTTCAGGTCGTTCACCAGGCCGGTGTAGTCCTCGAAGACTGCGTGGTCGTTCCAGAAGGCGCAGGCGTCTTGGGTCAGGGGTTCGATGGTCTGGTGGGTGCTGGACAGGGCTTTGCCGTGGAGGCTGTGGGCGTGGGCTGCGCCGATGACGTCTGGGCGGGCTTTGTGGACTGAGGAGTGGATGACGAAGGCTGCTTTGTTGACGATGTGGTTGCCCTTTAGGACGTTGCCTTCTTCGTCGACGAGGAGGAGGTCGCTGACGCGGGTGTGGCGGAAGGGGACGCCGAAGGGGTTGACCCAGAAACAGTGGGGGAATTCTGGGTCGCGGGCTGTGATGTGGCCGGCTACGCCTTCTTCGAAGCCGAAGCGGGCGAAGAGGCGGAGGGCTGCTGTGAGGCGTTCTTTGCGGTGGCGGCGTTCGTGGGCGGGGGTGGGGAATGTGGGGGGCTTCAAGCGTTCTGCGAGTTGTTCTATAGGGATTGGCTTCAGGTCTGCTTCTGTAAGTTCTTCGAGCACGGGGCTTCTCTTTCTGGGTGGGGCCCCGGCTTTTTGCGGGTAAGGGAAAGCGTCCGTCCCGCCGGGGGGAGGCGGGGCGGACGCTTCTCGGGCCCGTGTCGGTGGCCGGAGCCGGAAGTGGGGAGGTTTCCTACTCCGCGCCGGCGGCAGTTGCCACTGGTTCGGGCTGCTGCGCGGGTTCGGCCGGTTGGGCCGGGACGGTCAGGCCCGGGACGGTGATGTCCGGGACGTTCTTCACGGCCTCCAGGGCTGCCTCGATGGCGGCGGCCAGGGTGGGTGAGATGGTGTCGTCGAAGTCGAGCCGGGTCACCGGCACGCTGGCGTCGGTCGGGAGTGAGTCGGTGGTGAACGCTGCCTGCGAGCAACCCGACTGCTTCAGGGTTTCGGACTCGCTGTCGGTGATCTCCCGGTTGAGTACCAGAGAGAAGTTGTAGCCCAACGTGGTCTCCCCTCAATTCCTTTGCTGCTCTTGGAGCATTCGGGTTCACTAGCTGAATCGAAGGTAGCCGGGGGTGTGATTGGACGCAACGGTGGTTCTGAACAGTATTCTGGTCGGTGTTCAAATGATGAGTCTGCACAGTTGAACACTGGGCGGGGTCTCCTTACCATCGGAGCGAGCCCTTATATACGATTCTTGGGGGATCGGTATGTCGACTTCTTCCGATGACGCTGCCTGGCTGCGGCGTTACCGTCCAGTGCAGAATCCGGGGGCGCGGCTGGTGTGCCTGCCCTATGCCGGTGGGTCGGCGCCCTACTTCCGGCCGGTGGCGCTGGCTTTGGATCCGGTGGTGGATGTGGTGGCCGTGCAGTATCCCGGGCGGCAGGATCGGCGGCTGGAGGCGCCGATCGGGGACATGAACGAGTTGGCGGACCGGGTGGCGGAGATTCTGGAGCGGCAGCCGGAGCTGCCGTTGACGTTGTTCGGGCACAGCATGGGGGCTGTGCTGGCGTTCGAGGTGGCGCGGCGGTTGGAGGCTGAGGGGCCAGGGCCGGTGCATGTGTTCGTTTCCGGGCGGCGGGCGCCGTCGACGCATCGGGAGGAGAGCATTCATCGGCGGGATGACCAGGGGATCATTGAGGAGTTGCGGGCGACGGAGGGTACGGCCGCGTCGATTCTCAATGATGAGGAGATGATGCGGGCCGCGTTGCCGGCGTTGCGGGCCGACTATCTGGCGACCGAGTCGTATCGGTGTGCGCCGGGGGTGGCGATCGGGGCTCCGATCACGGCGTTGACCGGGGATCGGGATCCGAAGACGACGCTGGACGAGTGCCGGGCTTGGGCCGGGCATACGCTGGGTGGCTTTGAGCTGCAGGTGTATCCCGGTGGTCACTTCTTCCTGGCGGACAATGGGCCGGAGATCAACGGCATGCTGAACCGGCACTTCGCGGAGCGGGTTCGCGAGCGCGTGTAGGGCGGTGGGGGCGCCGCGTGGCATCGGATGCCGCGCGGCGCTTTTGCTATGCCGGGGCTTTGGCGGTGACGGTCCAGGTGTTGCCGTGGCGGCCGGCGTCGAGGGTGCCGCCGATCAGCAGGAGGCGTTCCTGCATGCCGGTCAGGCCGTAGCCGCCGTTGACGGTTTGCAGGCCGGTGGGCGCTGCGTCGGCGGGGATGGCGTTGGTGACGGACAGCCGGATCTCGTCCGGGTCGTAGGCCAGGTTGAGGTTGATCGTTTCGTGGGCGGCGTGCTTCGCGGCGTTCACCAGGGCTTCCTGGGCGATGCGCAGGAGGGCCATGGTGGCGGCCGGGGGGAGGTCGCGGGGTTCGCCGTCGATGACCAGGTCCACTTCGGAGCCGTACTGGCTGTTGTGGGTTGTGGTCAGGGTGCTGAGTTCCTGGTCCAGGGTGATGTCGGAGCGCAGGGCGTGGACGGCGCGCTTGGTCTCCACCAGGCCGTCGCTCGCGATGCGCTGGGCCGAGTCCAGGACTTGCAGGGCCTTGTCGACGTTGCCGTCTTCGAGGACGGCGCGGGCGGCCTGGATCTGGAGGCTGAGTCCGCCGAGGGAGTGGGCCAGGACGTCGTGGATCTCGCGGGCGATCCGGGTGCGTTCGTCGAGGACGTCCGCGTGGCGCTGGAGTTCCTGGAGTTCCCGGGTCCGCTCCAGGAGTGCCGTCGCCTGCTCGGCCTGGACGCGGTAGGCGCGGCGGTGCCGTCCTATGAACAGGGCGCTGAGCATGGTGGCGGGGAAGCCGATCAGGGCGGCGGCGTCGGTGCTGCCGAACACCAGGGCGCCGACCATCACGCCGAGGATGCCGACTCCGGCCACCGCCAAGGCCGGCTCCAGGGCGATGTCACCGCCGGCGATCAGGGTGGCGATGGCTGCGAACAGGACCAGCAGGGCGCCGTTGTGGCTCGTGCACAGGAAGCCCGAGACGCCGGACACCAGGCCCAGTAGGAAGATCATCGTCCGGCCGGCCGGGGTGTTGGGCGGGGTGCGGGACTCGATCAGGGCCCAGCCCAGCATCGCCGCGCCGATCACGGCGTAACCGGTGATCTGGACGATCAGGGTTCTGTTCTCGTGCGCGTGGAGGGTGGTGCCGATGGTGAGCAGGCCGATCCAGACGAATCCGAACGCCCGGCCGGCCCACGCGGCCATCTTCTGCTGCATGGGGATCAGTATCCGCTCGGCGGAGGGGTGGTGACAGCGGCGCTCAAGGCGGATGCGAGCGGGGCGCGAGGCGGGCACGAGTCGGTCTTGGGACAGTGCGGACTGGTTTGCCGTTATTCGCACGGCTGCCGTGGCCTTGTCCCGCGCCACCCGGAACACAAGACACACGAACGGAGATCCACATGGCGTCCGAGCTGACCGAAGCCATGATCGTCAACGCCGCCGTCTGGGGCTCGGTCCTGGGGACCGACCTGGGCCCGGCCCGGAAGGTGGGCACGATGCGCATCGTGCGGCCGCTGGTGGTCGCCGCGGTCATCGTGCCGCTGTTCGTCAAGAAGCCGGACCTGAAGGGCACCAGCCTGGAGATGCAGATCGCGGGCATCCTGCTGGGCATGCTCTGCGGGCTGGCCGCCGTCGCCCTGATGACTGTCTACCGTAGTCCGCAGACCGGCAAGCCCGTCAGCCGTGCGGGTTGGAGCTATGCGGCGCTGTGGACGATCGTCATCGGCGCCCGAGCTGTCTTCTCCTATGGCAACTCGCACTGGTGGCCGACGCAGTTGGTGCACTGGGGCGTCTCGCACAAGGTGAGCGTTGATGACCTCACCGATGCGCTGGTCTTCATGGCGATCGCCATGCTCGTCACGCGCACGCTGGGTATCTGGGCGCGGGCTGCGTCGCTGGACCCGGCGCCGGCTGTGGGGAGCCGGGAGTCGGAGGCCTACAGCTTCGGCGTCAACTGAAAGCCCGATCCGGGGGAGCGCGGACTCTGGACGGCGCCGCTTGTGCGGCGCCGTCTTGTGTCGTTTCGGGGGTGTGTGGGGGTTGGGGCGTCGCGGGGGGTCTCAGGGGTCGCAGGGTTCACACAGGTGAGGGCGATTCGGGTGCGGAGGCCGA
>JABFXP010000396.1 GCA_013361685.1 Catenulispora sp.
ACCTGCGGCCCGCCGCCGCGGTGCCGGTGCAGCCCGCGCCGGCTCCGCTGACCCCGGCGGCCGTGGCCGCCTCGCCGATCCTGGCCGCCGCGTACGAGCAGCCGCCGGCCGCGCCGCGGCCGCTGCGCCCGGCGGTGCTGTCGGTGCGGGAGGACAACGGGTTCGACGTCGCCGAGGCGATAGCCGGTCCCGGCGCGGAGCCGTACACGGTGCCCGGCGTGGTCATGCCGCGTCAGCGGGAGGACGGCCAGCCCTCGCTCGCGCCGGCCCGCCCGGTGCCGCCGGAGCGGCTGTACCGGCCTTACCTGAGCCCCGAGGCCCGCGGGTCGGGCCCGATCGACCTGACCATGCACGACGAGACGCAGCAGCTGAGCAAGGTGGAACACCGGGAGACCGGGACCGCCTGAGGTCTGCCGCCGCTCGATTTCCGTCCGGACCCCGCCTTCGTGGCGGGGTCCGGACGTGTTCCGGGTCCGGGTCCGGGCGGCGCGCCGGTCCGGGGCGGGGCAGCCGGCGGGCCGCTGCCGGACTACTTGTCGACGTCGCCGACCACGAAGAACATCGAGCCCAGGATCGCGACCATGTCCGCGACCAGGTGGCCGGGCAGCAGCTCGGAGAGCACCTGGACGTTGTTGAACGACGCCGAGCGCAGCTTCAGCCGCCAGGGGGTCTTGTCGCCGTGCGAGACCAGGAAGTAGCCGTTGATGCCGAGCGGGTTCTCGGTCCAGGCGTAGGTGTGGCCCTCGGGGACCTTGAGGATCTTCGGCAGCCGCTGGTTGATCGGGCCGGCCGGCAGCGTGTCCAGCTTGTCGGCGCAGGCCTGGGCCAGGTCCAGGGAGACGTGCGCCTGCTCGAGCAGGACCTCGAAGCGGGCCAGGCAGTCCCCGGCGCCGCGGGTCACCACCTTCAGCCGGTCGCGCAGTTCCGGTTCGGCGTAGGCCAGGTACGGGTCGTCGCGGCGCAGGTCGAAGTCGACTCCGGAGGCCCGGGCGATCGGCCCGGAGACGCCGTAGGACGCGATCTGCTCCGGGGTCAGGACGCCGACGCCGCGGGTGCGGGCGCGGAAGATCTCGTTGCCGGAGATCAGCCGGTCGATGTCGCCCATCCGCGAGCGCACCTTCGCGATCGCCTCCCGGACCCGGCCGGTCCAGCCCAGCGGCAGTTCGTCCTTCAGGCCGCCGACCCGGTTGAACATGAAGTGCATGCGGCCGCCGGAGACCTCCTCCATCACCGCCTGGATCTCCTCGCGCTCGCGGAACGCGTAGAAGATCGGCGTGATGGCGCCCAGCTCCAGCGGATAGGAGCCGAGGAACATCAGATGGTTGAGGACCCGGTTGAGCTCGGCGAGCAGGGTGCGGGCCCAGGTGGCGCGCTCGGGCACCTCCATGCCGAGCATCCGCTCCACGGCCAGCACCACGCCCAGCTCGTTGGCGAAGGCCGACAGCCAGTCGTGGCGGTTGGCCAGCACGATGATCTGCCGGTAGTCGCGCACCTCGAACAGCTTCTCGGCACCGCGGTGCATGTAGCCGATGATCGGGTCGGCCGAGACGATGCGCTCGCCGTCCAGCACCAGCCGCAGCCGCAGCACCCCGTGCGTGGCCGGGTGCTGCGGGCCGATGTTGAGCACCATGTCGGTGGTCTCCAGCCCGGTTCCGGTGCCGGCGATGCGCTCGGTGAGCTGCTGGGAGGTCATGGCGGTCATTTTGCCTCATCGGCGCCCGGGCCCGCCGGTGCGGTTCGGCCCGTGGCCGAACCGGCACCGAACCGAGCTGCCGGCTACGCGCGCGTGCGTGCCGGGCGGATCACGGTTCGATGACGGCGGGCAACCCGCGCGCCACTGCCGCGTCTAGGAGGTGGGAGGCCCGGGCCGTGCGGGCCGGCGGGTGGGATCAGGGGTCGGACATGAGGCGAGGGCGCCGTGCGCTGACGGGGCTGGCGGGGTTGGCGACGGGACTGACCGCCATGGGGGCGCTGGCGGTGGCCGGCGCGGGGCCGGCGGCGGCCGACGACTCCTCCGGGCCGGTGGCCACCGCGCCGTCGGCTCCGGCCACGCAGACGGTGAACGGGGTGGCGGCCAACGGCGTGCGCCTGACGCTGACCCTGCCCCAGCAGTTCCCGGTGGACCTGCCGGGTCAGGAGCTGGCTCCCCGGGAGGTCGACGTCACCGTCAAGGACACCACCGGCCAGGGCTACACCGGCGAGGCCGACACGACCTTCACCGCGGTGGGCTCCGGTGTGGACCGGATGCCGCTGCGGATCGACCGCTACGACCCGGACAGCGGCGGCTGGCGTCCGGTGACCGTCTCGCCGGACGCCGGCGCGTCCCTGAAGGTGACGACCGGCGTGGCGGTGCCCGCCGACGGGACGCAGGACGTGCGGCTGCGGGTGTCGCCGGGCACGACGCTGCTGGACGGCGTGAAGGTGTCGGCGGTCGCCAACGGCGCCACCGTGGTCGGCTCGGCCCCGGTGACCGAACCGGCGTTCTCCAGCAGCGGCCTGACCGGGTCGGTGAAGGCCGGCACCCCGGAGGTGGTGACCGGCCGCCTGACCAACCCGACCGACGTGGACTACGCGCACGTCCCGGTGAAGCTGTACCTGAAGGCCTGCTCAGGCCAGACCGGCCTGTGCGTCCAGCCCGCCGACGTGAAGCTGGAGGCGAAGGTCGGCGGCCAGTGGCAGCAGGTTCCCGCCACCGCCGACCCCTCGGTGGTCGGCGGCGTGTCCGGCACGGTGTTCCCCGACCTGAGCCTGGCCGCCGGCGAATCGGTGGACCTGACCGCCCGCATGACCCTGAACTCCGGCTCCGCCACGGTCAGCCCGGTGCCCCTCGGCTTCGGCCCCATGGGCCTGACCATCGCCGGCAAGGACGCCACCGGCGGCACCCTGACGGTCCAGCCGGCGGCACCGACCCCGACGCCGACCCCCGCCACGAGCTCGTCCAGCACCCCGACCGCCACGCCGTCGACCTCCGACAGCTCGTCGGAGACGGCCGCCTCGCCGAGCGGGACGCCGTCGGCGACCCCGGCCACCGCCGCCACCCCGCAGACGCAGACGCAGACCCCGGCCACGGCGCCGACCGGCGAGGCGGTCGCCGCGAGCACGCCCGGCGCGCCGGGGTCCGGCAGCGCCACGATCCTGGTGGCGGCCGGACTGCTCGCGGTGTGTTTGGCGCTGCTGCTGGTGTGGGCGCTGATCAAGCGCCGGGAGCGGACCGCCGCGGCGCTGCGGGCCGGCGGGCCGGACCTCGGCCATGACCTGGGCCATGACGGCGGGCACGACCACGGTCACGGCGGGGCTGTCTGAGCGCTGAAAAGCCGGCGGCCGCCGCCCCATGGCGGCCGCCGGCCGTTTCGTGTCCCGCTACAGCCCGCGCTTGGCCAGCTCCTCGAGCAGGTTGTGCTTGCGCGCGTGCGCCGCGCGCAGCCCCTCGATGTAGGCCACGGCCTCGGACTTGCGGTGCAGCCGCTGGTAGGCGGCCTTCAGGTGCTGCAGATACCGCGCGGCCTCGGCGTAGTCCCGCCGGTTGCGCGCGGCTATCCGCGCCTCGATGTGCTTCTTGTAGACCGGGATGGCGCTGGCCGGGTCGGTCAGGGCCTTGACGTCGGCGAGCCGCAGCTCGGTGTCGTTGACGTCGCTGCCCGGCTGGACCAGCTCCGCGACCCGGGCCGTGAGGTGGCGGCGCAGGTCGTGCTCCTCGTGGGCGCAGTCCAGCAGCAGGGTGATCAGGTCCTCGCGGTCCAGGATCCCGAGCAGCCGCCGCAGGCCGGCGATCTCCCGCTGCGCCGCCGCGACCTCCGCGGTGCGGTTCTTGGAGGCCGGGCCGTCCAGGTACACCAGCCCGACCGCGACGCAGTGGCGACAGAACTCCCCGGCCATCCCCCGCGGGCAGTCGCAGGAGAAGTCCAGACCGGCGGGCCGCCGGTCCAGCCGCACCTGCCACGGCTCGGTCCCGTAGACGGTCGCGGTGATCTCGGCCCCGGAGGTCCCCAGGGCGTCGACGGCCGGGACGGAGGCTGCCCCCCGCTGATAGGCGCGCGGCCCGGCCAGCCGCTCCAGATCCTTCTTGCTGAAGAATGCTGTCATACATGCATTCTATCGAGCGGGTCTGACAAAGTCGGGGCGCAATCGGACGCTCTACCCCAAAGCCGGGTGGCGAAACCACGGCGCGGCGATCGTTGTGATGGCGTTACCGTGCTGGTCAGGGTATTGATCTGAACGTGACGGCCGCCTGTGTCGCGGGGCGGGCCGCCGCGGCCGGCCCACGGCCGTCGGCTGTCTGATCGTCAACGAGAACGACGGTTATCGTGCCGTTCACGTCAGCCGGCACACTACCCGGCTGCACCCCTGCGGATGCTGGGCATCAGCACCCGGAAAAGGCCAGCAGCCAGCCGAACGCGCCGAGCCCGGCCCGGTCGGTCAGCTCGGCGGCGGCCGAGGCGCGGCTCAGCGCGCGCAGATAGCCGACCGGGTCGGTGGTGGCCTGGGCCAGGTCCGGCCGCGAGCCGGAGAACCCCAGACCGCGCAGGAACTCCCGCTGGGTGGTCAGCTTCGTCTCGACGTCCGGGCCGAGGGCGGCGGCGCAGGCGTCCAGGGCCACATGCGCGGTGAGGTCGCAGGAGCCGTCCGGCACGGCCGGCACCTGGTGGCCGTCGCGGTAGCCGGTCAGCGTGCCGAACGCGGGGCGGGCGCCGGCGGTGTGCGCGTAGTCGACGGCGACGGCCGCGCCCCGGGCCAGGCCCGCGACGGCGGAGCGCCTCGCGGCGGGTCGAGTCGGTTGTGGCCG
>JABFXP010000684.1 GCA_013361685.1 Catenulispora sp.
CGGCATCGGCATCGGCATCGGCACCGACAGCGAACCCGTTCAGCCCGAAGTCAGGACTCGCCGGAGGTGGACCGCGTGGGCGGTCGGCTTCGCCGTGCTGGGCGCGGCGACTATCGCAGTAGCCGCATATCCGCAGCGCACGCTGAGCACGGCGAACGCCGATTTCCACGTGGGTTGTACCGGGCGTGCCTGTGACGGGCAAGATCCGCAGACCACCTTGTGCGGCGTGGAGCCGCAGACGCTGTTCGAGCAAGTGACCTCACAAGGCGCGGGCCTCCAGGTTCGCTACAACCCCTTGTGCAAGGCGGTTTGGGCGCGGACGTGGAACAGCCGGCTCGATGAGACGCTGACGATCGAGGACGAGAACGCCAGCCAGACCGTCCATATCTCGCGGGCCGGCGATCTGGACCAGTTCGTCTACACCCCGCTACTCGGTCTGTCCGATGACAACGGACACTCGTTGCGGGTGTGCCTCAAAGATCAGCTCAGCAGCGTCGCCGATTGCTATCCGGTGAAAACGCCGCCGGGCTGACCGCCGAACCAGCGAAGTGCCGACCGCTCTCCGTCAGTACCCCCGCAGATCGGGCCAGTGCCTCTGGATCCCGGCGCGGTCGAGCACCGTGGCGAAGTCCTGGAAACGTCTGTCGTCAGCCTGCACCTGCTGTGGCTCCACACCTGTGGACAGGCAGTGAGCCGCCAGGGCGCCGGCGCTTTCTCCGATGTTCCACTCCACCGGGTGCAGCCGATAGCAGCCGTTGGTGATGTGGGTGGTGCCGATGTTCTTGCTCGCGGGAATCAGGTTGCGGACACGCTGGGGTATGAGTGCGCCGAGCGGGATCTCGAAGGGTACCGAGCCGATGTCGATGTAGCCGTCGCCGCCCGTGGAGGGATGCAGGTCGATCCGATACCCGCCGACGCCCACCGAATCCCGATAGCGGGTGCCTCCGTGCGGACCCACCAGGTCGATCGCGACATCGTGCTCGGTGACCGTGGTGACCGCCTTGATCCGCCGCGACTCCCGAATGTAAGGGGCCTTAGCCAGTCCGTCCGGGGTCCCGGTGACGTCAGGACGGATCCGCAGGCCCGGGAAACCCGTGCCGCCGTCCTGTCGCGGGGCCTCGGTCTGCAACCAGTACAGCACCGACAGCGACAGTTGCCGTGCCCCTTCCAACGCCAGCCGGGCACCGTCCTCGCCGGCGCCGATCAGGGGTTTGAGCCAGTAGTCGTTGAGCGGCCAGTTCACCAGGGTGATATCGGAGTCGAAGGCGCCGGGCCGGTGCAGTTTCCTGGCCAGGATGCGGCGGAAGCCCCACAGTTCCTTGTCCCCGGCGTCGGCGCTCTGGTCGGCGGTGACATCCAGCGGGTCCGACTGCGGGTTGGGCTCGAAGGTGCGGGCCACCGGCTCAAGAGTGCGCGGGTCTGGTGCCAGGAAGCCCAATAGCGGCCCGGGCCAGAACTCCGGACGGTAGGAGTGCCAGAATCCGTACTCGGCCGGCCGGTCGATCGTGTGGTCCTCGCCCTCGTGGTGCGAGAGTGCGAAGCAGACCGTGATGCCTTGCTGGTTGAGCGGATCGGCCTTGCCCGGCGCGTGCGGTTCGTCGTAGGCGGAGCGGGCCTCGGCTCCGATCACATGCTCCACGGCCGCTTGTTCCAGCAACTCGCCGGTCTCGGTGGCGTCGATCACGTAGGCGGCGCTGATGGTGCGCCGCGTTCCGTCGCGCAAGGATTCCAGCGTCACCGCGCGCACGGTGTCGCCGACGCTGTCGGCGGCCACCGGACGGTGTTCCGTCAGGATGGTCAGACGGCCTGCGGACACGTGCGGGGCGAGCATCGCTTGAAGAACCGCCAAGGCGACCTTCGGCTCGATGCACAACTTGCTGACGCGTCCCGCCCCGGGGTTCAGGTCGGTGAGCGCCTGCGCCTCGGCGCGCAACGGGTACCAGCGACGGTAGTACTGGCGGATCGACTCCCGCAGTTGCCGATAGGTGGCGGTGACGCCGAACTGCTCGGCCCACGGATGCTCGTCCGGCGGGACGGCCTGCGAGGTCAACTGGCCGCCGATCCAGTCGGTCTCCTCGCTTAACACGACAGTGCGTCCGGCCCTACAGGCGGCGAGCGCGGCGGCGACGCCGCCGACTCCACCGCCGACGACGAGTATGTCCGGTTCGCGCAACACCGATGGTTCTCCTCTAAATAGGGACTTGATCACGGCCGTCGCCCCGCCCGAGGTGGACGACGGCCGCGTTTCGCTGAGACGTGCTTGCGTGGCCGCCACACCGGGACGACCGTCGGCGTGCCGCCTATGCGTTGAACCGGGCGACGAACGTCTTGCCCGCCGCTCCCGTGACGTCCACCGACAGGCGCAGATTCGGCGTCGTCGCCAGAACCGTGATGCCGGGGTCGACGGACGTCGCTGTGGAGACGCTGCCGTCGACGGTGACGACCACAGCTCCGGTGAGCAGTTGGGTCGGGTCGCTGACGGCGACGCTGACGGTCCCGCCGGTCCGGTGGGTGACGACCGATGCGGTCTTGTCGACCTGGATGCCCGCGGCCTTGGGCGCGCCGGCCTGCCATACGTTCGCCATGGCGACGCCGGACGCCGAGCGGCTGACGGCCTGTACCTGCGGGGTGTTCGCGGCCACGGTGACGTCGTTGGAGGCGGCGAACGCCGCGGTCTGGGCCGACGTCGCGGCGGGCAGCTGGATGTACCGATAGCCGCCGGCGGTGGGGTTGACTCCGTGGTCGACCCACATGGTGACGAACCGGCGGGTGTAGGCGGTGTTGTCTTCGTAGACGCCGCGGTGGTCCATATCGGTCCACTTTCCGGTGCGGTCCTCGCGGACGAGCGTGACGTGGCCGCCTTGGAAGACGTACCCGCCGAGGTTGTCCACATAGATCCACTGCGGCTGCACCACGATCGGCGTGCTGCTGGGGGTGGCGGCCACGACGGTCCCGTCGACGTGGATGTTCGACTGGCCGTTGGGGCCGATGTTGCGGTTCTCGATGATCGACTCGATGGTGTTGCCGTCGGTGCTGGCGATGCCCGCGCCCAGGCAGATCACGGCGTCCTCGATGCAGAACCACGATTTGCGGCCGGTGAGCGTCTGCACGGCGAAGGACAGGCCCATGCCCGCGGCCACGTTCCCGTCGAGCACGGCGCCGCCGGCCCAGGTGTTGGTGGAGCCGCGGTTGGCGCCCAGGGCGAGGGTCTTGGTGTCGAGGGTGACTCCGGGTATCCGGTACTTGTTCGCGGTCGGCCAGTATTCGTTGGTCCAGTGCCCGGGCTGGCTGGCCAGGTAGAGGTAGGCGGCGCCCTCGCCGGTGTACCACCCTTCCAAGTTCTCGCTGTTCGCGCTCTCGTAGGGCTTGATGTGCGTGGAGTCCATGGCGATGGCGAAGGCGAACGCGGGCCGCCGGTGTACGACGCGCGCCATCGACGTGGCGACGACCGAGGTGGTGGACTCGGTTCCGGTCGGGATCGCGGTGTCGGCCAGGACCGCCCGGCCCAGAGCGATCGACGAGGTCCGTACCTGCTCCAGCGGAACCGAGTCGTAGGTGAAGAAGTTCTGGTAGGTGTCGGCGGTGATCCAGCCTTTGACCTGTGAGCGGACGGCCAGGGCCTGGCTGGCCGGGAAGATGCGGGCGAGTTGGAGCAAGGTGGCGCTGGTGAGCCGTCCGATGCGGTGGTCGGTCTCGTAGAAGCGGGACAGCGCGCGGCCGCGCACCATGTCCATGAACGCGCCGTTGTAGATCCATGGCCGGTAGTTGGCCTGCGTCCAGGTGTAGACCCGTTGTACCTGGTCGGATGTCGCCGCCCAGGGGGTGCCCTGTACCGCGACCAGCAGGTAGGTCAGGTACTGGAGCAGCGATACTCCGTAGGCGCCGTTGTAGGCGAAGTACACGTGTTGGATGAAGCCGCCGTCGGGATAGAACCCGTCGCTGCTGGTGCTGTAGGGGAAGACGTTCGCGACCGCCGACATGGCGGTGTCGATGACGCTCGCGTCTTGGCTCAGCGCGCCGCGAACGGTGGCGATGGAGCAGGTCCAGGTGAGGTTCGCGCCGGTGGCGGGCCCGCTGCCCACCCGGCTCGGGTCCGGTGCGTACTTGGCGATCGCGGACATGGCGGTTGCGATCTGGGCTGAGGAGAGCTGGTCGTAGAGCGCGACGCAGATGTCGTTGACGGCTAGTGGGATACCGATCTGGAAGTCCCACCAGTTGCCGTACATAGCGGTGTTAGCGCCGTATTTGTTGGCCAGGAACCAGTCGAAGGCGGATTTGACGTCGGCGAGCAGCGTGGCATCGGCCGACAGCGAAGATCCGGGCGTTGCGTAGGCCAGCGCGAGTTGGCGCAGTCGTCCGGCCACGTCGCGTTGGACGGCCGAGACGGTGCTGCTGTCGAGGTCTGCCCACAGGTACGTGCGGGAGGCGGAGGTGTCCATCGTCGACCACAGGCCGTTCGCGGTGTCGGCCATGGCCTGTACGTAGGTGGAGATCACCGGGTCGGAGGTGTCGAGGTCTCCGATCAGGGTGGCGCGCCATTGGTCGCGGACCAGTGCGAAGTCCGAGCTGGTCGCCGCCCGGGCGGGGCTGGGCGTCCCCAGCGCCCTGCCGAGGAACAACGCGGGGGCCAGAGCTGCTCCGGCCAGCAGGGTGGAGCGCCGGGTGAGGCCGTGAGACGTGCGGTCTGCGGGCATGCGAGGACCTTCACGATAGGGGGGAGGGGGAGGCTGGCGGGCGACCCGCGAGGCGCGGGGCTTGCCGGCGTTAAGGCATCCTGGGCTCCGCGTCGCCCGGAAGTCAAGAGTTAATACGTATTATCATGGGCCTCGAGGAGATTCGGCGACGCCGGCGCCGAACGTCGATCATCACGGGCGGCGCGACGGTTACCATGCGGCGTATGACGGAGCAGAGGAAGCGGATCACCCAGGCTGAGGTCGCCAGACTTGCCGGCGTCTCCCAGGCGATGGTCTCCCTGGTGCTCAACGGTTCGGACGTACGCATCGCGCCGGAGACGCGTGCGCGCGTGGAGGACGTGCTGCGCGAGACCGGCTATGTCGTGGACATCATGGGCCGGCGCCTGCGGGGCAAGTCGAACCAGATCCTCGGCGTCTTCACCTACGAGGCGGTCTTCCCCTCCGGATCGGCCGACTTCTACGGGCCGTTCCTCGGCGGCATCGAGGAGGAGTCGGAGGTCCAGGGGTTCGATCTGCTGCTGTTCACCAGCCCCGGTCGGCGCCAGGGCCGGCGCCAGGTCTACGAGCAGGGCTCCAACCGGCTGGGGATCGCCGACGGCTGCATCCTGCTGGGCCGGCACACCGACCGGGACGAGTTGGACCGCCTGGTCGACGAGCGGTTCCCGTTCGTGTTCATCGGCCGCCGCGAGTCGTCCGCCGGGCTGGTGAGCTATGTCGGCGCCGACTACGCCGCGGCCACCGCGGCCATGTACGAACGGCTGTGGTCGCTCGGGCACCGCCGGGTGGCGCTGGTCGGATACCGCGAGGAGAGCGAGTCCACCGCCGACCGGCGCAGCGGATACCTGCGCGCGTGCCGGCGGCACCGCAAGGCCCCGCTCGCCCTGACCGACGCCGACCTCTCCCAGGTCTTCGAGCAGCTGCGCCGCGAGCAGGTCACCGCGGCCCTGGTCGAGACCACGGACGCGGCAGCCGCCCTGCTGGCGCTGGCCGAGAGCGCCGGGCTCCGCGTGCCCGAAGACCTGTCGATCGGAGTGCTGGGCGACACCGATCCCTCGCAGACCTCGACCTGGCCCGTCCCGCGGCTCCCGGCGGTCGAGTGGACCACCTTCCGGATCCCCCGGCGCGAGATGGGCGCACGCGCGGTACGCATCTTGGCCGCCATGCTGCGCGGCGAAACAGAACCGGGCCGCGACACCCAGGTCCTGCTGCCCTGCGTACTGCTCGACGGCGCGACGGTCGCCGAGGCGCCCGGCCCGCGGCGCTGAGCGGCGCCCCGTCGGCCGGCACCGGGGCGCGCATCGGCTCATTGACTTCCCGGCGCTCCTTCCCTACCTTTTGCTAATACGAATTACCCAGGAAGGATGTGCGGACGCCGACGGCCTGCGCAACCCGCTCGCCGCCCGGGAATTCGTGGTGACGCTCGCCGCACGGGGTGTGACGAAACGTGGCGCGCCAGCGGTGCTCACGGTCGGGACCGACCGCAGCTGTCGGTGGCGGCCCGGCGCGGCCGAACCGGACCCCGGCCCGGTCCCGGATGCCGTCCGGCCGCCCCGGCGTAGCATCGCCCGCACGGCGCCCCGGTCCGGCCGTACGACGTCCGGTCCACACCGGCGACCTGTGTGAATACCAGTAACCTCCTTCATCCACGGCTACCTGAACCCAGACTCTGGAGCAACGATGAGAACCAGGCGTTTCCGGCTCGCGTCTGTCGGCCTGTCCGCTGTGTGTTTGCTGGCCGCCTCCCTGACGGGATGCTCGAAGAGTTCCGGCGCGGGCAGCGATTCCAACGTGTCGTTGCGGATGACCGTGTGGAGCAGCGACAAGTCGCAGACGGCGCTGTTCGACAGCATCGCGACCGCCTACGAGAAGTCCCACCCCGGCATCAAGTCGATCACGTTCGACTACATCCCGATCGGCAACTACACCACCGCCCTGACCACGCAGATCGCCAGCAGCAACCCGCCGGACATGGCCTGGATCCTGGAGCGGGACGCCCCGGACTTCGTGTCCTCCGGAGCGCTGGTCAACCTCACCCCGACGTTGCAGAAGACCGCCGACTACCAGTACGGCGATCTGGCGCCGGCGGCCACGAAGCTGTGGCAGAAGGGCGATCAGCTGTACGCGTACCCGTTCTCGACTTCGCCGTTCGGGATGTTCTACAACAAGGACCTGCTCAAGCAGGCCGGCGTGTCCCAGACCCCGGACCAGCTGGCGGCCGCCGGCCAGTGGACGTGGCAGAACGCTGAGGCGATGGCCGCGCAGGTCGCCGCGCACACCGACAAGCAGGGCCTGGTGGTGCGCGACTGGGACTACAAGACCTGGATAGAGCTCGCCAGCATATGGCGGGGCTGGGGCGCCGACCCGTGGTCGGCGGACGGCAAGACCTGCCAGTTCGACTCGCCGCAGATGCAGGCGGCGATGACCTTCCTGCACAACGCGATCTTCAACGACAAGGCGTTGCCGGGTCCGGGGCACAGCGCCGACTTCTTCGCCGGCGAGTCGGCGATGACGGTGACGCAGATCAGCCGGGCCTCACTGCTGGCCAAGCACCCGTTCGACTGGGGCATCGTCCCCCTGCCGTCCGGCCCGGCGGGCGCGTCGCAGGTCGTCGGGCAGGCCGGCATCGGCGTCATGACCAAGGGAGCGCACAAGCAGCAGGCGGCTGACTTCCTGGCCTACTTCTCCAGCGCGGCCAACACCGCCCAGCTCGCCCGGTACTTCCCGCCGGCCCGCACCAGCCAGCTCACCACGAGCACCCTGGCCACGGCCAACTCCCTGCTCACCGCCCAACAACTGCAAGACGTGGTGATCAACGGGATCAAGACCGGTTCGGTGCTGCCGTCCCACACGAACAGCGCCAAGATCGCCCAACTCGTCCAGAGCGCGCTGGACCCGATGTGGACACCCGGCGCGAACGTCAACGACGTCCTGGCCGGTGTATGCACCGCGATCAAGCCGGCGCTGTCCCAGTGACCACCATGCACACCTCCAAGGCACAGCCTGTCCCGCAGCCCGCCCCGCAGCCGGTGAGCACCCGCCACCGGCCGCCCGGGCCAGGCCGGTTCGGAGCCTGGCGGCGGAAGGACTCGGTCAGCGGCTGGCTGTTCATCGCGCCGCAGACCCTCGGGTTCCTCGCCTTCGTCGTGTATCCGCTGGTCGCGGTCATCTACTACAGCTTCCACAGCTCCAACCTGCTGTCCGGCGTGACCACGTACTCCGGCACGAAGAACTACTCACAACTGCTGCACGACCCGGCCACGCCATCGGTGGCGCGAGCGACCCTGCTGTTCTGCGTCGGACTCGTGGCGATCAACATCTCCGCGGCACTGTTCCTCGCCGTGCTGCTGAACCAGCGGCTGCGCGGCACCACGGTGTTCCGGACGCTGTTCTTCTCCCCGGTCGTCGTCTCCCTGGTGGCCTGGACGATCACCTGGAACTTCCTGTTGCAGGACAACGGCGGCGTCAACGCGATCCTGCACACGATCGGCATCCAAGGACCCAACTGGCTGCGCGGCGGCAACTCGGCCATGGTGTCGGTGGTGATCGTCCAGGTCTTCAAGAACGTCGGCCTCAACATGGTGCTGTTCCTGGCGGCCCTGCAAGGCGTCCCGCAATCGCTGCTGGAAGCCGCCGAACTCGACGGCGCGGGACCGTGGCGCAGATTCCGCTCGGTCACCCTGCCGATGATCAGCCCCACGACCCTGCTGGCCACGATCGTGACGGTCAGCGGCTCCCTCCAGGTGTTCGCGCAGATCCAGATCCTCACCGAAGGCGGCCCGGACAACCGCACCAACGTCCTGGTCTATTTCTTCTACCAGCAGGCCTTCGACAACCACGACTTCGGCTACGGCGCCGCCGTGGCGGTCGTCCTGTTCGCCGTCATCTTGGCGCTCACCCTGATTCAGTGGCGCCTGCGCAAGAAGTGGGTGCCCTTTGAGCTCTGAGACCGCCGCGCCGACTGCCATGCGCCGAGCCGCCACCACCACGCTGCCCCACCGGAACGCACGCCCGGGGCGCCGATGGAGAAAGCCGCTGCTGTACGCGGTCATGGTCGTGGCCGCGATCCCCTTCGTGTTCCCGACCTGGTGGATGATCACCTCCTCGCTGCTGCCCGAGAACGAGGTGCTCAGCTACCCGCCGAAGCTTCTGCCGCTGCATCCGCAGTGGTCGAACTACAAGACCGCGTTCGCGAACTACCCTCTGGCGCACCAGTACTTCAACAGCCTCTACATCGCAGTGCTCGTCACCGTCGGGACGATGGTGTTCTCCTCACTGTCGGGCTACGCCTTCGCCCGCATCCCGTTCCCCGGCCGGAAGTGGATGTTCCCGCTGATACTCAGTGGCCTGCTGATCCCCACCGAGGTCACGATCATCCCGCTGTTCAAGATGGTCGACCGGCTGGGGCTGACCAACACGCACTGGCCGCTGATCGTCATCCCGATCCTGGGCGCGCCCAGCGTTCTGGGCACGTTCGTCATGCGGCAGTTCTTCCTGGCGATCCCGGACGAACTCGAGGACGCCGGCCGGATGGACGGTCTGAGCCGCTACGGGCTGTACTTCAAGATCGCGCTGCCTCTGGCCCGGCCGGCACTCGCCTCGGTGGCCATCTTCACCTTTCTCAACAGCTGGAACATGTACCTGGAGCCACTGGTCTACGAGACCGACAAGAACAACTTCACGCTCCCGGTGGCGCTGACCCAGTACACCGACGCGTACGGCTCCCACTTGTGGAACATCCAGCTTGCGGCGTCTGTGACCACTGTCGTGCCCGTCCTGATCGTGTTCATCGTCGCCCAGCGGCACTTCGTCGAAGGCCTTGCCCAGACCGGGTTGAAGGGCTGAATCAGATGCCTTACGCCGACCTGCCGCTGGAGCAGTTGCGCGGCCACGTCTCCTCTTCGGTCGAACCGCCCGACTTCGACGAATTCTGGGCCGAGACACTGGCCCAGGCCCGCGCGCACGACAAGCAGCCGACCTTCACCATCACCAACAACGGCCTTTCGTTGATCGACACCTATGACGTGCGCTTCCCGGGCTTTCAGGGGCAACCGGTCGCGGGCTGGCTGCACGTGCCCTCCGGCACTACCGAGCCCTTGCCGTGCATCGTGCAGTACATCGGCTACGGCGGCGGACGAGGACTGGCCCACGAGAACACCCTGTGGGCCACAGCCGGGTTCGCAACGCTGGTCATGGACACCCGTGGCCAGGGATCGCATCTCAGCACCGGCGTCACGCCCGATCCCGAGGGCTCGGGTCCGGCTCACGCAGGCGTCATGACCCGCGGCATCACCGACCCGCACACCTACTACTACCGACGCCTGATCACCGACGCGGTCCGCGCCGTCGACGCCGCCCGCACCCATCCCCTCATCGATCCGGCCAGAATCATCGTGGCCGGCGCCAGCCAGGGCGGCGGCCTGGCCATCGCGGCCGGAGCGCTGGCCGACGACGTCGCCGCGGTACTGCCGGACGTGCCGTTCCTCTGCGATTTCCCGCGCGCCACCTGGATAGCCAGCAGAGCGCCCTACGACGAAATCGTGCGCTACGCCGCAACACACCGCGACCAGATCGACCAAGTCGCCCGCACCTTGTCCTATATCGACGGAGTCCACTTCGCAGCCCGCGCCACCACACCCGCGCTGTTCTCCGTTGCGCTCATGGACCCCACCTGCCCGCCTTCGACCGTCTACGCCGCCTACAACGCCTGGACGGGCCCGAAACAGATGCGGGAGTACCAGTTCAACGGCCACGAAGGCGGCGGCGCGTTCCACACCGCCGAACAACTCACTTGGCTCGCAGAACTCCGATCGCCCGCGCGCCGTTGATACTTACGCTTCCCTCAGCGAGGAGCGACTCAGTACCCTGCTACCTGGCCACTGTGAAGTCTGCACAGCGTGAAGTGGGGCTCCGTGCGACCCGACCAAGCACAACCCGGCGACTTGATAGGCGGTCGGTACGAGCTTGTCACCGTGATCGGGCACGGCGGCATGGGCAGGGTCTGGCAGGCGAGGGACACTCGGCTGGCCCGCCTGGTGGCCATCAAGGAACTGATGCTGCCGCCGATGCGGCCGGCGCAGTGGGAGCTGCGACTGAAGCAGGCCGCGCGCGAAGGCAAGAACGCCGCGGCCTTGGCCGACCACCCCAACATCGTCACCGTCTACGACGTGGTCCTGGAAGACGGCTCGCCCTGGATCGTCATGCAGTTGGTGAAGGGCCGGTCACTGCGCGCCGTCTTGCAGGATCCCGACGGCAACAACAGCGTCGACCAGGCAGATCCGCGGTTGACTCCGCTGAGCGAGGAGCGAGTCGCCCACATCGCCGAGGCCATGCTGTCCGCGCTGGGAGCCCTTCACGAGGTCGGCATCGTTCATCGGGATCTCAAGCCGCACAACATCATGCTGTCCGACGACGGCCGGATCCTGCTCACCGACTTCGGCATCGCCAAGTCCCAGTCCGACACCACCATGACGGTGCCGGGCTCGTTCATGGGCACCATGGCCTACATCGCGCCGGAACGGGCCGAGGGCGAACCCGGATCACCGGCCTCTGACTACTTTTCCCTGGGCGTGACCCTGTTCGAGGCGGTGGAGGGCTACTCGCCATTCGAGCGAAAAGACAGCTGGACCGGCACGCTCACCGCGATCCTCACCAAACCCCTCCCACCCATGCGCAACGCCAAAGCTCTTGCCCCGCTGATCCAGGCGCTCACCCACAAGTCGCCGCACGAGCGGCCCACCAAGCAGCAAGCACTCGCCCTACTGACAGACAACGCAGTAACTCGGTCCAGCTCAGCCACACCCAAGAACACGAAAGCCGAGCATTCGGAGGCAGTCACTGAAGTAGCAGCGCCTCAGATGCTTCCTTCTGAAGCGCCGCCGCAAGCCCCCGCCGCGCCCGCGCCCGCGCCCGCTGAGACAACTCAAACGTCCCTCTCCCCTGCCGACAGGCCCAAGAGTCCGCCGTGGCAGGCCTCGACGACGCCCGATACCGACGAGTCGCCGCCGCCACTCGCGAACGCCGAGCCGGCCGATCAGACCCCTTCCGCGAAGCGACGTCTACGCAGAAGCATTGCGGCAGCCGTCGCAGTCGTCGTCTCGCTGGTGGCGCTCATGATCTCCGCGATGCTCCCGACAAAGCACCGCGCGGCTGTCAATCAGAGCCCGAGCAAATCTTCGCCATCAGTCACGCCGGTTGAGGCTTCCGTCGGAACTCTCAACCTGACGTCGAGCACACCTGCTGCCGCCCCGCCCTCGACCGAGAGGCCACTTTGGCAGGGCGTGATCGGCGTCACCTACAAGGGGACGAACTTCGACCACAATCCACCTGACCAAACCGTCTGGCCGAGTGGCAGACCGCCTTGGCCCGATCCCGCGTCTCCCCCGACGAACCACATCGGCGAAGTGACCATGTATTACTACGGATCGGACAAAGGGACTCTCGTCATCGATAGCGGGGCCGGCACGACGATGAACTGGTGGACGGCAGAAGACATCCCGACACGAGATGCCTGCCGTGATCAAGTACTGCGGGATCCGCGAAGCCAGTTGCAGGTGAACGGCGAAGCGCACGTCTGCATGATCACCGCAGCAGACCGGGTCGTCTTCGCGGTTGTTCCAGACCGACCAGATTCGCAAGGCACCTTCTGGGTCACGGCGAGAGTCTGGTCCTAAGTCTGGTCCGGTCTACGGACTCAGCGACGCCAGGTGCCGCAGGATGCGTTCTACGTCGTTGTCCCGCTGGTGTGCCTGGTACAGCGCCAGTGCTTCCTGCCACGCGGTGCGGGCCTCGTGGTGCTGGCCGAGGGTGGCGTGCAGCTCCCCGAGGTTGCTGAGGACGCTGGCGGAGGCGTACGTATTATCCAGCCGACGCCGCAAAGCGAGCGCCTGCTGATAGAGCTCGATGGCCTGCTGCTGATTGCCGCAGTGCCTTTCGATGAAGCCCAGGCTGTCCAGAGTCGCGGCCTCACCGTCGGGGTCGTGGTGGTCTCGCTGCAAAACCAGCGCAGCCTGGCAGCGGGCGCGGGCCGTGTCGTAGTCGCCCAAGTGCGCGGCGCACCAACCGACCGAGTTGAGCGCCTCAGCCTCCCAGGCCGGCTCGCCGACGCCGTGGTGGAGATCGGCGGCGCGCAGGGAGTGCGACAGAGCCCGTTCGTAGTCGCCCGACAGCTCCCAGACCCGGCCCAGCACCAGGTGGCAACGGGCCTGTTCGGTGCGGTCGCGATGGTCTTCGGCCAGCACGAGGGCTTCGCGCAGGTGTCCGACCGCGGTCGGGTATTCGCTCAGTTCGGCGTGGGTGTAGCCGAGGAACCGGAGGGCGAAGGTGCGCGCGATATAGCCGGGCAGGTGGACCGCCGCCTCTGCGGCCGCCTGCCACTGGGCCAAGGCGTCTTCGGGCAGTCCGCGGCGGTTCTGGAAGGTGCACAATGCCCAGGCCAGTTGCCAGACGGTCGCGTGCCACGAGTGGGCGACGGCGGTGCGCTGGGCGGCCAGGATGTTGGCATGCTCGTCCTGGAACCAGCCCAGCGCGGCTGAGCTGTCGGGCAACTTCGGCAGCTCAGGCAGGTCGGGCCGCTCGACGCCGAGGCTGGACGAGTCGAGCCGCAGGGGCCGGCGGACGGGGTCCAAAAGGTAATCGGCGGCGCAGGCGGCGTCGGTGTAGAAATCCAGCAGCCTCCGCAGCGCCGCGTCCCGCTCATCCATGGGATGGTCGGTCTCGGCACGTTCCACGGCGTACAGACGCACCAGGTCGTGCATGCGGTAGCGGCCCGCGGTGTGTTGCTGGAGCAGGGACGCTTGTTCCAAGTCACTCAGTACTCTGCGCAAGCGTGCGCCGGAAAAGCCGAGGAGGGCGGCGGCCGCCGATGAGCTGATGTCGGCACCGGGCGCGAGAGCGAGCAGACCCAACCCGGCGGACGCGTCCGAGGACAGTGCGTCGTACGAACAGGACAGAGTCGCGCGCAGGTTGACGGTCATGCTGCCCGCGTCCAGGGCTTCCAACCGCGCCGCAGCGTCGCGCAATTCGGCGGCTAGTTCGGTGAGCGACGGCTGTGGCCGAACCAGCGCGCGGGCAGCCACGATCCCCAGCGCCAACGGCAGGCCCGCACAACAAGCCAGCACCTCGGCAACAGCCCCCGGCTCGGCCTCGACCCGGTCGCGGCCCAGATACTGCACGAGGACCTGCCGTGCTTCGGACTCGGCGAGCACGTCCAGCTCCAGCGGACGGGCGCCGTGCGAGGCGACCAGATCGGCGAGGCGATGGCGGCTGGTCACCACCACCGTGCAGCTCGGGCAGCCTGGCAGCAGCGGAACCACCTGGTCGCCGTCGCGGACGTTGTCCAGCACCACCAGCATCCGCTTCTCGGCCAGCAGGCTGCGATACAGCCCGGCCTGCGCGTCCAGCCCGGCGGGCATCACCGACGGGTCGACGCCCAGCGCCTCCAGGAATCCGCGCAGGGCCATGGCCGGAGACAGCGGATCCGTGCGGTCGAAGCCGTGCATATTGACGAACAGCTGGCCGTCTGGAAACCGGTCGATGTGCTCATGCGCCCAGTGCACAGCCAGCCAGGTCTTCCCCACCCCGCCGGTGCCGCTGATCGCCGCAATCGCCAGCGCACGCACCGGTTCACCAGCCTCGGCCAGGATCGTGTCCAACCGCGCCGTCTCATCACCACGGCCGGTGAACAACCGCGGCGGAGCCGGGAGTTGGCGCGGCACCGTCCGCGAGTGAGCCAATACGGTCGCCGGATCAGACACAGGAGCCGGCGCAACTTCCGCTACGGGACGCGGCGTCGGCGCGGCCAGTGTCGGATCGTGGGTCAGGATCCGCTGATGCAGATGACGCAGCGCAGCACCCGGATCGGCGCCCAACTCCTCGGCCAACTGACGGCTCAACCGGTGATAGTGAGCCAGGGCATCGGCCTGGCGACCCGCACGGAACAGGGCGAGCATCAACTGACCGGCCAAACGCTCGTCCAACGGCTGCTCCGCCGCCGCGGTGACCAGGCCGGCCAGGATCGTCGCATGTAGCCCCTGCCGAAGCTGGCAATCGGTCAGATCCCGCTCGACAGACTGCCGCTCCTGATCAAGCCAGGCCCGCTTGTCGTTGGCCCACGGCGTGTCCAGCGTTCCGAACGCCTCCCCGCGCCACAATCCCAACGCCTGCTCGAACAACTCCCCGACCCGCTCATCCCGCTCAGCCACCCGCGCCTGCGCCACCAACACGCGGAACCGACGCACGTCAATACACTGATCATCCACGGCGATCAGATAGCCACCAGCGCTCCGCACGATGTCCGCCCCACCAACTCCGGCCAGCGCCCGCCGCAGCAACGACACATACGTCTGCACCGCACGGCGAGGCTTCTCCGGCAAAGAGGCGTCGCCCCAAACACACTCGACGAGCCGATCCACCGGCACCACCCGGCCCGCGTCCCACAACAGCACCGCCAGCAGACACCGCGCCCGCGCAGCGCCCACATCCACCTGCCGCTCCCCGACCGTCACCTGGACCGGACCCAGCAGCCCGAAACCGACCTCCGGAGCGCCCATCCCGCCTCCCCGGTGAATACCGTGCTTAATACGAGCTCTGATAAGGCCACTAAGACTCTACTCAGCAAAGCCCAAACACGGACGGCGCATGGTGGTCGAGTCAGGACGCCCCGTAACAATCGCCACGGGGCGTCCGGCGGTCCCAGCACTTCACCGGGACCGCCTTTCCGCTGTTCCAAGGGCCCACAACGGACCCACGCCACCTACAAACAGCAGGAGGAAAGCATGACCAAACCCCGACCGAACATCCGCCGACTGACCGCACTCCTCTGCGCCCTCATCACCGGCCTCCTAGGCTTCACCGGCGCAGCCAACGCCACAACCGCCCCACTGACCACCGCAGCACCCAGCATCGGCCTGGCCTGGTTCCCCACCCCCAACGGCAGCCAAGGCCAATGCGGCGGCTCCGGCTCCACCCAATGGACCGCCGCCCCAAACTGGACAAACCCCATCCTGATCGACACCGACAACCGCGACGGCGGCTGCATCATGTCCCTCGGCGTCTTCGACCCAGGCAACGCCGTACCCGGCCTCTCCATCCAGTACACCTGGGAATACACCGGCGGCAGCTACCCCGACCAATGCCAAAACCTCAACACCGGCTACACCCAAGGCACCTTCTCCGCACCAGTAGGCCCCACCGAAAACTTCGGCCCAGCCTTCCTAGACGACACCGACAACCGCTCCGGCTACTGCAACCTCACCTTCACCGTCTCCGGCCGCACCGACGTAGCCCTAGACATCCAGTTCTACCCAACCCCCATGGCCGAAGCCGGCCAATGCCGCAACGTCACCTCCCCCGGCGCCTACTTCAGCGCCTCCACCGGCTCCCCAGTAACAATCGGCCTAGACACCGACGGCCGCGGCGGCGGCTGCGAACTGCAACTCCGCCTGGAACACATCGGCTTCTAGCAAGCCAACGCACCAACACCCTCTGATAGGCACCAACAACGCCCCGGCCCCCGGACCCAAGCAACGCGGGTCCGGGGGCCGGATTGCAACCGCGATCGAGATCTCATGCTGGTCATGGCCGGGTGTCTGTGGCGTAGATGTCCCGTCAGGGCTGACACGCGTGAACCCCACGCCGACGGTCGGCACGGGGTTCACATCGGGCGCTCACGTGACTAATACGTCCCCGGCGGACGAGGAGTCGTATTACGACGAGCAGTCTCCGCCTTCGAAGGCCACTCGGCAGTACTCGACCGGCAACAGCTTCATGACCAGACTCGTTGCGCTGGTGCCACCGTCGAACACCGATCTGTGCCCGTCACTGACCAGTCTGCAACCTGCGACGTCTTGAGTCAGATCAACCTCGTGCCTGGAGTCCTGAAACTTCTCAATAACCACAACACCGGAGTCGTTGGCGCACTTATAGACGCCGCTCAGACTCTTTCCCTTGTTCAGCTGCAAGCGGATCGCGTCGATTGTTCCTCGATCACTGACCACAAGGGTTGCTTCAAGCTTCTTGCCCGGCGCTGGACCATAGCCACACAGCGTCAGCGAAGTGGCGTCCAAAGGCTCGATCGAACCGCCTCCGCCCGAACCCGGCTCCCGGTCAACGTCAGGGGCAGCGGCACACCGAGCAGGACCTGGCGAAGCCGCATGCTCGGCACTTGCCCTCGAACCACATCCCGCGACAAGAATCGCGCAGCCGGCAAGGGCTATCAGT
>JABFXP010000592.1 GCA_013361685.1 Catenulispora sp.
TCGGTTGCGGCGGTGCTCGCTCGAGTCGTGCCGGCGCGTTCGGCTGCGGCGGCGCGAGCAGCTTCGTCGGCTCCAGCCCCAGCCCCCGCTCCGCCACCCCCACCCGAAACCCCGTCGTCCCACCCCTGCGGCCGCCCCTCCGGCAACGCCCCGACCGCCGCCAGCCGCCGCAGATGATGCCGCAGCCGAGCGCCGAAATCCGCCGGATCCCGCCGCCCGTCGCTCCACGCGCCCTCGGCCAGCGCGCACAGCCGCGGGTAAATCAGATGCCTGACCACCTCCGGCGTCGGCGCGCACTCCGTCCACAGCTGCGCCTGCGTCCCCAGCACCCCCGCGCCGCCCGAGCCGTCGTCCAGCGCCGCCGGGTCGAGCGCGTGCTGTCCGAGCGGCAGCGGGTCGAAGGCGTAGGCGTCGGCCAGGGTCAGGAACCTGTCGTCCGGGGACGGCGGCTCGCCGGGGTGGTCGGTCTGCCGGTAGTCCAGGTAGGTGTGGTCGTGCGGGGCCGCGATCACCTGGTGCCCCCGGGCGATCGCCTCCGCGGCGTGCTCCGGCTTCAGCCAGGCGGTGGTCACCATGCCCGCGTCCAGGGCGTCGTTGCCGACGCCGTCGTTCCAGCACACCGCGCGCCGGCCGTGGTCGGCGAGGTGCGCGTGCATCTGGGCCAGGAACCAGCCCAGCAGCTGCGACACGTCGGACAGGCCGAGCTCCGCCGCCCGCCGGCGCGCGGCCGGGCTGGCCGCCCACTGCGCGGTGCGGCACTCGTCGCCGCCGATGTGGACGGCTCGCGACGGGAACACCGTCATCACGTCCGACAGCACCTGCCGGCAGAACTCCAGCGCCGCGTCGTGCACGCCGAGGATGTCCTCGCTGACGCCCCACGACGTCCACACCGGCAGCCGCGTCCGCGGCCGGTTGCCGAGGTGCGGATACGCCGCCAGCGCCGCGCGGGTGTGGCTGGGCATGCCGATCTCCGGCACGATCGTCACCCCGCGCGCCGCCGCGTGCGCGACCAGCTCGGCCAGTTCGCGGCGGGTGTAGTAGCCGCCGTGCGGCACGCCGTCGAAGACCGTGGAGCCGGCGCGGCCGACCATCGACTCGGTCCGGACCGACCCGATCTCGGTCAGCAGCGGCAGGCCGTCGATCTCGATGCGCCAGCCCTGGTCGTCGGTGAGGTGCAGGTGCAGGACGTTCATCTTGTGCAGCGCCAGCTCGTCGACGAAGCGGTGCAGGAAGCCGATCGGCAGGAAGTGCCGGGCGGTGTCGAGCATCATGCCGCGCCAGGCCAGGCGCGGGGCGTCGCGGACGCGGCAGGCGGGCCAGCGCCAGGCGTCGCCGGCGGCGCTCGCCGGGTCCAGGGCCTGCGGCGGGAGCAGCTGTCGCAGGGTCTGGACGCCGTTGAAGAGTCCTGCTTCGCTCGGTGCGGCCAGGGTCACCTGGTCCGGTTCCACCAGCAGGTCGTAGCCGTGCCGGTGGCCGTGGGCGGCGGGGTCCAGGCGCAGGATGACCGCGGGGCCGGCGGCGGCGCGGTCCCGGCCGGTGCCGAGGTAGCCGGCCAGCAGGTCCGCGGCGCGCTGCGTGCCGGGGCCGGCCAGCAGGTTCAGCGCCGGTCCCAGGACGAATTCGCCCGGCAGCGCGGTGAACTCGGCGGGGCGGGGGATGATCACGAAGGAGCCTTTCTGCTCAGCCCTTGACGGCGCCGGCGGTCATCCCGGCGGTCAGCCTGGTCTGCGCGATCATGAAGAAGGCGACGGCGGGCAGCGCGAACAGGGTGGAGCCGGCGATCAGGCCGGCGTAGTCGGTGCCGGTGTTGGTGGAGAACGTGGCCAGCCACACCGGCAGCGTGTAGTGCGCGTCGTCCTTCATCATCACGTAGGCGTAGATGTACTCGTTCCACGCGGTGATGAACGCGAAGATCGAGGTGGCGATGATGCCGGGGGCCAGCAGCGGCAGCAGGACGTGCCGGATCACCTGTGCCGGTCCGCACCCGTCCAGCCGGGCGGCCTCCTCCAGCTCGACCGGGACGCCCTGCGCGAACCCGCGCAGCACCCAGATCGTCAGCGGCACCACCAGCGCGGTGTAGGTGAGTCCCAGCGAGAGCAGGTTGTTCAGCAGGTGCAGACTCTTCATGGTCAGGAAGAGCGGGATCACCAGGGCCGGGGCCGGGATCATCTGGATGGCCAGGATCGTCACCAGGATCGCGCGCCGGCCCAGGAAGCGGAAGCGGGCCAGGGCCAGCGCGGCCAGGAACCCCACGGCGGTGGCGATCACCACCACGGTCAGCGTGACGATCAGGCTGTTGACGAGGTAGGAGCCGAAGTGCGGCTTGTGGATCGCGTCGGAGAAGTTCGCCAGGGTGAGCGGGAACGGCAGGAAGTGCGGGGTGGAGGTCAGGATGTCGCGCTGCGGCTTGAAGGCCGTGGTCACCATCCAGTACACGGGGAACGCCCAGATCAGGGCGAACAGGGCCGCCGCGCTGTTCAGCAGCGCGCGGGTCCGGCGCGAGGTCTTCATGCTTCCTCCCCGGCCGCCACCAGCTGCCGCACGCCCCAGCCGGCCAGCACCGCCAGCAGCAGCACCGAGAACACGGCGATCGCGGCGCCCTGGCCGTAGGACTGGGAGGCGAAGGCCTTGGTGAAGGACCAGATCGCGATGGTGGTGGTGCCGCCGTCCGGGCCGCCCTTGGTCAGGATCCAGATCTGGTTGAACACGTTGAAGTCCCAGATCACCGACATGACGGTGACCAGCATCAGCACCGGCCGCAGGAACGGCAGCGTCACGGTCCGGACCCGCCGCCAGTACCCGGCGCCGTCGATGGCGGCGGCCTCGTGGTACTCGCCGGGGATCTGCGTCAGCCCGGCGTACAGCGTCAGGGCGACGAAGGGCACTGATATCCACACCACCAGCAGCCAGACCACGACGAACCCGGACACCGGGTGCGCCAGGAAGTCGTGCTGCCGGTAGTCGCCGAACACCCGCACCTGCGTCAGCAGCCAGTTCACGACGCCGTAGGTGGGCTGGAACAGCCACTGCCACACCAGCGTGGAGGCGACCGTCGGCATCGCCCACGCGCCGAGCAGCGCGAGCATCATGGCGGTGCGCAGGCGGCGGCCCACCGCGACCATGAGCAGCGCCGCGCCGAACCCGGCCGCCACCGTCCCGGCCACCAGCGTCGCGGCGAACACCACGGTCCGCACCAGGATCGGGACCAGCTGCCCGTCGTGCAGGATCGCGGTGTAGTTGGCGGCGCCCACCGAGGTGGTCTTGCCGGTGATCAGGGTGCGCAGGCCGAAGCCCTGGGTGGAGATGACGCCGAGCCGCACCAGCGGGTAGCCGACGACCAGGGCCAGGACCGCCAGGGCCGGGGCCAGCAGGATGTAGGGCTGGGCGCGGGGGCGCCGGCGGGCCGTCGGGACGGGGGCGGTTCCGGGCGGCGAGGTGCCGTGGCGCCGGGGGGCCGATGTGGACAGCGCCTTCACGAGCGGATTCCTTCCTCGGTCGGGGCCGGGCCCGCTCCCCGATGCGGGGGTCGGGCCCGGCCTGGCGAACATCAGCTCTCTGTGGCGTTGAGCGCCTGGTCCAGGTGGGCGTCCAGGGACTTGGCGGCCTCGGCCGGGGACTTGCGCCCGGTGGCGATGTCGGCGAAGAAGTCGTCGATCGACTTGTCCGACTCCACGGTGGCCCAGCCGGCCACGGCCGGCGTCGGCACCGAGGTCTTGGCGGCGGCGAAGAAGGCCTGCGAGGTCGCGGGCAGCGTGCCGATGGTCTGGTCGATGACCTCGGTCGAGGCCGGGATCCAGTGGTCGATGCCGACGATCGCCGAGGCCTGCACGCCGGGGTCGGTGGCGGCCTTCAGATAGGCCAGGGCCAGCGCCTGGTTCTTGCTCTTGGCGGCCACGCCCAGGTCCGAGCCGCCGAGGAACACCGGCTGGGTCTTGCCGTCGGTGGCGCTGGGCAGCGGGAAGGTCCCGATCTGGTCCTTCAGCGAGGGGTCCACCTTCAGGATGGAATTGATGCTGGTGTTCAGGATCGTCGCGGTCTTGCCCTGCGCGAACAGCGTGTTGAAGTCCGGCGCGGTGGTCTCCACGTCCCGGGAGGCGGCCGAGGAGTAGGTGCCGACGAAGTCCTTCCAGGCCGCCAGGCCCTTCTGCGCCTCGGCGGACTCCAGCGAGCCGGTCCACTTGCCGCCGGAGGAGGTGGCCAGCTGGCCGCCGGCGTCCCAGACGAACTGCAGCGCGCCGTGCCAGTACTTGCCGGGGAAGTAGAACGCTGAGAAGTCCGGCGCGGTGTTCTTGGCCTTGATGGCGTCCAGGTCGGCGGTCAGTTGCGCGAAGGTGGTCGGAGCAGCGGTGATGCCGGCGTCGGCCCAGATCTTCTTGTTGTAGATGACCGCGCGGTTGCCGGCGAACAGCGGCGCGCCGAAGCTCTTGCCGCCGACGGTGGCCGGGCCCTCCAGTCCGGGCAGCCAGTGCTGGCCGGCCTGCAACTCCGGCAGCGCGGAGGTGATGTCCGACAGCCCGCCGCTGGCCGCGAACAGCGGCACGTCGGTGTTGCCGATCTCCAGCACGTCCGGCGGGTTGTCCTGGGCCAGCGCGGTGGCGACCTTGGTGTTGATCCCGTCCCACTGCTGGATCTGGACCTTGACCTGGGCGCCGGTGAGCGCGGTGAACTTGTCGTCGATCGCCTTGACGGCGGCGTCGGACAGGTCGCCGTCCATGTACCAGACGGTCAGGGTCTTGCCGGCCCCGGAGCCCGCGGCGGCGACGGC
>JABFXP010000721.1 GCA_013361685.1 Catenulispora sp.
CGGGACGCGGCGCGTTGGACGAGGGGGCCGCCGGACGGGCGGCGGGTGCCGCACCGGAGGCGGCGGGCGCGGACTGCGCCGGGGCGGCCGACTTGGAGGCGCCGCTCTTGGCGCCGCCGGACTCGGCCTGAATGCTGTCGATCAGTTTACGGACGACCGGCGCCTCGACAGTCGAGGACGCCGAGCGGACGAACTCACCCAGATCTTGGAGCTTGGCCATGACGACCTTGCTCTCTACTCCGAGCTCCTTGGCGAGTTCATAGACCCGGACCTTGGCCACTTCACTCCTTCTTCGGCCCGCGTCTGTTCGCGAAGCCGTCTGATTACTGCATGGGCGTACTCATCGCGTGTTGCTAATCGCGTTGGGCGCAATCACGAGGTGCTCATCGCCTGACTCGACCCGCTTCCGACTAGTACTCGGTCTCCGTACCGCGCACCTGACGCGGCCGGGGATTCGTGCTCCGACTGCCTTCCAACAACGCCCGGACCGCCGTTGTTTCCAACGGGCCGTCCACGCGCAGCGCTCTCGGGAACGCCCGCCGCTTCTCGGCGAGGGCCAGGCAGCCCGGATCAGGGTGGAGATGTGCTCCACGTCCGGGCGACCGCCCGCGCAGGTCGGGGACGACAGCGCCCTCGACCGCCACGACGCGCAGCAGCTCCGTCTTCGCCGCTTTTGCCCGGCACCCCACGCACGTACGCACCGGAGATGGGCGCGCTGGCGCTGCGGGGCATGCCGAAGCATCCGTCTGGCTGGACACGCCTCAGTCTAGCGCCTGGATCACATCAACGGTTCCCGGGTTATCGGCGGGCACCCCTCCGGACGGCTCACCGGCGGTTGACGTCGCCTCCAGCGCCGAGTTATAGTCAACACATCGGTTGATTAACGGGATGGTTGATAAAGCTTATGGTTGACGAAGAACCGGATGCCGAAGCGGTCCTCGACCGCGCCTTCACCGCCCTCGGCGACCCGGTGCGCCGCGCGATCGTGGCGCGCCTGTCCCGCGGCGAGGCGACGGTGAACGAACTGGCCGACCTGTTCCCGATCACGAAGCAGGCGGTTTCCCGGCACATCGGCGTCCTGGAGGACGCCGGCCTGATCACCCGCAGCCGGGACGGCCAGCGCCGGCCCTGCCATCTGGACCCCGCGGCGCTGGAGCGGCTGACCAGCTGGATCGACGGCTACCGACTGGCCGCCGAGAGCCGGTTCCGGCAGCTCGACGCCCTGCTGGAGACCCTGAAGAAGGAGGAAGAACGATGACTGCGAACCCGACGACGATCAACGCCCCGCAGGGCACCCCGTTCCTGGACGTGGTCCGGGACTTCGACGCCACACCGGCGCAGCTGTTCCGCGCGGTCACCGAGCCCGAGCTCGTGGCGCGCTGGCTGGGTCCGCGCGACCTGGAGATCACGATCGAGGAGTATGACGCCCGCCCCGGCGGCCGGTACCGCTTCACCCACCACGGCGGGCACCTCGGCGAGCAGCAGGCGTGGTTCAACGGCGTGTTCCACACCGTCGAGCCGGCCAAGCTGATCATCCGGACCTTCGAGTTCGAGGGCGTCCCCGGCGAAGTGACGCTGGAGATCATGCGCTTCAGCGAAGTGGACGGCCGGACCCGGCTGACGCAGCGCGCGGTGTTCCCGTCTCTGGAGACCCGGGAGGGCGCGCTGGCCTCCGGGATGGCCTTCGGGATCGAGCAGTCGATGGACCGGCTCGCCGAAGTGCTGGACAAGGAGGTCTGACCAATGAGCAAGGTCATCATGGCGGACGCGGTGTCGGTGGACGGCTTCCTCGCCGACGAGCAGGACGGGGTGGGGCCGCTCCACGACTTCTACTTCAACGGCGACACGCCCATCGCGGGCCGGAACCGGGAGTTCCACGTCTCCTTCAAGACCTCGCCGACCTCGGCGGAGTACCTGGGCGGAGCCTGGTCGCGGATCGGCTCGATGGTGATCGGCCGACGCCTGTTCGACCTCACCAACGGCTGGGACGGCGTGCCGGTGGCCGGCGACCGGGTGTTCGTGGTGACACACAGCGTTCCGACGGACTGGGAGTTCTACGGAACGGCGCCTTTCACCTTCGTCACCGACGGCGTCGCGAGCGCGATCGCCCAGGCCAAGGAGCTCGCCGGGCCGGACCGGGACGTGGCCCTCAACGGCGGGGACGTCGGCGGCCAGGCCTTCGCCGCCGGGCTCGTCGACGAGCTGGACATCGCGCTGGTGCCGGTGGTCTTCGGATCGGGCAAGCGCTTCTTCGGCGACTTCGCCGCCGGTCCGGTCCTGCTCGACGACCCGGAGCCGGTGATCACCGCCGACCGCGTCACGCACCTGCGCTACCGGGTCCGCAACCCCTGAGCCGGCTCGGTGCTCAGGCGTTGCTCGCGGCCCAGGAGCCGAGCATCCGCAACGAGTCCGCCGTCGCGGACCCGGCCGGCGCGGTGAACACCACCAGCGTCAGGTCCGGGTCCGCGGCGACGGTCAGCGCCTGCCAGTCCAGGTCCAGCCGCCCGACCACGGGATGGTCGAACCGCTTGCGGAAGGCGTCGGTCGCCAGCACCTCGTGGCCGCCCCACAGCCGCCGGAAGCCGGCGTCCTTCTCCAGCAGCTCGCCGATCAGCTCCGCCATCCTGCGGTCGCCCGGCATCAGCCCGGCGCTCATCCGCATCCGCGCCACGCTGGCCGAGGCGACCTCGTCGAAGTTGCGGTGCATCCCCCGGACCCGCGGTTCCAGGAACAGCATGCGGATCATGTTCCGCTCGGCCGGCGGCAGCTCCGCGAAGTCGAAGTACAGCGCCACCGCCAGCTCGTTCCAGGCGACGATGTCCGCGCGCGGGTCGATGGCCAGCACCGGGACGTCGCGCATCGCGCCGAGCAGGTCCGTCACCAGCGGGCAGACCCCCTGGCCGGCGCCGCAGCCCGGCTTCGGGGCCCGGGCCGGCGGCTGCGCGAGGATGCCCAGGTAGGTGCGTTCGGCCTCGGTCAGGCGCAGGGCGCCGGCGATCCCGTTCAGGACGCTGTCCGAGGCGGTGGTGACCCGGCCCTGCTCCAGCCGCGTGTAGTGGTCGACGCTCATCGCGGCCAGCTGCGCGACCTCCTCGCGCCGCAGCCCGCTGACCCGGCGCGGGTTCCCCACCGCCGGCAGCCCGACCGACTCCGGGGTGACGGCCCCGCGCTTGGACTTGAGGAAATCTCCGAGCTCGCTCACCGGACCAGCATCGCATCCCGCCGCCGGACGTTCCTGGGGCGGCGGTCCCCAGGAACAGTCGAGCTCTGGTTGTGCCCCGCGCCGCCGACGAATCTGGACGCCATGAGCACTCTGAACCTCGAAACCGCAGCCCGCCTCATCGCCGCCGGCCAGGAGGCCGCCCGGGACATCGGCGTGGCCATGAACATCGCGATCGTCGACCCCGGCGGCTACCTCGTCGCCTTCTGCCGGATGGACGGCGCCTGGCTCGGCTCCACGGACGTCGCCCTGCGCAAGGCCAAGACCTCGGCGCTGTTCCCGCTGCCGTCGTCCGCGCTGGGCGAGCTGTCGCAGCCGGGCGGCCCGATCTACGGCGTCGAGGCCACCAACGGCGGCCTGGTCTCCTTCGGCGGCGGCCTGCCGATCGCGGCGGCCGACGGCACGGTCCTCGGCGCGATCGGCGTCTCCGGCGGGATGGTCGAGCAGGACGTGGCCGTCGCCGAGGCGGCCTGCAAGGCGCTGTAGGGCCGGCCCGGAGAAACCACGAAGCGCTGACGGCCTCCCGCTCGGGACGCCGTCAGCGCTTCGTCAGGGCTCGTCGTCAGAGCTCGTCAGGGCTCGTCGGCGCTCGCCGTCACTCGCCTCGGTGGCCGCGCTCGGACTGCTGGTCGGGGTCGGCGTCGGACCGGATGTCGATCCGCCAGCCGGTCAGCCGCGCCGCCAGCCGCGCGTTCTGCCCCTCCTTGCCGATGGCCAGCGACAGCTGGAAGTCCGGCACGATCACCCGGGCGCTGCGCTGGTCCAGGTCCACGACCTGCACCTTCGACACCCGGGCCGGGGACAGCGCGTTGCCGACCATCTCCGCCGGGTCCTCGGACCAGTCGACGATGTCGATCTTCTCGCCGTGCAGCTCGGCCATCACGTTGCGGACCCGGGCGCCCATCGGGCCGATGCAGGCGCCCTTGGCGTTGACGCCGGACCGGTGCGAGCGCACCGCGATCTTCGTGCGGTGGCCGGCCTCGCGGGCGATCGCGGTGATCTCCACCGCGCCCTCGGCGATCTCCGGGACCTCCAGCGCGAACAGCTTGCGCACCAGGTCCGGGTGCGTGCGCGAGAGCGTCACCTGCGGGCCGCGCTGGCCGCGCCGGACGTCCACGACGTAGCACTTCACGCGCTCGCCGTGCCGGTAGTCCTCGCCGGGCACCTGCTCGGCGGCCGGCAGCGTGCCCTCGATCTTGCCGATGTTCACCAGCACCGCGCGCGGGTCGCGGCCCTGCTGCACCACACCGGTGATCAGGTCGCCCTTGCGGCCGGAGAACTCGCCGAAGGTCTGCTCGTCCTCGTGGTCCCGCAGCCGTTGCAGGATCACCTGCTTGGCGGTGGTGGAGGCGATCCGGCCGAACTCGCTCGGCGTGTCGTCGTACTCGCGGGTGGTGCCGTCCTCGATGTCCTCCACGGCCCACACGGTGACGTGGCCGCTGGCCCGGTCCACCTGGACCCGCGCCCGCGACTTGGCGCCGTCGGTGCGCTTGTAGGCGATCAGCAGGGCCGCCTCGATGTCCTCGACCAGCTTCTCGAAGGGGATCCCGCGGTCCTTCTCCAGATCGCGCAGCGCGCTGGTGGGGATGTCCATGGTCCTCAGCCCTCCTCGGCCTCGTCGACGTCGGCGAGTTCGGGGTCGCCGGTCTCGTCGTCCTTGCGGGAGAACTCAATCTCCACCCGGGCCTTGGCGATCTCGGCGTATGCCAGCCGCCGCTGCTCGGTCTGCCCCTTCTTCTTGCCCGGCACTTCCAGCAACACGCCGTCGTCGTCCGCGTCGAGCACCCGGCCGGTGAGATCGCCGCCGGTGCGCAGCACCGAGCGGACCAGGCGGCCCTTGGCGCGGCGCCAGTGCTTGGGCGCGGTCAGCGGCCGGTCGGTGCCCGGCGAGCTGACCTCCAGCAGATAGGGCTGCTCGCCCATGACCGCGGCGCCCTCGGGGCCGTCGAGCACGTCGGAGACCACCCGGGTGAGCTCGGAGACCGCGTCCAGCGACACGCCCTGGTCGCCGTCCACGGTCACCTCGACACGGCGCCGCCGGGCGACCTGCGAGACACGGACCGCCTCCAGGTCGTAGCCCGCGGCGGCGACGGCGGGTTCCAGCAGCGTTTGCAACCGGTCCGCCGGCGATCCGGTTCGGGGGGTGCTCATCGTTCTCCTTGTGCAGTTGTCGTACTGTCGTCTGTGATGCCGTCGCTGTGCGTAGCACTCGCTGGTAGGCAACTCGTAGCCAACACAGTAGCCGTTCCATGCCCGCGAGCGCTCCCGTCGGCGCGGGCGCCGGAATCGCTACACTTTGGCCGGTGAGCTGGGTGCCGGTGGTGCTGACGAGACGCATGGTGTTCGTGACGTCGGGTGTGGCGCTGGCGTCCGCCTGCGCTTCGCCGGCTGAGTCCGGAAGTTCTCCCGCCAGTGTGCCATCCGTGCCGTCCGCCGTGACCGACGCGGTCCGCGACCGCGCGCTGGCCGCGGAGACGGACCTGATCGCCCGGTACGACGCCGCGCTGGCGCTGCCGACGGTGGCCGCCGACAGCGCGCTGACCGCGAAGCTCAGCGCGATCCGCGCCGAACACGGCTCGCATGCCGCGGCGATAAAGGACGGCTACCAAGCAGGTGCGAGTCCCACCTCCGCGGGCGCTCCGGCCGCCCCGACCACGGCTCCACCGGACGCCAAGTCCACGGTCGCGGCCCTGATCAAGGCCGAGCAGGACGCGTCGGCGGCACGGACCGCGGACATCCTGGCCGCCGACGGTGCCACCGCCATGTTGCTCGCCTCGGTCGCCGCCGCCGAGTCCGGGCACGCCGCGCTGCTGCTGGGAGGTGCGGCATGAGCCCGTTGCAGACCGCGCTGGAGAACGAGCACGCGGCGGTGTACGGATACGGGGTCCTGACGGTCCGGCTGACCGGCGCGCAGCGGGACGCCGCCCGCAACGCCTTCGACACCCACCGGGCGCGCCGCGACATCTTGATCGGCCTGATCGAGGCGCAGGGCGACAAGCCGGTGGCGGCGGCGCCGGCCTACGCAATCCCGTTCCCGGTCCTCACCGCCGCGGACGCGACCCGGCTGGCGACCCGACTGGAGGAACGGCTCGGCGCGTCGTACGCGGACGTGGTGCAGGCCTCGTCCGGCGACACGCGCCGCACCGGGCTGGAGTGGCTCACCGACGCCGCCGTGCGCGCGGTGCGGTGGCGCGGCACGTCGGTGGCGTTCCCGGGGCTGCCCGAACGGCAGTGAGGCGCACGGCTGCTCGGGCCGGCGCTGCGGGCGGACCAGCAGCGCGCGCCGTCGCGGCCGGACCGTCAACCAGCGCCGGCGACGCACCTCGAACAGCAGCAAGGCTCACGCCTGCTCTGGCCAGCGCCCACCCGGGCCCGAACCCTCAGCCGCGACTGTCGAGCCCATCCGAGTAAGCCTGGATCTCCTTGGTCAGCGTGCTGGCCACCGCATCACTGATCTTTCCCTGATCCTGCGCATCGCTGATCTTCGACGCCAGATCGTCGGCCTTGTTCTGCAACTCCCGCACCTTGCCGTGCTTGAAGTTCTGCTGCTGCGCCTGCTGCGTGTTGCTCTCCAGATCGGTCAGCGAGTTCTGCAGGTCGCGTCCGGTGTTGGCGTCGATCGCGGAGTCGCCCTGGGCGATGAAGCCGTCGATCTGGCCGCGCATGCCCTCCAGGTAGTGGAGCGGGTCGCTGCCCGGATCCGCGGTCAGCGCACCGGTCGCGGCGGGCGCGCTGCTGGTCGGCGTGCTGCTGGGCGCGCTCGGCGGCGTGCTCGGCAGCGATGCCGGGCTGGTGGCCGGCGCGCCGGTGATGCCCGGCGGCGGCGAGGAGGTGGCCTTGGTCTCCGCGTCCTTGCCGTTCATGACGATCGCCGTGCCGGCCGCCGCGATGACGGCGACGAGCAGCGCGCCGAACACCAGGACGATCCAGGAGTACCGGCGCGGGGCGGGGGCGCCGAAGACCGGCTGCGCGGGGTAGCCGTCGGACTCGTGGGACTGCGAGGGGATGCGCATGCGCCGCGCCATATACGGGAGCTGCTGTTCCTGCTCCTGCTTGTAGGTGGGCGGCGGCGGGTCGTAGGCCTGCATCACCATGGTGCGGTTCGCCGGAGGCCGCTCGCCGCCGGGCACCGGGCCGCCGATCGTCGCGGCGGCGCTGCGCAGCTCCAGGACCCCGGCCACGGTCGCGGCGGTGGGCCGCTGCGCCGGGTCCTTCGCCATGCACTGCCGGTACAGGCCGAGGATCTGCGGCGGCAGCCCGTAGGCCGGCAGCGGGGGCGGCGGCAGGTGCAGGTGGCCGCGGACCACCTGGTCCACGGTGACGCCCTGGAACGGCGCGTGCCCGGCTATGCACCAGTAGAGCACGCAGCCCAGCGCGTAGACGTCCGAGGCCGGGAGCGCGCCGCGGCCGGTGAGCTGTTCCGGCGCCATGCAGGACGGCGTCCCGATCACCACGCCGCTGGTGGCGTCGGTGTCCGAGGAGGCCTGCGCGATCCCGAAGTCGAGCAGCTTCACACCGTCGGAGAGCAGCATGACGTTGCCGGGCTTGAGGTCGCGGTGGACGATCCCGGCCTTGTGCGCGGCCTCCAGCGCGGTGGCCAGCTGCTGGCAGGCCACCCGCGCGTCGTTCTCCATCAGCGGGCCCTGCGCGAGCCGGTCCTCCAGGTTCAGCCCGGTCAGCAGCTCGGTGACCAGCACCGGCCGGAACCCGCCGTCCGGCTGCGACCACTCGACGTAGTCGAAGACGGTGGTCACCCGCGGGTGCGACAGCCGGGCCAGCGCCAGCGCCTCGCGCCGCAACTGCTCGCGGCCGGCCGGCTGCGCCGCCGCCCCGCCGTGCAGCAGCTTCACCGCGACCGCGCGGTCCAGGCTCGAGTCGTGCGCCTCCCACACCACCGCGCTGCTGCCGGACCCCAAAGGCCTGGTCAGGCGGTAGCGCTCGGCGATGACGGTGCCCGGCGTCGGAGATTCCATGGGCCGATTATTGCGCGTCGCGGTGATGATCCGATGAGCCGCCGGTCGGTGGAAGCACGGACGCCGCCGCCGGGGCTCCCGGCGACGGCGTCCACGTCCGGCACGGCCGGGTCCGCTGTGGCCAGGATCAGCCCCTGACCACCGTGTACACGTGCTCGACCAGGTCCGGCGCCGCGACCTCGGTCTTCTCGCCGCTGCGCCGGTCGCGCACCTCGACCACGCCGTCGGCCAGGGTCTTGCCGACCACGACGATGGTGGGGATGCCGATCAGCTCGGCGTCCTTGAACTTCACGCCGGGCGAGACGCTGCCCATGCGGTCGTCGTACAGCACCCGCACGCCGCGCGCGCCGAGCTCCTCGGCGTAGCGGTTCGCGGTCTCGTAGATCGCCTGGTCCTTGCCGGCCGCCACGATGTGCACGTCGGCAGGAGCCACCTCGCGGGGCCAGACCAGCCCGAGTTCGTCGTGCAACTGCTCGGCCAGCACCGCCACGGCGCGCGAGACGCCGATGCCGTAGCTGCCCATGGTGACCCGGACCGGCTTGCCGTCCTTGCCGAGCACGTCGAGCTTGGCGGCGTCGGCGTACTTGCGCCCGAGCTGGAAGATGTGGCCGATCTCGATGCCGCGGTCGATCGACAGCTCGTGGCCGCAGCGGGGGCAGGGGTCGCCGGCGCGCACCTCGGCCGCCTCGACGGTGCCCTCGATGTCGAAGTCCCGGCCGGCCACCGCGTAGGCGACGTGCTTGCCGGCCTCGTTGGCGCCGGTGACCCAGGCGGAGCCCACCGCGACGCGGGGGTCGACCCGGTAGTCGTAGCCGGCTTCCTTCAGGCCGACCGGGCCGATGTAGCCGCGCACCAGCTTGGGGTGCTTGGCGAAGTCCTCGGCCTCGAACATCTCGACCTCGCCGGGCGCCACCGAGGCTTCCAGGCGCTTGAGGTCCACCTCGCGGTCGCCGGGCAGGCCGACGATGAGGACCTTGGGCTCCTTCACACCGGGGTAGCTGACCTTGACCACGACGTTCTTCAGCGTGTCCTTGGCCTCGATCCGGCCTTGCAGCTCGACCCGCCCCTCGTCGGCGAGCGTGTTGACCAGCGTGACGAGGGATTCGATGGTCGGCGTGTCGGGGGTGTCCAGCACCTGGAGCGCGGGATGCGCCCCGGGATCCCGGGGCGCGGCGGGCGCGGTCTCGACGGCCTCGACGTTGGCCGCGTAGCCGCAGTTGTGGCAGGCCACGTAGGTGTCCTCGCCGGTGGGCGCGGTGGCCAGGAACTCCTCGGAGGCCGAGCCGCCCATCGCACCGGACATCGCCGAGACGATCTTGTACTTGATGCCGAGCCGGTCGAAGGTCCGGATGTAGGCGTCGCGGTGCTGCGCGTAGGAGTGCTTCAGGCCCTCGTCGTCCAGGTCGAAGGAGTACGAGTCCTTCATCAGGAACTCGCGGCCGCGCAGGATGCCGGCGCGGGGCCGCGCCTCGTCGCGGTACTTCGTCTGGATCTGGTAGAGCGTGACCGGCAGGTCCTTGTAGGACGAGACCTCGCTCTTGACCATGTCGGTGAACATCTCCTCGTGCGTGGGGCCGAGGAGGTAGTCGTTGCCGCGCCGGTCCTTCAGGCGGAACAGGTTGTCGCCGTACTCGGTCCACCGGCCGGTGGCCTCGTAGTACTCGCGGGGCAGCAGCGCGGGGAACTGGACCTCCTGACCGCCCATGCGGTCCATCTCCTCGCGGACGATGCGGGTCACGTTCTCCACCACCTGCTTGCCCAGGGGCAGCCAGGAGTAGATGCCGGGCGCGACCCGGCGGACGTACCCGCCGCGGACCAGGAGCTTGTGGCTCGGGACCTCGGCGTCGGCCGGGTCCTCGCGCAAGGTTCGCAGGAACAACGACGACATACGCCAGATCACGGGAGTGCTCCTTGGGGATGGGTCCGATGGTTCTCGTGTCCTGCGAGGATATCCGCCCCCGGCATGATCGCCGGACGATTACCGCAGCGATATCACCGCGAAGCGCCGCAGACCCGCCCTCCCGAATCACCGGTCGGCCCGCTACCGTGCGGGAGTATGGCTGCCAAGACGCGGAACGACGTCCTCCGGGTGAACATGGACCCGGCGCTGGGCGACGTCGCGCTGGCCGAGGCGCGGGACGCGCTGGCGTCCGGGGAGTGGGGTCCGGCGCGGGAGGTGCTCGCCGAGACCCGCCACGGCGAGTCCGGGCCGCGGTGGGACCGGCGCAGTCACCGGGTGCGGGTGCTGGCGGAGGCGGTGGCCAACTCCTCGTGGGTGGAGCGGTGGCAGGTGCTGGAGCCGGTGAATCCGGACGCGGCCCTGCTGCGGGCGCAGGTGGAGACGGTGCGCGCGCTGCGCGCGACGCTGTCGGGACCGGCCGGCCACATCGACCCCGCCACCGCCGAGACCGCCGCCGAGGCCCAGGAGCTGTGCGAGCACGCCGCCGAGATGGCGCCGGGCGACCCGACGCCGTGGGTGGTGATGCTGACCCTGGCCCGGGCGGCCGACCGCGGCCGGAGCGCCTCGCGGGACGACTTCTGGCGGCGCTGGCAGGAGATGCGCGCGCGGGACGCCTTCAACCGCGACGGGCACCACGAGGCGCTGACGTATCTGTTCGGCGCGTGGTGCGGATCCCATTCCGAGATGTACGACTTCGCCTACTGGCTGGCCGGGGAGGCGCCGCCGGGGTCGCCGCTGGCGGTGCTGCCGCTGGTGGGGCACGCCGAGGTGTACCGGGCGGCGACGGCGGGAGTGGCGCCGGTGCTGCGGCCCTCGCCGCACGGGCACTGGCAGCGGCGCGTGGTGTCGGCGGACGTCGACCGGGTGCTGCGCAGCTGGCTCGGGTCGGCGACCGTCCCGCACGCCCAGGCCGACCTGGACCGGAACTATCTGCTGCACGCCATGGTGCACTCCGGCCGCGTGGACACCGACGAGGCCCGGGCGCTGTTCGACGCGATCGGGTCGCACGCGATGCGGGTGCCGTGGTCGTACACCGGGGACCCGGAGTCGTCGTTCCTCTACTGGCGGGAGCGGGCGTTCACGGCCGGGACGCCGCGCCGCTGACCGTGCTGACGGCACCGACGGCATTGCCGGTGCCGACCATGCTGACGGTGATGTCCGAATCCCGCCAGTCCGATCCCCGCGAGTGCGGCAGACTCGAGGCATGTCCGATTCAGCTCTCCTGGACGACTTCGACACTTACTATCGCGCCGTGGCCAGCCGGGACACCCGGTTCGACGGCCGCTTCTTCACCGGTGTCACCACCACCGGCATCTACTGCCGGCCGATCTGCCCGGCCCGCACGCCCAAGCCCGAGAACGTGCGCTTCTTCCGGGTGGCGGCCGCCGCCGAAGCCGCGGGGTTCCGCACCTGCCGCCGCTGCCGCCCGGACAAGGTGCCCGGCTCCCCGGACTGGAACGTCCGCGCCGACCTGGCCGGCCGCGCCCTGCGGCTGATCGCCGACGGCGCCGCCGACCAGCAGGACGGCGTGGCGGCGCTGGCCCGGACCCTGGCGGTCAGCGAGCGCCACCTGCACCGGATCCTGGTCGCCGAGCTCGGGGTGGGACCGCTGACCCTGGCCCGCTCCCGCCGCGCCCAGACCGCCCGGCTGCTGCTGGAGTCGACGGCGCTGCCGGTCTCCGACGTCGCGTTCGCCGCCGGGTACGGCTCGATCCGGCAGTTCAACGACTCGGTGCGGGAGGCGTTCGGCGCCACCCCCAGCGAGATCCGCGCCCGGTTCGGCAGCGGCGAGGCGGCCGGCGAGCTGGCCGGCAGCGCGGTGGACGGCGACGGCGCCCTGACGCTGCGCCTGGCCTACCGCGCGCCGCTGGACTTCGCCGGCCTGCTCGCCTGGTTCGGCGACCGCGCCGTCCCGGGCGTCGACGAGGTGCTGGGCGGCGGCCCGGACGCGGTCTACCGCCGCGCGCTCCGGCTGCCGCACGGCACCGGCCTGGTCGAGCTGCGCGACGACGGCGGCGTGATCCACGCCCACCTGTCCGTGGACGACCTGCGCGACGTGGCGGTGGCCGTCCGCCGCTGCCGCGACCTGCTGGACCTGGACGCCGACCCGGCGCAGCTCGGCGCGGCGCTCAGCACCGACCCGGCCCTGGCCCCGCTGGTCGCCGCCCGCCCGGGCCTGCGCATCCCCGGCGCGGTCGACGGCTTCGAGATCGCCGTCCGCGCGGTCCTGGGCCAGCAGATCAGCGTGGCCGCCGCCCGCACCCTCACCGCCCGCCTGGTCCGGCGTTTCAGCGCGATCGAGCTGGCGCAGGAAGCGGCGCTGGTGCCGGACGCCGCGGTCGCGGCGCTGCGATCAGCCACCGGAGTGCTGCCCGGGCAGCTGGGCGCGGGCGCGGTCGACGGCTCCCCCGTCGCCGGGGCCGTCATCGCCGAATCCGGGAGCGTCACCGATCCGGCACCCCGCTCCGCCGACGACCGACCGCCGCTGAGCCCCTTCCCCCGCCCCGAGACCCTGGCCGAGGGCGACTTCGACGGCCTGGGCCTGACCCGCCGCACCGCCGCGACCCTGCGCATCCTGGCCGCCGCCGTCGCGTCCGGCGACCTGACGCTGGACCGCGGCGTGGACCGGGCCGAGGCGCGGGCCGGGCTGCTGGCCCTGCCCGGGATCGGGCCCTGGACCGCCGACTACATCGCGCTGCGGGTGTTCGGCGACCCGGACGCGTTCCCGGCCGGCGACCTGGTGCTGCGGCGCCAGGCCGAGCGCCTGGGCCTGCCCGGCACCGAGAAGGCCCTGCTCGCCCATGCCGAGCGCTGGCGCCCCTGGCGCGCCTACGCCGCGCTCCACCTGTGGGCCTCCACCACGACCGAAGGAAACCCGAAGTGAGCACCCTGACCTACACCACCATCCCGACCCCGGCCGGCCCCTTCACCGTCCTGGCCGACGCCGACGACACCGTCCACGCCGCCGGCTTCACCGCCGACCCGGCCTTCCTGGCGGGCATGCTCGGCTCAGCGGTGCCGGACCCCGGCCCGCACGACAAGGTCACCGAGAAGGTCCAGGCCTACTTCGCCGGCGACCTCGACGCCATCGGCGACGTCACCGTCGCCTACCGCACCACCGGCCCGTTCCGCACGAAGGCCTGGGACGCGATGCGCACCGTCGAGGCCGGTCACACCATCAGCTACACCGAACTCGCCGCCACCGCCGGCAACCCGAACGCGGTCCGGGCCGCCGGCTCGGCCTGCGCGTCGAACCCGATCGCGCTGTTCGTGCCCTGCCACCGCATCGTGCGCAGCGACGGCTCCAGCAAGAACTTCCTGTACGGCCTGGAGTGCAAGGCCACGCTGCTGGCCCACGAGAAGCAGCACGCCGCAGCAGCCTGAGCATCAGGCCACCAAGTCGACAAAGAGACTTCGGCGCGGGCGGCGCCGGAGTCTCGACCGCCATCAGGCCTCAGCGACCGGCCGCCCCAGCTCCACCCCGGCCGCGCCCGCAGCCACCCCCGTCCCACCGTTCGCCACCACCTGCCCCGGCAGCACAGCGGTCCCGCCGCCGTCGCCGGAAGCCTCACCCAGCCCTCCGCCGGCACCCTCAGCCCGTCCGTCACCGGAAACCCCGATCCCGGCGGCGGCCAGCTCGAACACCACCTGGAACTCGACCCCGTACTTCTCCTCCATCAGCGCCCCGAGCCTCCCGCACTCGGCCCACGGCAGCAGCCGCATGGCGCGATACTCCGCGTCCACGTGCCGGTAGGTCTGCAGCCGCGCGACCACCCCGCCGCCGGCGCTCGGCGCGGCCGTCCACGCGACCGGGTTCTCGCGGGTGGAAGCCAGCCCGATGTACAGCCGCTCGCCGTGTTCGATCCATGCGACGTGCTCTTTGCGCCGCCCGACCATCAGCGTGCCGTAGAGGTAGTCGATCATGTCGACGCTGTCCTCGTCCGCGCGGATGTCCCGGAAATGATCGTTCACGATCTTCCCCAGCTTCTCCTTCATCGCGACGTCGACGTGGGCGCCCTGCTCGGAGGCGGTGCGCAGCGAGTAGAAGGCGATCGAGGCCCGGTCGTCCACCCGGTAGTACGCGCAGGCCGGGGTCGCGTTGTACAGCTTCACCAGCAGCTTCGTCCGCGCCCCCTCGGGCAGGCGGTGCCGGACCCCGTTCAGCAGCGCCAGGTTCCGCCCGACGCCGGCCGAGATGTCGATCCCCTCCCCGCGCAGGTCCGCACTGCGCTGCCGGGCCGCGTCCGAGGTGGGGTCCAGCAGCAGGATCTCCACCCGCACCTCGTTGTCCCCGGCCAGCAGGCTCATCAGCGCCGTGACGCAGCGGTGGCGTTCGTCGGCCTCGTCGCCCTCGGCGGTGGTGACGTCCAGGACGTTGCTGGAGGTGTCCATGATCCGCACCAGGTCGTCGCAGCGTTCCAGGCGCTCGATGAACTTCAGGTACGGGAAGCGCTCGTAGCCGGCCATCGGCGCGTAGTCGGCGATGGTGCCGAACTTGTCGTTGGCGAAGGAGCGGATGGCCAGGAAGACCGGCGACAGGAAGAACGCGACCAGCAGACCGCCGCCCACGTCGCCGGCCATCCCCCGGAAGAACTCGGTCCACTGACCCGGCGCCGGATGGAGCCAGATCATCGCGATCGCCAGCGTCACGGCCGCCAGCGTCACCGACATCGACCAGGCGACGACCGCGCTGAGCTGGCGGAATTTCAGCCGCGCCTGGATCCGCGCGGCCAGTCCCGGCGGCGCCTCGGTCTCGAGGTCGTCCTCTGGCGGCGCGGAGTACTGCTCGGGCATGAACACCCCCTCGGTGTCGGGAATCGCCCATCAGAGCATTCCCAACCCCGCGGCGGCTGGAACGGAGGTCAGGACATTCAGAACAGAATCGACGCGAAAGCGCCGACCTCTTCGAAGCCGACCCGCCGGTACACCGCCCGCGCCGGGGCGTTGTAGTCGTTCACGTACAAACTCACCACCGAGGCGAAGTCGCGCAGCGCGTACTCCACCACGGCGGCCATCCCCGCCCCGGCGATCCCCCGGCCGCGCAGCGCCGGATGCGTCCACACGCCCTGGATCTGGCAGGCGTCGGAGGTCACCGCGCCGATCTCGGCCTTGAACACCACGTGCCCGTCCTCGATCCAGGCGAACGCGCGCCCGGCGTGCACCAGCTCGGAGACCCGGGCCCGGTAGGAGTTGCCGTTGTCGTCGCCCAGCGGCGAGACGCCGACCTCCTCGGTGAACATCGCTATGCAGGCCGGCAGCAGGACGTCGATCTGGTCCGGGGTCACCGGCTTCACCCGGAAGTCCGGCTCGATGGTCGGCGAGGAGCCGCGGATCACCATCAGCGGCTGGTTGGCGCGCACCTCCCGCGCCGGGCCCCACGCCGGGCGCAGCTGCTCCCACAGCGGCACCGCGCTCGCGGCCGGCCCGACGATCGAGGAGCAGCGCCGGCCCTGCCGGCGGGCCCGGTCGGCGAAGGCGCGCACGCCGTCCGGCCCGGCTTCCACCGGGACCAGGTTCGCGCCGGAGTAGCACAGCGCTTCCAGGCGGCCGTTCACGTGGTAGCCCCACAGCTCGCCGCCCATACGCCAGGCGTCCAGCCCGGAGGCCTCCACCCGGGAGGCCACGAAGACGTTCGCCACCGGGTCGCGTGCCAGCACGCCTTGGACGTCGGCCAAGTCGGCCGCGCCCAGGATCCGGGTGCCCGTCCCGCGGACCCTCGACAACACGCTCATCGCACGATCACCAGTTCACTGTACGACGCGGCAACGGCCCCGCACTGACGATGCGTCTATTCGGTGCGCAGCCGTGACCCGACATCAAGAGCACGCTCTATGGAGTTTCCACCAACCACTCTAAGGAGCTCCCACCAAAACCAGTAATGCCTTAGAGCCCGGAGTTGACGGTCTCGACGATTTCGCCGGTCTCGGCGTCGATCTCGATGCCCATCTCCCCGGCCAGCTTGAAGGCCTCCTCGATCAGCGTCTCCACGATCTGCGCCTCCGGCACGGTCTTGATGACCTCGCCGCGGACGAAGATCTGGCCCTTGCCGTTGCCGGAGGCGACGCCGAGGTCGGCCTCGCGCGCCTCACCGGGGCCGTTCACCACGCAGCCCATGACGGCCACCCGCAGCGGGATCTTCAGCCCGTCCAGCGCCGCGCTGACCTGGTCGGCGAGCTTGTAGACGTCGACCTGGGCGCGTCCGCAGGAGGGGCAGGAGACGATCTCCAGGCCGCGCTGGCGCAGGTTCAGCGACTCCAGGATCTGGATGCCGACCTTGACCTCCTCCACCGGCGGGGCGGACAGCGAGACCCGGATGGTGTCGCCGATGCCCTCGGACAGCAGCGCGCCGAAGGCCACCGCGGACTTGATGGTGCCCTGGAACGCCGGGCCCGCCTCGGTGACGCCCAGGTGCAGCGGGTAGTCGCAGCGCTCGGCCAGCAGCCGGTAGGCGTTGATCATCACCACCGGGTCGTTGTGCTTCACGGAGATCTTGATGTCGCGGAAGTCGTGCTCCTCGAACAGCGAGCACTCCCACAGCGCCGACTCCACCAGCGCCTCAGCGGTGGCCTTGCCGTACTTCTCGTACAGCCGCTTGTCCAGCGACCCGGCGTTGACGCCGATCCGGATCGGCACGCCCGCGGCCTTGGCCGCCTTGGCGATCTCGCCGACCTTGTCGTCGAACGCCTTGATGTTGCCCGGGTTCACCCGCACCGCGGCACACCCCGCGTCGATCGCGGCGAACAC
>JABFXP010000422.1 GCA_013361685.1 Catenulispora sp.
CCGCGCCGCCGCCCGGCCCCGCCGCCCCTTATGACGCCCCCGGCGGCGCCCTCGCGGGAATCCCGCCCCACGCCGCCGCGCAGGCCGTCCAGGAACCGCGACGGGCTGCGGGAGGCCCGCCCGCCCGGAGAGCGGGCCAGAGCCCAGGACAGGAACAGCCGCTCCCGGGCACGGGTGACGCCGACATAGAGCAACCGCCGCTCCTCCTCCAACTGCTCCGGAGTCTCGGCGTAGGTGATCGGCATCATGCCCTCGGTCATGCCGACCAGGAAAACCGCGTCCCATTCCAGGCCCTTGGCGGCGTGGAACGTCGACAAGGTCACGCCCTCGATGGTCGGCGCGTGCTGGGCGTCGGCGCGTTCGCGCAGCTCGGCGCTGAACCGGTCGAGACCGGCGTCGGGGTGGGTGCGGCCATACTCCTCGGCCAGCGCCACCAGCGCGGCCAGCGACTCCCAGCGCTCCCGCAGGCGGCCGGCGCCCTTGGGGGCCTGCGGGCTCCAGCCATGGCTGGAGAAGATGGCACGGACTTCCGAAGCCAGGTCTTCGCCGAGGTCGTCGGGGGACGCCGAGCCGCCCGAGGCCCCGGAGCGGCCGGCGGCCCCGAGGCCGGGCAGCGCGTCGGCGGCGTGGTCGGAACGGGCCTTGGCCGCGCCGCGCAGCCAGACCTGGATCGCCTCCCGCACCTCGGGCCGCTCGAAGAAGCGCTCGACGCCGCGCAGTATGTACGGCACCCCGGCGTCGCTCAGGGCCTGCTCGTACTCCTCGGACTGGGCGTTGATCCGATACAGCACGGCGATCTCGGACAGCTTGGACCCGGCGTCGACCAGCTTCTTGATCTCCCGCGCCACCTCGCGCGCCTCGGTCTCCGCGTCGGAGTACTCGGCGAACTTCGGGCGCGGCCCGTCGGCACGCTGCGCGATCAGCTGCACCCGGGCCTTGGCGGCCCGGCCCTCGGCGCGGTCCAGCAGCGCGTTGGCCAGCGCGACGACCTGCGGCGTGGAACGGTAGTCGCGGACCAGCTTGACCACGGTCGGGTCGTCATAGCGGTCGGCGAAGTCCAGCAGGTAGCGCGGGTCGGCGCCGGTGAAGGAGTAAATGGTCTGGCTGGCGTCGCCGACCACGCACACGTCGGCCCGCTCGCCCAGCCAGCAGTCCAGCAGCCGCTGCTGCAGGGGGTTGACGTCCTGATACTCGTCGACGGTGAAGTAGCGGTACTGGTTGCGCACCGTCGCGGCGATGTCCGGGCGGTCCTCCATGATGCCGATGGTGAGCAGCAGCACGTCTTCGAAGTCGATGGCGTTGCGGTCCCGCTTGGCGCTCTCGTACTCGGCGTAGACCTTCGCCACCTCGGCGGCGTCCCGCGGCGGGGTGCGCAGCGCCTTCGCGGCGGCCCCGGCGTAGTCGTCGGCCACCACCTGCGTGGACTTGGCCCACTCGATCTCGCCGGCCAGGTCCCGCAGCTCGGCCCGCTCGGCGTGCAGGCGCAGCCGCCGCACCGCCTCGGCCACCAGCGGGATCTTCGACTCGATCAGCTGCGGCGCCGGCCCCCCGACCGCCTTCGGCCAGAAGTACTGCAACTGCCGCAGCGCCGCCGCGTGGAAGGTCCGCGCCTGCACCCCGCCGGCGCCCAGCTGCCGCAGCCGCCCGCGCATCTCCCCGGCGGCCCGCTGGGTGAAGGTGACGGCCAGCACCTGCGAGGGGATGTACTCCCCGGTCCCGACGCCGTACGCGATCCGGTAGGTGATGGCGCGCGTCTTGCCGGTCCCGGCCCCGGCCAGCACGCACACCGGCCCGTGCAGCGCCTCGGCCACGGCACGCTGCTCAGGGTCCAGCGCGTCGAGCAGCGCGGCTGCTGAGGGGAGGCCGGGGGCCGGCTGAGTCTGCGGCATCGGACCATGCTCTCAGAATCCCCCGACACACCCGCGCCCCCTTTGCGGAAGAATCGGGAACCCGTCGCCGTTGCACAGGGCGGACACTCCCGACAGCGGACAGGAAGTGGAAGATGAGCGACCAGATCACGATGTACTCGACGCCGTGGTGCGGCTACTGCCGCCGGCTCAAGAGCCAGCTCGAGCGCGAGGGCATCGGATTCGCCGAGGTCGACATCGAGCAGGTGCCCGAGGCCGCGGAGTATGTGATGTCGGTCAACGGCGGGAACCAGACGGTCCCGACCGTGGTCGTCCTGGGTCCCGACGGCGCGAAGGTCGCGATGACCAACCCGTCGCTGGCGCAGGTCAAGCAGGCTGCCGGGATCTGAGCCCGGCTCTGGCTCGGACGTTTTGAGGCCTCCGGCCCAGCAGCCGGAGGCCTTTCGTCGTCCGCTTCGTGCGCGAGCGGCTCGCCTGTCGCGGAAAACCCACCTTCGGGTGGCGTATCCCGCCGTCGAATGACTCTGAGTCACGACGCGACTACATCTAGTCCCATGCTGGCCAAAGCTGCGGGAATCTTGATCATCCTCATCGCCGTCGGGGTCGCGACCACGCACGCGCGCAGTTCCCGGGCGACCTGCCCGAGCGGATCAGTGGGATCGAAGCCGCCGACGCACGCGACGACGCACCCGCATGTCGGCAAGTGACGTCACGGCGCCGTCCGCGACGCGCGGCCACCCGCGCAGGCCGCTGCTGTTACGGCGCCGCCGTCGACTCAGCCGTGGTGAACAGCTGCTTCGCCTTCGCGTCCAGATACGGTCCGGCCAGCCAGTTCCCGCCGTGCGCGTTGTGCGCGCTGCCCACCGACGTGTTCGTCACCAGCGACACGTCACTGCCCGACTGGCCCGGCCCCCGCGCGAACCACCCGCCGCCGGAGGCCCCGCCGGTCAGGTCGCAGCCGGCCCGGTACTCCTTGGCGTCCGGCCCCAGCTCGGTCACGTTCAGCAGCTGCACCGTATCGGCCGAGCAGCCCCACTGCGCCATGCCGTTGAACGGCTCGGCCGCCGGGTAGCCGCGGATCGTCATCGCGGGGGTCTTGTCCTGGCCGGTCGGCGCGTTGAACCAGACCGGGACCGGCTTGGCGCCCGCGCCCTCCACCGCGTCGTCCAGGGTCTGGCCCTGGTCGTTGCGGCCGACCTCGATCACCGCGTAGTCGTGGGCCAGATCGCCGCCGTGCTCGTCGCCGCTGTTCACCCACTCCGGGGAGGTCCACACGTGCACCGCCTCGAACGTGCCCAGCGGCGCGTACTGGGACAGGTCGGAGGGATCGACGTTCGGGTCGCCGTCACTGTTGTCGAAGGCCGGCACGAACACCATGCCCAGGTGCCAGGTGCCGCCCTTGCCGTCGTGGACGCAGTGCCCGGCCGTCCACACCAGGCTCCGGTTCTTGCTCTTGATCACGGTGCCGGAGCACACGTAGTAGTTTCCGGAGTTCTGGTCGCCGGAGCGGTAGAAGAAGAGTTTGCCGGTGACCGCGCCGCTCTTGGTCGTGTACGGCCCGGCGATCTGCCGCGCGGCGACCGGGCTCGGCAGCGGTGCGTTGTCGAAGGACGGCAACGAAGTCTGGCCGGTCAGCCCGCCGTCGCGGCCCTTGTGCGTGCCGCCGGACGCGGACGGCTGCTTCATCGGGTTGATCACCGAGCCGACGATGTCGGTCCCGCCGGAGGAGTCCTGGCCGATGACACCGCTCTGGGTGCATCCGGCAAGCAGCGAGACCGCCGCCGCCAGCGCGAAAAGCGTCGAAACCACTCGGTGGTTGTCCTGTCGGTGCCGACGCGGGCGTATCAGCATGGCGCTCCCCTCCCCTCCCCTCGACGCCTCGACCCTACCAAGCGGTTCTGAAGAAAGGAGTCTGACTCGGACCGTCCCGTTCCGGCCCGGTCAGCCGGCGGTCGGGTCGCCGCCGTACCAGTGGTTGATGAGCCGCCGCGCGATGGAGATCTCCAGCGGCAGCATCAGCAGGTCACCGGTGCTCACCGCCTCCTTCATCTCGGCGCGCGTGTACCACTTGGCCCAGTGCAGTTCGGTGCCGTCCAACCTCAACTCCGGATCCTCGACGGTCGCGGCGAAGCCCAGCATCAGCGAACGCGGCAGCGGCCACGGCTGGCTGCCGAGGTAACGCACCGAGGTGATGCGCAGCCCGGCCTCCTCCTCGCATTCGCGGGCGACGGCCGCCTCCAGCGTCTCGCCGGGCTCGACGAATCCGGCCAGCACCGAGGCCCGGTTCGGCGGCCAGGAGGCGTTGCGGGCCAGCAGCAGCCGGTCCTCGGGATCGGTGACGGCCATGATCACCGCCGGGTCGGTGCGCGGGAAGTGCTCGGTGCCGCAGCCGTCGCAGACGCGGACCGAGCCGGCCGAGGTGGTGCGCGTCGGGCTGCCGCAGACGCCGCAGAACCGGTGCGTGCGGTGCCAGTTGTCCAGGCCCACCGCGTGCGCCAGCAGCCCGCCGTCGCGGTCCGGCAGCACCGCGGCGACCTCGCGGACGTGCCGCAGCGGGCCCAGCGCCGGCGGTTGCTCGGCCTCCGGCGGCAGCGGCGAGGTCAGCGCCGCGCCGGGCGTGGACGCCGAGCCCGCGGTGGAGGCCGTCGGCTCCCCGTCGGGGCCGGGCGCGCCGACGCTCACGGCGAAGTGCGCCACGCCGTCGGCCACGCCCAGGAAGAACCGCTCGGCGTCGGGGTAGCGGGCGTCGAAGAACGCGCCGTCCCGGAACACCAGCCCGGGCACCGGATCGAGCACCGCCTCGGCACGGGAGTCGTCGACCCCGAACACCCGGGTGCCGGGATCGGCCCAGGCCGCCGCCAGCCACGCCTGGTCGGTGCGCCGCTCGCCCGAACGGTCCAGGTCGGACCGCGCCAGCAGCATCCGTCCCAGTTCGCCCTCGAAGTACCGCGCCTGCTCGCTCATCGCCGTGTCCTCCCCGGCCCGTCGCCGGCCCGCCGTGCCCCGTCCCGCATCCGTCACCGGCCCGTTCAGCCCCGCGCGGCCAGGTCCGACCACAGATACGCGGCGGCCTCGGCCCCCTTGAGCAGCAGCGGCATCGTCATGCTCTCGTTCGGCGAGTGCCAGCCGTCCGCGGGCAGCGACACGCCGAGGAACACCACCGGCGCCTCGATGACCTCCTGCAGGTCGGCCTCCGGGCCGGAGCCGCCCTCCCGAGTGAACAGCACCTCGCGCGGGTCGTCGAGCTCGCCGAAGGCCTTGCCCATGGAGCGGGTGATCGCCTGCACCGCCGGGTGGTCCAGCGGGGTCATGCAGGGCTTGACGCCGTCGGACTCCCAGTGGTGCGAGCCGGTCAGCCCGGCCGGGACGCGCGCGTAGAACCACTCCTCGAACTTCTTCGCCACGTCCAGCGGGTCCTGCCCGGCCACCAGCCGCATCGAGACCTTGGCGTGCGCGGCCGAGGGGACGATGGTCTTGTGGCCGGGGCCGGTGTGGCCGCCCCAGAAGCCGTTCAGCTCGAACGTCGGCCGCGCCCACACCCGCTCCAGGGTGGTGAACCCGGCCTCGCCGGCGGTGGCCGCGGACTTGGCGTTGCCCAGCCAGGCCTGCTCGTCGAAGGGCAGCTTGGCGAACATCTCGCGGTCGGTCTCGGTGAGCTCGACGACGCCGTCGTAGAAGCCGGGGACGACGACCCGCTTGTCGTCGTCGTGGACCCGGCCCATGATCCGCACCAGCTCGGTCAGCGGGTTCGGGATCGCGCCGCCGAAGGAGCCGGAGTGCACGTCGTTGGCCGGACCGGCCAGATCGAACTGGCCGGTGATCATGCCGCGCATGCCGGTGCAGGTGGACGGCGTCTCGCGGTCCCACATGCCGGTGTCGGAGACCACGACGACGTCGGCCTTCACCCGGTCGCGCTTGTCCTCCAGCAGAGCGCGGAAGTTCGGCGAACCGGACTCCTCCTCGCCCTCGGCGATGATCTTCAGGTTCACGGCCGGCGCGGTTCGGCCGGTCGCGGCCAGGTGCGCACGCAGACCCAGCAGGTGGAACGCCAGCTGCCCCTTGTCGTCGGCCGACCCGCGCGCGTAGAGCCGGTCACCCTTGACCGTCGGCTCGAACGGCGGCGTGTCCCACAACTCCAGCGGCGTCACCGGCTGCACGTCGTGGTGGCCGTAGACGGCGACGGTCGGCGCGCCCTCGTCGCCGGACGGCCACTCGGCGAACACCGTCGGCAGGCCCGCGCCGCCGGCGGTCTCCCAGATCTCCACCGTGGGGAAGCCGATCTCCCGCAGCTTCGCCGCCAGCCACTCGGCCGACCGGCGCACATCCGGCGCACTGTCCGGGTCCGAGGAGATCGACGGGATGCGCAGCCACTCTGTGAGCTCGGCGAAGAACTCGTCGGCGTGCTCGGCTACATACGGACGGACGGCTTTGTCCGAGGCAGAAGTCATGCCTGAGACCTTACTCCTGCCCGGGATCGGACGATCATCGGATGTGGCCGGGAGGAACGCGCTGTGTGAGGGGTGGGGGTAGCAAGCGCCGGACGGGTCCGGCGCCTACTTGGAACGGAACGCGTGCACCTCGCCGGATCCTTTCGCGGGCACCTCTTCGGAGACGGCGCCCGAAGCCTCGCAGGCTTCGAGCGGCGCCTCGCCGACGACGCTGCCGTCCCCGTCGCGCCTGCCTCGCCGGCCGTCAGCCGACCAGATCGGCGGGCACCCCCTGCAACGCCACCGGCCGCGTGAACCGCCGGATCGCCTCGGTACCCACCGACGTGCTCCACGCCGCCGAGGTCGCCGGCCACGGACCGCCGTGCTGCATCGCCTCGACCACTGCGACGCCGGTCGGCACACCGTTCCACACCACGCGGCCGGCCCGCGCCACCAGGCTCGGCAGCAGCGCCCGGGCCGCGGAGCGGTCGGCGTCGCTGGCGTCGTCGGCGATGACCGTCGCGGTCAGCTGGCCCTCCAGCGAGTCGGCGAGCGCCGGATAGTCGGCCGGATCGGCCCGCACGATGACCGTCGCCGGCCCGAAGTGCTCCTCGCGGTAGTCGCCCGCGAAGTCCTTCGCCGAGATCTGCACCGCGAACGGCTTGCCCTCCCCCGCCTCCGTCCCGGCCGTGCCGGTCACGCGCTCCTGCCAAGTCCGGTGCGCGGCGGCCATGCCGTCGGTGAGCATGGGGATCGGGGCGGTGCCGGCGATCTGCGCCACCGCGGCGTCGCCGAGGACCCGGCCGTCCTCGGTGTCCGGCACGAACACCACACCCGGCTTCGTACACAGCTGGCCCGCCGAGCCCGTGACCGCCGCCGCCAGCGCCGACGCCCACTTCTCCCGGCCCGCCTCGTCCGCGACCGCGCCCGGCAGCACGAACACCGGGTTCACACTGCCCATCTCCGCATAGACCGGGATCGGCTCCGGCCGGGCCGCGGCGGCGTCCATCAGCGCCCGCCCGCCGCCGAACGAGCCGGTGAACCCGACCGCCTTGATCGCCGGATGCTGCACCAGCTCGATGCTCAGCTTGTTCGGGTCGCCGTCGGTCGACTCGGCGTCGAGGAAACCGAAAGTGCCCTCCGGAGCGCCCGCACCCGTGACGGCCCCGGCCAGCACCTCGGCGATGCGCCGCGACAGCCGTGGCTGCGCCGGATGCCCCTTCACCACGACCGGACACCCGGCCGCCAGCGCCGAGGCGGTGTCACCGCCGGGGACGCCGAAGGCGAACGGGAAGTTCGAGGCGGCGAAGACCGCGACCGGGCCGAGCGGGACGTCGACCGTCCACACGTCGGCGCCGCCCGGCGCCGCGCCCTTCGAGGTGCGCGCGGACAGGTGCCGGCCCGCCGCGACGTGGTCCCCGTACAGCCGCAGCTGCCCGGTGGTGCGGGTCACCTCGCCGCCGAGCCGCTCCGGCGTCAGCGCGGTCTCGGCGCGCACCAGGTCGACGAGTTCGTCGCGGGCCGCCTCCAGGGCGTCGGCGCAGGCGTGGAGCAGATCGCGCCGCCGCTCGGCGCTCCAGGCGCCGTAGGGGCCGGCCGCCGCGGACGCCGCATCCGCGGCGCGATTCAGTGTCGTGTGATATGTCACCGACCCAGCCTAACCCGGCCGGGGCGGCACCCCAAGAGCTGAACCGAGGGACGGACACCAGCCCGTCCGCTCGGCTCCTACCCGCGTTCGCGCTACTTAGCCGGGGTGGACGTTCCCCAGAAGGCGCTGGAGTCGCTCTTCAACTTGGTGATGAACTGCTGCGCGTTGACTTTCCCGGTCATCAGATCGATCGCGTTTTTCTGAAACACCGTGGTGTACCACTTGGAGTCGTCCCGCATCAGCGCGTCCTGGTCCGGGAACACGGTGCGGTTGGTGAGCGCCATCTGCACCGAGGCCAGCACCTGCGGAGCCGGGATGTCGGTGCGCGGCGTCATGTTGCCGGCCTCGGTCGAGATCGCGGAGAGCCGGTCCTTGGCCATGAAGTACAGGATGAACTTCTCCGCCGCGGCGGAGTTCTTGCCGGCCTTGGGCACGGCGAAGCCGAAGAAGTTCACACCCGCCGAGTTGTCCGAGCGCACGCCGCCCTGGTCGGGCATCGACGGGAAGACGAAGCTCTCCACGGAGTCGGTCCGCTTGGTCTCGCTCGGCGTCCAGGTGCCGCCCAGGATGAACGCGGCCTTGCCGGCCGCCCACGCGTTCTGCTGGTCCTTGGCGTGGGTGCTGGTGCTGCTGGTGTCCTCGGTGGCGTAACCGGCGGCGAAGTAACCGCCCTTGACCAGCGCCTCCAGCTTCCGGGCGCCGTCGAGCAGCCGGCTGTCGTCCCAGCGGCTGCCGCCGTCGACGGCGGTGGGGTCCTTCTCCTCGGCGGTGCGCTTGAACTGGCCGGGCCCGACCTCGCGCTCGAACATCCACTCGACCCAGTACGCGCAGTTGCCCGGGATCGGGTCCAGCGCCAGCGGCGCCTGGTTCTTGGCCGCCTTCACCTCGTCCAGCACCTTGACGAAGTCGTCCCAGGTGCGCGGCGCGTTCCCGACCAGCTGCGACTGCTTGCCCTTGTCGTAGAAGATCGCCTCGGACGCCACCTCATACGGCACCATCACGACCGCGTTGGTCTTGTCGGCCAGCAGCGGCATGTACTTGTCCGGCACCACGTTGGCAAGGTTCTGATTCTCGCCGGGCACAGGCTGCTGATACACGTCGGTCAGGTCGTCGATGGCCACGCCGTTGGCGGCCGCCCCGAGAATGGTGTTGATGCTGCCGTCGGTCAGATCCGGCGCGGGCTTGCCGGCCTTGATCGCGCTCGCCACGTCGTCCAGCACCGTGCGCCCGTGCCACTCGGCAGTGACCGTGACGCCGGTCTCCGCCTTGTACTTGGCCAGCGCCTCCTTGATCACAGTGGCCTGCGGTTCGGTCTCCTTCCACATGGACCAGTACGTGAACGACTTCGCCGACCCCGAGGCCGCCGAGGTCGTCGACGTGGTGCTGGAACAAGCGCTCACGCTCGCGGCGGCAACCACCGCCGCAGCCGTCACGGCTATGTTCCGCCTCTGATGTCTTCCCCTGGACTGCGATGGCATGAGGGTAAGGTACGGGCTCTGGGAAAACGCTTTCAACGCGGGGGTCCGACCCGTTCCCGAAGCGGCCCGTGACCGGGACCTTTCTCAGCCCTCGGCGAACAACTCCTCCAGCTCGTCCCGCCCGGGCAACCCACCCGGCCGCACGGTCTGCCCGTCCCGCACATACACGAAAGCGGCCGAGACGGACTCCACCGCCACACCCCGCATCTCAGCCCACGCCAACCGATAGACGGCCAACTGCACCGGATCCGCGTCATGCGACCGAGAGGTCTTCCAGTCGACGACCTCCCAACCGTCAGAAGTCTTATATACGGCATCGATGCGGCCGCGCACCACCCGCCCGGCCAAGACCACCTGAAACGGCTGCTCGACAGCGGCCGGCACCGAATCCGCCCACGGCGTCCGCAGAAAGGCGTCCTGCAACTCCTTGAGGTCCACCTCATCAGCGATGTCCTCGTCGGCGGCGCCAGGCAGGTCCTCGTACTCGAACAACGCCTGCTGCCCGAACAACGACTCGATCCACGCGTGGAACTTGGTCCCCAACCGCGCCGACGGAGCCGGCGGCTGCGGCATCGGCCGCGCCAGCTCCCGCCGAAAGCGTGCGGGGTCGGTCCGGTACCGGAGCAGCTGCGAGGCGGACATCGACGGCGGCAACGGCGCCTGCCGCTGCACCGAACTGCCCCGCCTGAGTTCCTCAAGCAGCGCCTCAAGATCACGGTCCCACGACGCTATGGCCGCCCGGTCCTCGGCCGACGCCGCCGCTTCGTGTGCCTCGACGCCCGGCCGCCCGGCACCACTCGGACCGGTGCCATCGGGAGCGGCGGCTCCCGGACCAGAGGCGCGCTGGCCCGGCACGTCGGCGACCGAGGCGGCGGAGTCCGCAGCGGCGGCAGCGTGCTGCTGAGGTACGGCGGTCGTGACGGAGTTCGTCGTGACGGAGTTCGTCGCGGCGTCGCCGCCGCGCCCGCCAAGCGCCGAGTCGCCTTCCACCGAGCCCGGGCCAAGCTCACCGAAGTCATCCCGAGCCCCAGATTGGTCCCGGCCCGCCAAGCCCGCCGCCTGCCGCCGCCACAGCGCCGCCATCACCATCTCGGCCCCGACCCGCCGCCGCTCGGCCGCCTCGGCGTCCGGCAGCACCGGCCACCGCGCCTCGACCGCGCCCAGGCTCGGGTTCACCGCGTCGGCCTCCGGCTCCCCGGTCCAGACCACCACCTCGCCGTGCCCGTCCCGGCAATGCTCGTGCAGCCCGGCGAGCCAGGTGTCCGGCCCGCGCCGCCGCTTCTGCGTCGGCCCCCACCAGTGACCGGAAGCCACCAGGTCGTAGCGCGGCCGGGTCACCGTCACATACTCCAGCCGCAGGTCCTCCCAGGACTCGTACTCCTTGGCCTGCTCCTTGAACGACTTGAACGCCGCGGTGTTCCCGGCATCGTCCAGACGCGGCAGATGCTCGGCGTCCCCCCGCAGCGGATACGGCAGCACCGATCCCGAGCCGACCCACGACTCCCGCGGCTTCTGCCCCGCCCCGGCCAGGTGCGGCACGAACACCGCGTCCCATTCCAGGCCCTTCGACTTGTGCATCGTCAGCAGCTTCACCGAGTCGCCCTGCGACGGCAGCGAGGCGTCGATCCCGCGCTCGTGCCGCTCGGCCGCCTTCAGATACGCCCGGAACGCCGTCACCGACTGGTCGCCCTCCAGGTCCTGGAAGTCCGCGGCCCGCCCCAGGAACGCCGCCAGCGTCTCGGCCGAGCGCTGCGCCACCAGCTTCGGCGACGCCGCCACCTCCACGTCGAGCCCCGTCACGGAGATCACCCGATGCAGCACGTCCAGCACCGGCTCGGACAACCGCCGCCGCAGAATCCTGATCTCCGAGGCGAACCGCGCGAACCGGATCCGCGCCTCCTCCGAGAACGGCAGGTCGGTCCCGGGATCGGCCATGGCGTCGGACAGCGACACCACCTCGGTCGGATCCGACCCGGCGACCGCCTCCGCCAGCCGGTCCCGCCCGGCCCGGTCGGCGTACTCGGCAGGGTCCCGCACCAGCTCCCGTGCCCGCATCCCCAGCAACGCCAGGTCCCGCGGCCCGATCCGCCACCGCGGCCCGGTCAGCAGCCGCACCAGCGAGGCGTTCGCGATCGGCTCGTCCAGTACATCCAGCATCGCGATCAGGTCCGCGACTTCCGGCAGGTGCACGAGCCCGGACAGCCCGACCACCTCCACCGGCAACCCCTGCGCGTGCATCTCCTCATACAGCGGCGGGATCTGGTTCCCCTTGCGCACCAGCACCGCGATCTCCCGCAGCGCGATCCCACCCCGGTAATGCGCGTCGGCGACCATCCGCGCGACCCACTTGACCTCGTCCTCAGCGGTCTCCAGCAACCCGACCCGGGTCCAGCCCTTGTCCGCCTTCTCCTCCGACGGCCGCAACTGCCGCACCCCGGTGTGCTTCTGCCGCAGCGGCTCCGACACCACGTTCGCGAACTCCAGCAGATGCCCACCGCTGCGCCGGTTCTCGCTCAGCGCATACCCGCGCGAGCGGGAGCCGTCCGCACGCGCGAAGTGTTCCGGGAAATCGTCCAGGTTCGCCACCGACGCGCCCCGCCACCCGTAGATCGACTGGCACGGGTCACCGACCGCCGTCACCGGATGCCCGCCCCCGAACAACCCGACCAGCATCCGCCGCTGCGCCACCGACGTGTCCTGATACTCATCGAGCAGCACGACCTTGTACTTCTCCCGCTCGATGACCCCGACCTCGGGCCGCTCCTCGGCCAACCGCGCACCGAGCACCATCTGATCACCGAAGTCGATCAGATCCCGCCGCAGCTTCAGGTCGCGATACCGCTCGACCAGTTCCGACAGCTCGATCCGCTGCTTGGCGATCTCCGCGGCCTTCAGGAAGTCGGTGTAACCGCGCTTGGCCTTGCCGTTGCGGGGATCCCGGAACGACTCGGCCTGCCCGATGAAGGCTTCCTCGTGCTCCCGCAGCTCAGCCGGCGACACCAGGTGCTCGCTCAACTCCCCGTCCAGCGCCAGCACCTTGTCGGCGAGGTCGGCGACCTTGCCTTTGAAGTAGCGCAGTTCCTTGGGCCCACGCACCGCCGTGACCGCGAGCTGATAGCGCGTGGCATCGGCGAGCAGCCGGGCGGAGGGCTCCAACCCCAGCCGCAGTCCGTGCTCCTTGATCAGGCGGTCCGCATACGCGTGATACGTCGAGACCGTCGGCTCCCCCACCGACTCCTCCACGTCGGAGTCCGGGTCGTCCAACTCCTCGTCCTCGAGCTTGCGCAGAGCCTTGCGGACGCGCTCCCCCAACTCGGCCGCCGCCTTGTTGGTGAAGGTCAGCCCCAGCACCTGGTGCGGCCCCACCTGCCCGGTCCCGACCAGCCACACCACACGCGCGGCCATCACGGTGGTCTTCCCCGACCCGGCGCCGGCCACGATGACGGCCGGCTCCAGCGGAGCCGTGATGGCATCAAGCTGTTCTTCCGTGTAGGGAACCCCGAGCAGCGCTTTGAGATCTTCGGTGTCCCGGATCAAAGGAGTTGCTTTCCCTCGGGCTGTTTCGGGCAGCACTTACGGAAGACACACGTGCCACACTGCTTCTCGCCATACGCGGCGAAGTTCTCATCCAGCACCCGCGCGGCCATCTTCGCGAGCTTCTTCTCAATCGGCGTGTCGCCGGGCCCCTCCGGCGCAGGGGACTGATCCGCGGTCTTCGGCAACCCGGCCGCGTCCCCCTCCCGCAGGAACACCAACTCGGCCCCACCGGACTCGTTCGAGACCCCTTTGACCGCACCCTCCCGCACCGCCAGCTGATAGACCGCCAACTGCGGATGCTCCTGCGCCTCGTTCTTGGTCGGCACGTTCTTACCGGTCTTGAAGTCCACGACGTAGACCAGCCCGGCTTCGTCGGTCTCCACCCGGTCGAACGAACCCCTTATCCGCAGCTGGAAGTCCTCGACGTCGATCCGCACGTCGAACTCCTGCTCCGACGAATGCAGCAGCCGCCCCCGATCGGTGACGTGCCACGCCAGGAACCGCTCCAGCGCCGCCCGCGCCTCCGCCTTCTGCTGCGGCGACTGCCACTCCGCCTCGAACGACAGCCGGTCCCACACCCGGTCCAGCCGCTCCATGAGCACGTCCAACCGCGCGGGCGTGTCGCCCTTGGCCACCTCGTCGGCCAGCACGTGCACCACATTGCCGAAACCCAGCGCCACGGTCTTCTGCTCATGCGCGGCAGCCTCATGGTCCAGGAACCACCGCAACGAACACTCGTCTATAGCCGCGACCTGACTGGCCGACAACAACAACGGCTTCTCCGGATCCCGCACCGGCTGCTGAGAGTCGGTATCCGCCAACAGCCCCCACCACTTGTCGGGATGCGCCGACGGCACCAGCGGCCGCCCATCCCCCGCCTGCGCATCAGCCAACTGCGCCAACCGCTCCGCCGCAGCCTGCCGCAACTGATCGGAGCTCTTCGGGTCGGTCAACGCCCGCCGCAGGTCGGCCACCAACGCCGGAATCGCCAACGCCCGCTTCCGCAACCCCGGCAGCGGCTGCACATCGACACCCAGCTCATACACGAACCGCGACGGCGACTCAGCCGCCGCGTCATCCCCGATCAGCGCACTGTCCACGGCACACACCACCAGCCGCTCCCGCGCCCGCGTAACCGCCACATAGAACAGACGGCGCTCCTCCGCAAGAAGCGTCGCCGCAGTCGGAATGTCCTCCGGGGACCGTAAACCATGCCGACCGATCAGGTCGGCCTGCAACAACGACCCCCGCATCCGCAGGTCAGGCCACAACCCGTCCTGCACCCCCGCCACAATCACGAACCGCCACTGCAAGCCCTTGGACTTGTGCGCGCTCATCAACCGCACCGCACCACCCCGCGAAGACTGCGCGGCCATCGAATCCCCGGCCAACTCCTGCGCCTCAAGGTCAGCGATGAAGTTCCGCACACCCCGCCCCGTAGCCCGGTCCTCCGCCCGCGCGGCATAGTCGAACAGCACACACACCGCATCCAGATCACGGTCAGCGGCCCGCCCGGCATTGCCACCCCGCTGCGCAGTCCGCTCCAACCGCTCAGGCCACCGCGTGGAACTCCACAACTCCCACAGCGCCTGCTCGACCGACCCCCCACCCCGCAGAATCTGCCGAGTCCGCACCAACAACATGCCGAGCTGATACGCAGGCCGCGCCACATCCTCATCCATGGCGATCAGCCGCGCCGGCTCAGCCAACGCCTCCCGCAGCAGCACCTCACTGGGCCGCACCCCGTTCACCGTGCCCTCGGTGACCTCCCGCGGATCAGGCGCGACAGCATTCTGGTTCGCCGCCCGCTCCTCAGCCCGCAACGCCCGAGCCAGCTTCCGCAACTCGAACGCATCCATCCCCCCCAGCGGCCCCGACATCAACGACCGCGCCACCTCAGGCGTCAACGCCTGCTCACTGTCCGCCACCCGCAACGCCTGCAGCAGCACCGCCACCGCCGGCTCAGCCGCCAACGGCAGCTCATCCCCCGACGTGTCCACCGGCACCCCCGCCGCGATCAACCCCCGCCGCAGAGCCGGAATCGACCGCGTAGCCGACCGCACCAGCACCGCGATCTCATCCCACGGCACCCCGTCCTCCAGATGCGCCCGCCGCACCAGGTCGACGATGTTGTCCAACTCGGTACTCGGCGTCGGGAACGTGAACACCTGCACCGACCCCGGCACCGGCTCCCCGTCGACCTCCGGCCCCCGCGCCTCCAGATCCCGATGCTCCCGCACCTTCTCCACCGGCAACAAAGGCACCGGCATCCGCCGCGTCAACTCCCGCGAAGCCTTCAGCAGCGCAGGCCCACACCGCCGCGAAGTCCGCAGCACAGCGGTCTGGGCCGGCGAGCCGTCCATGCACCGGAACGCCTCAGGAAAGTCAAGGATCCCCCGCACATCAGCCCCACGGAACTGATAGATCGACTGATCAGGGTCACCGAACACCACCAGATCAGCACCATCCCCCGCCAGCGCCTGCAACAGCCGCACCTGCGCCGGATCGGTGTCCTGGTACTCATCCACAAAGACCGCACGGAAGTCATGCCGCAGCTCCCGCCGCACATCCTCCTGCCCGGCCAGCAACACAGCCCGATGCACCAACTCGCCGTAGTCCAGGACCCCCTGAACATCCAGCACATCGAGGTACTCCTCAAAGAACGCCGACGCCGCGTACCAGTCCCCACGCTCAGCCCGCCGCGCCGCCCGCGCCAACTCAGTCGGGTCCAAGCCCAACTCACGCGCCCGCGCCAGAACAGTCCGCAACTCCTCGGCGAAACCCCGCGTCCCCAACGCCGCCCGCAGATCCTGCGGCCACTGAATCCGCTCCCCCAGCGCACCACCCCCGATACCGACGTCGAGGCTGCCGGCCACCAGATCCCGCACGAACACGTCCTGCTCCGGCCCGGACAGCAACCGGATCGGCTCGGTGAACAGCTCAGGATCCTGAAAGCGCCGCACCAACGCATAGCAGAACGAGTGAAAAGTGGTCGCCAACGGCGCCACTCCACTGTTCGAAAGCCTGCGCCCGATCCGATCCCGGAGCTCCGTGGCCGCCTTCCGGCTGAACGTCAGCACCAGCACCTGGTCCGGGCGCAGCGCGGCACGGTCCGGATCGGTCTTGGCGATGACCGCCTCGACCAGCGTGTGTGTCTTCCCCGTGCCGGGCCCGGCCAGCACCAGCAGCGGCCCGCCCGCATGTTCGACGACCCGGCGCTGCGCCGGGTCCAGCGGAGGACCGCTGACCTGTGGCGGGGCCTGCACGTCGAACAAGGTTTCGAATCCTTCGCCCACGGGTATACCCGGCTGATACACCACGGTCCTCTATGACAACACAGACCACCGACCGTCACGTGAGCATTGGCGAAGTGGCGTTGCGCGCTATGCAGTTATATCTAGTCGAAACTTGCAGCCGACCCTCCGGGTCGCCACTGAAGACATTCACCCACCCGGTTTGAGGGCAGGTTTCAGGGCCGGACCCTGGCACCCGGGGGTGGTGCCGGGGCCCGGCTGGATTTGCCTTGCCCGCCCCCGAAGGGGCCTGCTCGACGGGGGCGATCCCCCATATTTGCCTCCGACCTGGCCGAAGCCGGAGGCCCCTATCGCCTCGCTTCGAGCAGTTGACGACGGGGACGTCGCCAAGGGCGCGGCGGCCGCCCCTTTCAGCCGGCGCGGTGAGCTCAGTCCGCTCCGACGTCGTGAGGACGGTCGGCCCGGGAGCCGCCTGAGTTTTCGCGGTGGTGGCGACTCCCGGGTTGGTTCAATAGTGAGCTAAGGGTGCATATCAGACATCGGGTGATTGGCGTAGGTCTGCGTACGTAAATTGACTAGGGCCGAATGGGTGTCGGTGACGTGGTAGGGCGAGGGATTCGCACAGCGGAGAGGGTTCGCTGCGGGCCACGATTGCGCCTCCA
>JABFXP010000956.1 GCA_013361685.1 Catenulispora sp.
GAGGAAGTCCTCGAAACGCTCAGCGAGAACGTGAGCATCGGCGCGGTCAACGGACCGATGGCGACGGTCGTCTCCGGCGACGCGGCAGAAGTCGAGGCCGTCGCGGAGCTCTGGCGCGGACGCGGGCGCCGGGTGCGCTCGTTGCGGGTCAGCCACGCCTTCCACTCCCACCACATGGACCCGATCCTCGACGAGCTCGGCGGCGTCGCCGCCACGCTGACCCACTCCACGGCGCGGGTCCCCTGGGCCCAGGCCGCGGTCGGTGAGGTCGGTCCGTCGTACTGGACCGAGCAGGCCCGCCAGCCGGTGCGCTTCGCCGACGCCGTCAACGGCCTGGCCGACCGCGGGATCACCGGCTACCTCGAGATCGGGCCGGACGGCACGCTCTCGGCGATCGGGTCGGCGGCCGTGCCCGCCGAGACCGGCGCGACGTTCATCCCGCTGCTGCGCTCGAAGTCCCCGGCGCCGGTGACGGTCGCGACCGCGCTGGCGCGGGCGCATGTGCTCGGCATCGACGTCGACTGGACGGCGGTCGTCGGCACCGCCGACAAGATCGACCTGCCCACCTACGCCTTCCAGCACCAGAGCTTCTGGCCGCAGGTGGTCCAGGGCTATGTCTACGGCGGAGGCACGCCGGCGGCCGGCGCCGAGGCCGAGTTCTGGTCTGCGGTCGAGGGCGGCGACGTCTCGCAGCTCGCCGACACGCTCGCCATCGACGGCGACCGCCTCACCGAGCTGCTTCCTGCCCTGGCCTCCTGGCGCCGCCGGGAACGCGAGGACTCCGCCGTCGCCGACTGGCGGTACCGCGTCACCTGGGCCCCGATCCCGGAGCCGACCGCCTCCGTCCTGGAAGGCAGCTGGCTCGTGATCGCCCCGACCGGGCTGCCGGCCGACCGCTTCGCGCAGGCTCTGGCCGCGCGCGGCGCGGACATCCACGTCTTCGAGTTCACCTCCGCCGACCTCGACCGCGCCGCGCTGACCGCGCGGCTCGCCGAGACCGTCGCAGGCTTCGAAGAAGGCCGGCTCACCGGCGTCATCTCGCTGCTGGCCCACTTCATGGACCCGCTGCCCGGCTTCCCGAGCGTCCCGTTCGGAACCGGCGCCACCCTGGTCCTGGCCCAGGCGCTCGGCGACGCCGACATCACGGCCCCGCTGTGGACGCTGACCCGCGGCGCCGTCGCCACCGGTCGGGGCGAGACCGTCACCGACCCGCTCCAGGGCCAGATCTGGGGCCTGGGCCGCGTCATCGGCCTGGAGCACCCCGAACGCTGGGGCGGCCTCATCGACCTGCCGCAGGAGCGGAACGACCAGGTCGCCGCCCGGCTGTGCGCGGTCCTGGCGACCCCGACCGCCGACACCGGCGAGGACCAGATCGCCATCCGGACCTCCGGCATCTACGGGCGCCGGCTCACCCACGCCCCGGCGGCCCGCTCCGGCGGCGAATGGAACCCGCGTGGCAGTGTCCTGATCACCGGCGGCACCGGCGCGATCGGCGGCCACGTCGGCCGCTGGCTCGCCGGGCGCGGCGCCGAACGGGTCGTGCTGTGCAGCCGGTCCGGTCCGGCCGCCGGCAGGGCCGCCGCCCTGGCCGCGGACCTCGCCGCCACCGGTACGGCGGTCGACATCGTGGCCTGCGACACCGCGGACCGCGAATCCGTCCAGGGCCTGCTGGCCCGCATCGCCGCCACGGGACCGGCGCTGACCGCCGTCATGCACACCGCCGGCGTCGGCCAGGCCACCTACCTCGCCGACACCACGCTCGCCGAGCAGGCGGCGGTGTGCGGGGCCAAGGCGGCCGGCGCGGCGCTGCTCGACGAGCTGACCCGCGACGCCGACCTGGACGCCTTCGTCGTCTTCTCCTCCATCGCCGCGATCTGGGGCAGCGCCATGCAGCCCAGCTACGCAGCCGGAAACGCGTATCTGGACGCGATGATGGAGAACCGTCGTGCCCAGGGCCTGCCCGCACTGTCGGTGGCCTGGGGACCGTGGGGCGGCGGCGGGATGACAGCCGTCGAAGACGCCGAGCGGATGGTCAAGCGCGGCCTGAAGCTGCTCGACCCGCGCCTGGCCATGCAGGCCCTGGCGCAGGCCGTGGACGGCGGCGAGGAACTGCTCACCGTCGTGGACGTCGACTGGGCCGCCTTCGCCCCGCTGTTCACGCTGCGCCGTCCGAGCCCGCTGATCGAGGGGCTGCCGGAGGTGGCGGCCGCGCTGGCCGCGGCCCGGGAGCAGTCCGCGGGCGAGGGTGCGGGCGGCGAACTGGCCGAGCAGTTGGCCGGGCTGTCCGCCGCCGACCAGGACCGGGTGCTGATCGACCTGGTGCGGGCCGAGGCGGCGCGGGCGCTGGGCTATCCCTCGGCCGACGCCGTGGAGCCCGACCGCGCGTTCTCCGACCTCGGCTTCGACTCGCTGACCGGCGTGGAGCTGCGCAACCGGCTCACCGCCGCCACCGGCAAGCCGATCTCGGCGACCGTGGTCTTCGACTACCCGACCCCGGTCGCGCTGGCCGGGCACCTGCGCCAGGCCATCGCCCCGGCCGAGCCCGAGCAGCTGCCGCTGCTGGCCGAGCTGGACCGGCTGGAGTCGGTGCTGAGCACGGCGGCGGTGGCCGAGGGCGACTCCGGCAAGGTCACAGCGCGGCTCGAGGCCGTCATGGCGAAGTGGAAGGAAATCCGGGGCCTGACGGAGGGGACCGCCGTCATGGACAAGCTCGAGTCGTCCAGCGACGACGAGATCTTCGACTTCCTCGGCAAGGAGTTCGGGATCCGCTGATGCTCCCAGCCCAAGCAGGTCCGACCGGGCGGCCGACGAATTTTTTGGCGATGAGGTGACGGTAAGTGAGTGAGGACGACAAGCTCCGGTATTTCCTCAAGCAGGTCACTGCGAACCTGCACGAGACCCGTCGGCGCCTGCACGACCTGGAGGCCGCGGCCGAGGAGCCGCTCGCGGTGGTGGGCATGGGCTGCCGCTTCCCCGGCGGCGTGCGCAGCCCGCAGGACCTGTGGGAGCTGGCGGTCTCCGGCGCCGAGGCGGCCGGCGAGCTGCCACGCGACCGGGGCTGGGAGGGCGCCTCGCCGGTGCGCGGCGGCGGCTTCGTCTACGACGCCACCGAGTTCGACCCCGGCTTCTTCGGCATCAGCCCGCGCGAGGCGGCCGCCATGGATCCGCAGCAGCGGCTGCTGTTGCAGACCGCCTGGGAGGCGCTGGAGCGGGCCGGCATCGACCCGCTGGCGTTGAAGGGCACGAAGACCGGCGTCTTCGCGGGCGCCAGCTTCGCCGGCTACGGCTGGTTCTCCGCCGAGCGCGGCGGCCTGGACGGCCACCTGATGACCGGCAACGCGACCAGCATCCTGTCCGGCCGCGTCTCCTACACCCTGGGGCTGGAAGGACCGGCGGTCACCGTCGACACCGCCTGCTCCTCAGCCCTGGTCGCCCTGCACCTCGCCGGCCGCTCGCTGCGCGCCGGGGAGTGCTCCCTGGCCCTGGTCGGCGGCGCGTTCGTGGCCGCCACGCCGGTGCTGTTCACCGACTTCAGCCAGCACCTCGGCCTGTCCACGGACGGCAAGTGCAAGGCCTTCGCCGACACCGCCGACGGCATGGGCGTCGCCGAGGGCGCCGGCGTCCTGGTCGTCGAGCGGCTGTCCGACGCCCGCCGCAACGGCCACGACGTGCTGGCCGTCGTGCGCGGCAGCGCGGTGAACCAGGACGGCGCGTCCAACGGCCTCACCGCCCCGAACGGCCCCTCGCAGCAGCGCGTCATCCGCGCCGCACTGGCCGGCGCGCACCTGTCGACCGCCGACGTCGACCTCGTCGAGGCGCACGGCACCGGCACCCCGCTCGGCGACCCGATCGAGGCCCAGGCGCTGCTGGCGACCTACGGCCAGGACCGCCCCGAGGACCGGCCGCTGTGGCTGGGCTCCATCAAGTCCAACATCGGCCACGCGCAGCAGGCCGCCGGCATCGCCGGTCTGATGAAGATGGTCATGGCGCTGCGCAACCGCACCCTGCCGCGCACGCTGCACGCCGACAACCCCTCCCACGAGATCGACTGGACCGCGGGACTGGTCCGGCTGATCGGCGAGTCGCAGGAGTGGCCGGACCACGGCCGGCCCCGGCGCGGCGGCGTGTCCGGGTTCGGGATGAGCGGCACGAACGTGCACGTGATCGTCGAAGAGGCGCCGGAGTTCTCCGAGGACGACGCAGAGGGCGAAGACACTCCCGCCGTGACCGGCGAGGTGGACGCCACCGCGACCGGTACCGAGCAGGGCGGCCCGGCCGAAACGGACGGCGTCGCAGAGCCCGCGGAAACGCCGCCCGTGCTGGCCGGCACCGACGCGACCGCCTGGCTGGTCTCCGGCCGCACCGGCGAAGCCCTCGCCGCCCAGGCGGGCCGGCTGCGCGAGCACGTCCTCGCGCACCCCGAGCTGAAGCCGAAGGACATCGCCTGGTCGCTGGCCACCACCCGCGCGACCTTCGAGAACCGCGCGGTCGTCATCGGCGACCACGCCGCCGGTCTGGCCGCCGTCGCCACCGGCCAGGGCGCGATCACCGGTTCGGCGAGCTCCTCGGTCGGCCGCACCGTCTTCGTCTTCCCCGGCCAGGGCAGCCAGTGGGTCGGCATGGGCCGCGACCTCGTCACCGCCTCGCCGGTCTTCGCCGCGCGCATGGCCGAGTGCGCGCAGGCCTTGGCGCCGCACGTCGACTGGTCGCTGCTCGACATCATCACCGGGGAAGGCGCGCTCGACACCGCCGACGTCGC
>JABFXP010000071.1 GCA_013361685.1 Catenulispora sp.
ACGGTTCAGGTGCCGACGGAGTGAGGTGAGGCGCTGAGGTGAGGTGCTGAGCGTCAAGCACAGCGGCGGCGGCCAGAGTCCGGACTCTGACCGCCGCCGCTGTTTTTCGGGTCCGGGCCGGGCTGTCGCGCGGGGTGCTTCCCGGGCGCTCTCAGCCCGCCGCTTCAGCCGCAGCCGGGGTGGCCCCAGCGACTCCCGGCCAGCTTCGCGATCTTTTCTCCGGCGTCGTAGGGCCGGCCGCATGAGCAGGTGCCGGCGTACCTCGCCTTGATGGTGAACGGCTTCTTGGCGGTCGTGCCGTTGGACGTGGTGGAGCTGCCCGACCCACCCGCCTCGGCCACCGTCCCGCCACCGCCACCCCGGCTGCTCGCCGCCTTCGCCGGCTTCGCCGACCTCGACGGCGCCCCCGGCACCTCCGCCTCGCTCTTCCCGGCCAGCCCCGTCTGACTCACCGCGACCGCGCTGGCGGCCCGGTCCGCGAGATCGTTGTACTTGTCGCCGTTCACCTGATGCGCGGCCACATGCACGAACCGCACGCTCCGCGTGGCCAGCAACCCGTCGATCTCCCGGATCAACTCGGCGTTCGCCACCGGCTTCTTCCCGGCGGTCATCCACCCGTTCCGCTTCCAGGCCGGCAACCACTTGGTCACCGCGTTGATCGTGTACTGCGAGTCCAGCCGGGCCTCCAACTCCACCCCCGGCCCGATCTCCAGCAGCAGCTCCCGCAGCGCGGTCAGCTCCGCGATGTTGTTGGTGGCCCGGCCCAACGGCCCGGCCCGCCACCGCAGAACCGTCCCGTCGGCGTCGGCGAGCACCCAAGCCCAAGCCGACGGCCCCGGATTCCCCTTGGTCGCCCCGTCACTGGCCCCGATGAGCCGCTGCTTCCCGCTGGACATCCCCCCATGGTGGCAGACAGCCCGCCGCCCCCAGCGCATCCACCCCACCGATAGCTGAGCCCCGCCGCCCGCTTGGGCTCCAGCCCGGTGCGAACCCGGCCACCCGCTCGAGCTGCCGAGACCAGATAGGAACGTTCCCCGGTGGTCTGGTTTCGGTACGATGTCTGCGGGCGGACGCCGTGATCGGCTTCCGTACCGGCCGCCGTGGCGCAATTGGCAGCGCAACGCACTTGTAATGCGTAGGTTAGGGGTTCGAGTCCCCTCGGCGGCTCAGTATCGGCCCTCCCCGGCCGCGTGGTGGCGCAAGCCCACACCCTGTGGCCCGTTCGATCGCCGGATCCGGGCCGGATCCACGGCAGGCCGTCGTAGCCGGAGCCGCCGGAGCCGCCGGAGCGCGGCAGCTCGTCGGCCGGCGATGAGGGTCTTTCATCTTCATCCGGAAACAACTGCGACTCGCGGCGAACCACGATTAGTCCCCGAGCGGTCGTTGGAGATCCCGCGGACCCCTGCCGTTCAGGCCGGGTCCGATGGCGGTTAATTCGAACAAAGTATTGATGAGAGTGTCCGGTGCGGCTGCGCTCTCGGGCTTTGGTGCGTTACCAGGCAGAAGTCAGGGGGAATCGACGCGCGTGCCTCAACATCGGTGCACCTCAGGGCCTCGGTGGGCCCCTCACGTTTGAGCTTGAGGGGGTTTGGGCCTTGCCAGGGGCGTAAGAGTTCTCCTAAGCTCTTGAGGGAAATGCTTGATCGGACGAGAACAACACATTGAGAAGGGATCGCATCCTCTCCGCGATCGAATCCACTGCACCCTGATGACAGCCGGTACGTGAAATCACATTGCCCAAGAGTGTTTCACGCCGCCCACGAGGCGGCGTTGTCGTTCCATTCACGGGCGGCCTGGAAATCCACTCGGGCATGCTGGTTCATTTTGCGAGAGGACTATCATGACGGCGGACGGGATGATCGAGTTTCTCCGTCAATATGCCGATGACCGCCTCAATTCGTGGCTCGTGGACGAACGCCGTACCCTGCCGCCGTCCCTGATGTCCCATTTCGGTGCCGAAGGTCTGCTCGGGTTGCGGGTGGAGCAGAAGTACGGAGGCCGCGGACTCTCGTATACCGACACCTTCCGGGTGATCCAGCAGACCGCCGCCATCGATCCCAACCTCGCCGTGCTGCTGGTCGTCCACAACTCCCTCGGGATACCGCCCATCCGGGACTTCGCCGACGAGGAGACCAAGCAGAGGGTCCTGCCCGTCCTGGCCACCGGGCGCGGGCTGACCACCGTCGCCACCAGCGAACCCGGTATGGGATCGAACGTCGTGCGCGGCATGACCGCCACCGCCATCCGGCAGCACGACCGGGGATTCATCATCAACGGCAAGAAGTCGTGGATCAGCCTGGGCGCCGCCTCGACCTACATCACGGTGCTCGCGAAACTCCAGGAGCCCAACGGCCGGAAGAAGGGGATCACCGCTTTCCTTCTCCCGACCTCGACGCCCGGGTTCCGTCCCTATAGCGAGGCCATGACGATCGGTCTGAGAGGCATCCCCCAAGATCACATCGCCTTGGAGAACATGCGCGTGCCGCCCTCGGCAGTCCTCGGAGAAGAGGGCGCCGGTGCCGCGGTGGCCCAGAACTCCTTCCGGACCGGGCGCGCCTTCCTGGCCGCGACGGGCACCGGCGCGATGCAGAGATGCATCCAGCTCGCCGAACGATTCGCAAGCCGTCGCAGCATCGCCACGGGGCGGCTGCTCGACAACGGCGTGACGCAGCAGATCCTGGCGGATTGCGCGGCCGCGGCGCGCACGGTCGAAGCCCTGGTGTTCTCGACCGCCGACCGGTTGGACCGCGGGGGACCGGTGCCGGACGAGTTCTTCTTCGCCTGCAAAATCATCGGCTGCGAGCTGGCCGGTGAAGTGGTCGACCGCTGCGTGCAGCTGCTGGGCGCGAGAGGATTCGTCGACACCGACGTCGTCGGAAAGTACTTCCGCGACTTCCGGGTCCTGCGCATCTTCGAGGGCGCCACCGAGGCCATGTCGGTGTACTTCGGAACTCGTGTCCTGAGGGATCTGGAGTCATTCAACGCCACGTTCGTGAAAACCTTCGGCTCCACAAGGCTGGGCAGCGAGCTCTACGCCGGCCTACACGACCTCGTGGACCGGGCGGGCCCCGGCCTCACGCCCGCCCAGCGCCATGTGCTCGCGCGTGCTGTGGGCGAGACCGCGTGCTGGGGTGTCACGGCGGCGGCGATTGCGGAGACGGCGGAGAATACCCGCGCCGAACTCGACTTCTTTGCCGCGCACTGGGCCGTTCAACGGCTTGACCAGCGCTTTGCCGCCGCGCGCCGCGAAGTCCGGCCCGTTCTGGAACTGTCGCCACATATCTTGTCCCGGCATATCGCCCAATACGCGGGATCGATCGGCGATACGCAGCAAAGCCACGGCGGCGAGCGGCGCGCCGTCGACGCCTTCCTCCGCCGCGATCCCGTTTAAAGCCACGGTGCCGTCCCCACCCGTCCACTTCCCCTAAGGAGACCCTCGTGGAGTCGTATCAGCATGTCCTCGAGTCACTGTGCCGCATCATCGAAAGCTCCGTCGATGACCTGACCATTGATGACATCAGCCCCGACAGCGACCTCAAGGGTGAGCTCGGCATCGACTCCCTCGCCATGTTCGAGATCGCGGACAAGGCTCAAGAACAATGGGTCATAAAGATATCCGATGACGAACTCAGTAGATTCACGACCGTGGACAGCATGGTGACCTTCATCCAAGGCGCGGTCGGCAACCACGTACTTCCCGTGATGACAGAAGTTTGATGGCCGGCACCGGCCTGACCAACACCGCGGTCATCGCGGGCGTCGGTTCGTGCGTGCCGGGACCCGCGATCGCCAACGACATGCTCTCCGAGCGGCTGGACACCACGGACGAGTGGATCCGCAGCCGGACCGGCATCGCGGCCCGGCACTGGATCGAGCCCGGTCAGGCGACGTCGGACCTGGCGGTGACAGCCGGCGCACGCGCCGTCGAGTCCGCCGGCGGCGAGCAGCCGCAGGCTGTCGTCCTGGCCACCTCCACGCCGGACCACCCGTGCCCGGCGACCGCGCCGGCGGTCGCCTGGCGCCTGGGCCTGCGGGGTGTCGCGGCCTTCGACGTCGGCGCGGTCTGCTCGGGGTTCCTATACGGTCTGGCGGCCGGCGCCGGCTTGATCGCCACCGGGTTCGCCGACCGGGTCCTGGTGATCGGCGCGGACACCTTCAGCACCATCCTCGACCCCGCCGACCGGGGCACGGGCGTCATCTTCGGCGACGGCGCCGGCGCGGTGGTCCTGCGGCGCGGCGACGGCACCGAACCGGGGGCGCTGCTGGCGCTGGATCTCGGCAGCGACGGCGCCGGTGCGGACCTGATCACCGTCCCGGCGGGCGGATCCCGGCAGCGGTCCGGCAAGACGGCCGCGCCCCCGGCCGACTCCTACTTCAAGATGGCCGGCCGGGAGGTGTTCCGGGAGTCGGTCCTGCGCATGGCCGAATCCTGTCAGACCGTCCTGCGCCGGTCCGGGTGGACCGTGGCCGACGTCGACCGGCTGGTCCCGCACCAGGCGAACCTTCGGATCATGCACGGAGTGGCGGACCGGCTGGGCCTGGCCCGCGACCGGGCCGTCGTCGACCTGGACCGGGTCGGCAACACCTCGGCCGCCTCGATCCCCCTCGCTCTGGCCCGGGCGTCGGCGGAAGGGACCGTCCAGGCCGGTGACAGACTCCTGCTCACAGCCTTCGGCGGTGGTCTGACCTGGGGGTCGGCCACCCTCACCTGGCCCGACGTCAAGGCGGTGTGATGTGGCGGCCGCCCAGGCCGGCCGC
>JABFXP010000460.1 GCA_013361685.1 Catenulispora sp.
GCCGGCGCCGGACGCCCGCGCGGGAGCCGGATGCCGCCGTGGACCCGCTCGATCGCGCCCTCGGCGGCCAGCTGCGCCACGTCCCGGCGGACCGTCACCGTGCTGACGCCCAGCGACCGCGCGATGTCGGCGACGCGCAGCGTGCCGCGGGCGCGCAGCTCGGCCAGGACGCTCTCGCGGCGCTGAGCCGGCAGCAAGGGCGACTCGGTCTCGGTCACGGCGCCTCCACGTTCGGGGTCTGGGTCGGGTGCGTCAGGGAACGCATTCGATTCTCCTGCTCGCGCGCCCCGCCGCGCAGCCGGCCCGGCTACGACGGCACGATCATCCGATCACATTCGTTCACCATCGATCCAGCGGCGCGACGTTACAACAAGGTAACGACGTCTTGTAAGGCCGTTCCCCATGCGATTGACTCCCGGTCACCGATCGATCGAACAGAAGCGAACAGGAATGCTCGCCTCGATCATCGAGGGTTGATTCGCCGCAGGAAGAGGGGTTGACCGCATGCACCACCGTCGTCCGCAGGCGCTGCTCGTGATGCGCGCCGACAGCTTCCGGCTCCAGTTCGGGCCGGACCAGCTGCGGCGCCTGCACGAGCTCGCCGAGCTCGGCGATCCGGTCTGGGCGCAGGAGCTCGACACCCCCGCGGTGCGGGCCCGGCTGGCCGCGACCGAGGTGCTGCTGACCTCCTGGGGCTGCCCCGAACTCACCGCCGAACGGCTGGCCGCCGCCCCGAGACTGCGGGCCGTGCTGCACTGCGCCGGCAGCGTCCGCCCGATCGTCACCGAGTCCGTGTGGCAGCGGGGGCTGCTGGTCACCAGCGCCGCCGAGGCGAACGCGACACCGGTCGCCGAGTTCACCCTCGCCGCGATCATCTTCGCCGGCAAGAAGGCGCACGTCCTGGCCGCCGAATCGCGGATCGCGCCGTCCGACTGGTACGCCGTCGGGCACCGCGACGACCTGTCCAACTACGGCCGCACCATCGGCGTGGTCGGCTTCTCCCGGATCGGCCGCCGCGTCGTGGAGCGGCTGCGCACCCTGGACACCGCCGAGGTGCTGGTCACCGACCCCTACGCCGACCCGGTCGCGGTCGCCGCGGCCGGCGCCCGGCTGGTGGAGCTCGACGATCTGCTGCGGCGCTCGGAGATCCTGACCCTGCACCTGCCCGGCCTGCCGCAGACCCGGCACGCGATCGGCGCGCGCGAGCTGGCCCTGCTGCCCGACGGCGCCACCGTCGTCAACACCGCGCGCGGCGAGGTGATCGACACCGCCGCGCTGGAGCGCGAGTGCGTGAGCGGACGGCTGAACGCGATCCTGGACGTCACCGACCCCGAGCCGCTGCCGGCCGACTCGCCGCTGACCCGGCTGCCGAACGTGATGATCACGCCGCACATCGCCGGATCGCTGGGCACTGAGACCCGCCGCATGAGCTCGCAGGCCCTCGACGAGCTCGACCGGTACGCGCGCGGCGTCGCCCCGCTGGACGCCGTGACCCGCGAGGCGCTGGCGGTCAGCGCATGAGCGAGCTGTCCGCGTACACCGGCTGGACCCGCGAGGACTTCACCGCGCTGGCCGACCGGATGCTGCTGGGCGCGCGCCGCCACGCCTCGCCGTCGCACTCGCTGATCACGCCGCCCGGCGCGCCCGGCGGCTACGGCACCGCCGTCGACGGCCTGGAAGGCTTCGCCCGCACGTTCCTGCTCGCCGGGTTCCGCCTCGCGGGGGAGCAGGGTGCTGATCCGCTCAACCTGCTGGAGCGCTACGCGCGGGGTCTGGCCGCCGGCGCGGACCCCGCGTCCGCCGAACGCTGGGTCACGCCGCACGAGCATCCGCAGGCCAAGGTCGAAGCCGCCTCGATCGCGCTGATCCTGGACCTCACCCGGCCGTATCTGTGGGACCGCCTCGACGATCGCGTGCGTGAGCAGCTTGTTGCGTACTTCGCGCAGGTCGTCGGCGATCCGACATATCCGAACACGAACTGGGTCTGGTTCCGCGTCGTCGTCGAGCAGTTCCTCGCCTCGGTCGGCGGCCCGTGGTCCCGGACCGACATGGAGTCCGACCTCGCCGCCCACGACGCGTTCGTGCGTGCCGACGGCTGGTACTGCGACGGCGAGGAACGCAACTACGACCACTACTGCGGCTGGGCGCTGCACCTGTATCCGATTCTGTGGAGCCGGATGACCGGTGCCGAGGAGTACGCGGCCTCGCGGCTGCCCGCCTACAAGGCACACCTCGACCGGTTCCTGCCCGACGCGCTGCGCCTCATCGGCGCCGACGGCTCGCCTCTGATCCAGGGCCGCAGCCTCACCTACCGCTTCGCGGCGGCGGCGCCGTTCTGGGTCGGGGCGATGGCCGGGACCGAGGCGGCCGATCCCGGGCTGCTGCGGCGCGCCGCCGCCGGGATCGTCAAACACTTCGCCGACCACGGCGCGCCGGACGCCGAGGACCTGCTCACCATCGGCTGGTTCCACCCGTGGCGGCGGCTGGCACAGCGCTACTCCGGTCCCGGCTCGCCGTACTGGGCCGCCAAGGGGCTGCTCGGGCTGGCGCTGCCCGCCGACCATCCGGTGTGGACGAGCCCTGAACAGCCCTTGCCGGTCGAACAGGCCGACCAGCTCGCCGTGATCGCCGCGCCCGGCTGGGCGGTGAGCGCCACCCGGGACGACGGCGTGGTCCGGGTCTACAACCACGGCACCGACCACGCGCGGCCGGGCGACCAGACCGGCGACTCGCCGCTCTACGCGCGGTTCGGCTACTCCACCGCCACCGCTCCGCTGCTGTCCGAGGAAGGCTGGGACGCGCCGTTGGATCAGGCCGTCGTCCTGCTCGACGCCGACGGCCGGGCCACGCACCGCACCGGGTTCCGGACGCTGCGGGTGTCAGAGGTCGCCGACGTCGCGATGCTCGCCTCGCGGGCCCGCTGCCGCTGGGTCGAGCCCGACCGGAGCGTTCCGGACCACGGCTCCGGCCGTCCCGGCGCCACCCGGGAGGCGGCCACGGTCACCACCGTGTCGATCGTGCGCGGCGCGTGGGAGGTGCGCTGCGTGCACCTCGCCCCGGACGGCGCGGCGGGCTGGGCCGACGTCGTCGCGCTGCGGGTCGGCGGGTGGCCGGTCACCGGCGGGGGACACACCACCAGGGCCCTGAACCTCCAAGGCTTCACCGAATCCGGTTCCCACGAAGCCGAAGACGCCACACCGCTGGGCCCGCGGACCACCACCCCCTGGCTGCGCGGCACACCCCGGCCGCACACCTGGTACGTCGCGGCGCTCGCGCTCAACGGCGGGCCGCACCCGCCGCGGGCCGTCGTCGCCGGCGGACCGGAGTCCCCCGAGATCACCGTCACCTGGCCCGACGGCGCCACCACGACCACCGCCCTGCCCGTAACTCCTGCTCCAACCAAGCATTGATCCCCGAGGAAGGAACATCCGTGGAAAGAAGGAAGTTTCTCACGCTCGCCGCCGCCGCGGCGGCCGCGGTCCCGCTGGCGGCCTGCGGTTCGAGCAAGAGCTCCGGTTCCTCCGGGGCGAAGGGCGGCGGCGACGACAACGCGCCGGTCGAGCTGACCGTGAGCGTCTGGAGCATGGCGTCCACGCCGGAGTTCCAGGCCCTGTTCGACGCCTTCCACAAGGCCAACCCGAACATCACGATCAAGCCGGTGGACATCCTGGCCGCCGACTACCCGACCAAGGTCACCACGATGCTGGCGGCCGGCGACACCACCGACGTCATCACCATGAAGAACGTCATCGACTACGCCGGCTACGCCACGCGGGGCCAGCTCAGGGACCTGACGTCCTACGCCACCTCCGGCGACGGCGCGAACCTGTCCGGCCTGGACTCCTTCAAGCAGAAGGACGGCAAGTACTTCGCGCTGCCCTACCGCCAGGACTTCTGGGTCCTGTACTACAACAAGAAGCTGTTCGACGCCGCCGGCAAGCCCTACCCGTCGAACCTCACCTGGGACCAGTACGTCGACCTCGCCAAGTCGATGACCACCGGCTCCGGGCAGAGCAAGGTCTACGGCACCTACCACCACATCTGGCGCTCGGTGGTGCAGGCCATCTCGGCCGCGCAGACCGGCGGCGACCTGCTCGGCGGCGACTACTCCTTCTTCAGCGACCAGTACGCCCACGCGCTGGCCGTCCAGGACGCCGGGGCGACCATCGACTTCAGCACCGCCACCACGCAGAAGACCGGCTACGCCTCGGTGTTCGAGGACAAGCAGGCCGCGATGCTGCCGATGGGCACCTGGTTCATCGCCAAGCTGCTGGCCGACAAGCAGGCCGGCAAGACCGACGCCGACTGGGCGATCGCGCCGATGCCGCAGCGGCCCGGCGGCAGCGGCATCACCACGTTCGGCTCGCCGACCGCGTTCGCGGTGAACAAGAAGGCCAAGCACGCCGACGCCGCGGAGAAGTTCGTGAAGTTCGCCGCCGGCCCCGAGGGCGCCAAGGCCTGCGCGGCCATCGGCGTGGTGCCGGCCCTGCTCACCGACGACACCCGGCAGACCTACTTCGGCCTGCCCGGCATGCCCGCCGACGACGTGTCGAAGAAGGCGTTCAAGCCGGACAAGGTCGTCCTGGAGATGCCGGTCAGCGACAAGACCACGAAGATCGACAAGATCCTCACCGAGGAACACCAGCTGGTGATGACCAAGCAGAAGTCGGTCGACGGCGGGATCAAGGAGATGGGGTCGCGGGTGAAGAACGAGACGAGCTGAGCCGAGGCCGGAAAGCCGGGTGGCTGAGCCG
>JABFXP010000067.1 GCA_013361685.1 Catenulispora sp.
GGCAGCGCCGCGGGGCACCGCGCCCCGGCCACGGCCGCCGCCGTCCAGAGCAACGTGAAGAACGCGTGCGGCAAGGTCCCGGCCAGCTACGCCCGCTGCTTCGCCGAGATCCGCACCGACACGCCCGCGGTGAGGCACGCCGCCGGCGCGAACGCCGCGACCGCCCCGGACGGGTTCGGTCCGGCGGACCTGCACGCGGCGTACGGCCTGCCGACCGCCGGCGGCGCGAACCAGACCGTCGCCATCGTGGACGCCGGCGACGACGCCACCGCCGAGGCGGACCTCGCGGTCTACCGGAGCACCTACGGCCTGCCGGCCTGCACCACGGCCAACGGCTGCTTCCACAAGGTGAACCAGCGCGGCGCCGCCGCGCCGCTGCCGGCCGACCAGGGCTGGGGCGTGGAGATCGCGCTCGACGTCGACATGGTCTCGGCGGCCTGCCCGCAGTGCAGGATCCTGCTGGTCGAGGCGGACAACGCGCAGATGACCGACCTGGCCGCGGCCGAGGACGAGGCGGTCGCGCTCGGGGCGAACGAGGTGTCGAACAGCTACGGGGCCGACGAGTCCAGCCTGACCCCGGGCAACGCCGCGCACTACGACCATCCCGGCACCGCCATCCTCGCCTCGTCGGGCGACTACGGGTACGGCATCCCCAGCGAGCCGGCGGTGTTCGCCAGCGTCGTCGCGGTCGGCGGCACCTCGCTGACCAAGGACTCCAGCGCGCGGGGCTGGAGCGAGAGCGCGTGGATGGGCGCGGGCAGCGGCTGCTCGGCGTGGGTGGACAAGCCGGCGTGGCAGAGTGATGAGAACTGCCCGGGCCGGATGGTCTCGGACGTCTCGGCGGTGGCCGACCCGGAGACCGGGCTGGCCGTCTACACCGTGTCCGAGGGCGCCCCGGGCTGGATCGTGGTCGGCGGCACCAGCGCGTCGTCGCCGTTCATGGCCGGGGTGATCGCGCTCGGCGGGCATCCGGGGAAGTTCCCGAACGGCTCGGCGTTCTACGGCTCGGCGGGCAAGGCCGGGCTGTTCGACGTCGTGGGCGGGACCAACGGGATGTTCCAGGACTGCGGCGGGGACTACCAGTGCAACGCGGTCGCCGGGTACGACGGGCCGACCGGCAACGGGACGCCGAAGGGCCTGTCGGCGTTCTGAGTCGAACCAGTGCCCTGACGGGACCTGACGGGCGCTGGTTGACACTGGTTTGACACTGACAGAACCCGATGGAACCCGGGCCGCGCCTGGCCTACCGCAACAGCTTCAGCAGGCGCGGCCCGATCTCCGTCACGTCGCCCGCCCCGACGGTCACCACCAGGTCGCCGGGGCGGGCCAGGGCGGCCAGCCGCTCCGGCACCCGGTCGAAGTCGGGTTCGAACACGCTCGCCTCGGCCGGCAGGCCGGTCTCGGCGGCGATCACGTCGCCGCCGACGCCGGGGATCGGCGTCTCGCCGTGCGCGTACACGTCCAGGACCAGCACCACGTCGGCGGCGCCCAGCGCCGGGCCGAACTCGTGCAGGAAGGTGTTGGTGCGGAAGTAGCGGTGCGGCTGGAACGCGGCGACCACCCGGCCCGCGCCGGCCAGCTCGCGCGCCGCCGCCAGGATCGAGGCGATCTCGGTCGGGTGGTGGCCGTAGTCGTCGTAGACGCGGATCCCGGCGGCCTCGCCGAGCAGCTGCATGCGGCGGCGCGCGCCGGTGAAGCCCGCGACGCCTTCCAGGTACGGCTTCGGGTCGACGCCCAGGGCCACCGCGACGCCGTACGCGGCGGCGGCGTTGAGGGCGTTGTGGCGGGCCGGGATCGCCAGGGTCAGCGGGCCGTGGGTGCCCTCGGCCGTCGCCAGCGTGAAGGTCGGGAAGCCGCCGGAGGTGGTCAGGCCGGTGACGCGGATCGCGGCGTCCTGGCCCAGGCCGTAGGTCAGGACCCGGACGCCTCGGGCCGCGGTGCGTTCGGCGATCGCGCGGGCGGCGGGGTCGTCCCCGTAGACGACCAGGGTGCCGCCGGGTTCGAGCCGGTCGGCGAAGTCCTGGAACTCGGCCCGGACCTGCAGCACGTCGGCGAAGTGGTCGGGGTGGTCGAGCTCGATGTTGGTGATGACGGAGATGTCCGGCCGGTAGTGCGTGAACGTGCCGTCGGACTCGTCGGCCTCGGCGATCAGCACGTCGCCGGCGCCGGCGTGCCCGGACTCGCCGGTGGTGCCGAGCTCGCCGCCGATGACGAACGTCGGGTCCAGCCCGGCGTGCCGCAGCGCGACGGCGATCATCGAGGTGGTGGTGGTCTTGCCGTGGGTGCCGGCGACCGCGACCGAGCGGGTGCCGGGCATCAGGGCGGCCAGCGCCGAGGCGCGGTGCAGCAGCCGCAGACCGCGCGCGCGGGCCTCGACGATCTCGACGTTGGTCTCCGGGATGTCGCCGGAGACCACGACGGTGTCCACGCCGTCCAGGTTCTCCGGCGCCTGCCCGATCGCGATCCGCGCCCCGAGTTCGCGCAGGGCGCGGACGGTGGCCGTGTCCTTGATGTCGCTGCCGCTGATCGGCAGCCCGCGGCCGAGCATGGCGCGGGCCAGCGGCGCCATGCCGACGCCGCCGATGCCGACGAAGTGGATGCGGCCCAGGTCGGCGGCGGGGATCACCTGGTCGGGGGCCGGGAACCGGGGGGTGCGGGGGGTCATCGGGGGTCGGTGCCCTTCGGCTTGCTGGGCTCGGTGGGTGCGGCGGGCTCGGTGGCTGCGGTGGCTGAGACGGGCTCGGCCGACGCGGCGGACTCGGCCGGTTCGTCCTGCTCGTCCTGCTCGGCCTGCTCGTCCGAGGCGGCGGCCTCGGCGCGCGCGGCAGGCCGCTGCTTCCCCGCCGCCGCGAAGATCAGATCCACGATCTTGTCGTCCGCGTCCCGGATCCCGAACCGGCCGGCGGCCTGGCTCATCTCCGTCAGCCGCTGCGGGTCCAGCAGCAGCGGCAGCACGTTCGCGGCGAACCAGTCCGGCGTCAGGGCGGCGTCGTCGACCAGCAGGCCGCCGCCGGCCTGGACCACCGGCGTGGCGTTCACGCGCTGCTCGCCGTTGCCGATCGGCAGCGGCACGTAGACCGAGGGCAGCCCGACCGCCGCCAGTTCGCTGCAGGTCATCATCCCGCCGCGGGTCATCGCCAGGTCGGCGGCGGCGTAGGCGAGGTCCATGCGGTCGATGAAGGGGCGCGCGACGTAGGGCGGGCCGTCGGGGTCCTGCTCTATCGACACGGCGTTCTTGTCGCCGTAGGAGTGCAGGACCTGGATGCCGGCCTCGCGGAGCTTGCGGACCGAGGACTGCATGGTGTCGTTCAGCCGGCGGGCGCCCTGCGAGCCGCCGGTGACCAGCAGGGTCGGGCGCTCGGGGTCCAGGCCGAAGGCTTTGCGGGCCTCGGCGCGCCGGGCCGCGCGGTCCAGGGTGGAGATGGCCGGGCGCAGCGGCATGCCGACGCAGGTGGCGCCGCGCATCGGAACGGCCGGGCTGCCGGTCAGCACGTGGTCGGTGAACCGGGCGCCGACCCGGTTGGCCAGGCCCGGGCGGACGTTGGCCTCGTGCACCACGATCGGGCGCCGGGCCCGGCGGGCGGCCAGGTAGGCCGGCAGCGCGACGTACCCGCCGAAGCCGATCACCACGTCGGCGTCGACGTCGGTGATCACGCGCTGGGCGGCCTTGACCGTGCCGAGCAGCCGCGCGGGCAGGCTCAGCAGGGCGCCGGAGGGCTTGCGGGGCAGCGGGACCGCGGGGATCAGCCGCAGGTCGTAGCCGCGCGGCGGGATCAGCTTGGTGTCCAGGCCCTTCTCGGTGCCCAGCATCGTGACGCCGATCGACGGATCGGCGCGCCGCAGCGCGTCCGCGGTGTTCAGGGCGGGTTCGATATGCCCGGCGCTGCCGCCGCCGGCGATGACCACATGCACGCCGCGATCCTATCGGTCGGCGGGGGCACCGCCCGGACGCGGCTCGGTGATCATCCGGTCGCTCGCCGTGCTGTCGTGCTCGGTCCGGTCGGCGCGCTCGGCCCGCTCGGCCCGCTCGGCCCGCTCGCCTCGCTCACTCCGCTCCGCCCGCTCACCGCCCGGCACCCGGCCGTCCCGCGACCGGGCGGCCGCCGCGATCCCCGCCGGATCCAGCGGCTCCGGCCGCCGTCTGGCGAACGACATCAGCATCCCCACCGCCGTCAGCGACGGCAGCAGCGACGATCCGCCGTAGGACACGAACGGCAACGGCACCCCGGCGATCGGCAGCACGCCGGTCACCGCCCCCAGGTTGATCATCATCTGGGCGGTCAGCCACACCGTGACCGAGGCCGACACCAGCCGCACGAACGGGTCCGGGGTCCGCAGCGCCATCCGGATCCCGGCGTAGGCCAGCGCCAGGAACAGCATGAGCACGGTCAGCGTGCCGATCAGGCCCAGCTCCTCGCCGACGATCGCGAAGATCATGTCGGTCTGCACCTCCGGCAGCTGGCCCCAGCGCTGCTTGCTGGCGCCCAGCCCGACGCCGAACCAGCCGCCGCTGGCCAGCGCCTGGAAGGAGTGGATGGCCTGATAACCGGTGCCGCCGGGGTCGGCGTCGGGGGTGAGGAAGTTGGTGAAGCGCCGCACCCGGGAGGGCCGCATCACGATCGCGAGCGTGGCCAGCCCCACCGCGGAGGCCAGCAGGATGGAGAACAGCCGCCCCGGCGCCCCGGCGGTCCACAGCAGGCAGAACACGATGGCGACGATGATTATCGAGGTCCCCATGTCCCCGCCGATCATCACCAGCGCGATGATCAGCACGGCGCCGGGCACCAGCGGCACCAGCAGGTGGTCCCAGGTGGTGAGCAGCTTCTCCTTGCGCACCAGCAGGTCCGCGCCCCACAGCACCAGCCCCAGCTTCGCGAACTCGCTGGGCTGCACCGTCAGCGGGCCGATGATCAGCCAGTTCTTGTTGCCGTTGTGCGAGGACCCGACGGCGAGCACCAGCAGCAGCAACAGCACCGTGCCGACCAGCGCCGGGTAGGCCAGCGCCCGGTAGACCCGCGGCGAGAGCCGGGACGCGGCCCACATCAGGGCCAGGCCCAGCGTGGCGGACACCGCCTGGTTCCGGATCGAGGACAGCATCGGCCGGCCGTTGACCAGGTTGTTGACACTCGAGGCCGAGAACACCTCCAGCAGCCCGATGCCGAGCAGCAGCAGCACCGAGCCGACCAGCAGGTAGTAGGAGGTGAGTTCGAGGTCGAACAGGGATTTCAGGGTGGCGCGGCGGGCCCGCAGAGCGCGCGCTGCGGTCTTCCACGGTGACACCTGCGGATCCGCGGCCTGTTCACTCATAGTGCTTAGGGTAGCGAGCAGGTACCTGACGGGCCGTCTCCGGCGCGCACGCCCCGGCGCCGTCCCAGGGTTCGCATAAATCCTCGAACCCCGGTCCGCGGGATGTCCGGCCCCGGCTGTCCGCCGTCTTCTATTCGCCGTCTTCGGCGGACAGCTCCAGCTCCGCCTTCAGCTCCCGCACCGCCGCGGCGAACACGTCGCCGCGCTCGCCGTAGGACGTGAACATGTCCATCGACGCGCACGCGGGCGCGAGCAGCACGGTGTCGCCGGACACCGCCATGGCGCGCGCCGTGCGCACCGCTTCGGCCATGACCGCCGCCGCGCGCTCGGGGCCGGCCACGCCGAGGTCGGTCACCGGCACCTCCGGCGCCCGCCGCCGCAGCGCCTCGGCGATCAGGTGCCGCTCGGCACCGAACAGCACGACGCCGCGCAGCCGCTTGGCGTGCCGCTCCACCAGTTCGTCGAAGTCCGCGCCCTTGGCCAGGCCGCCGGCCAGCCACACCACGTGTTCGTAGGCGCTGATCGAGGCCGAGGCGGCGTGCGGGTTGGTGGCCTTGGAGTCGTCGACGAAGTCCACGCCGTCGATGGTCGCGACCCAGGCGATGCGGTGCGGTTCGGGCCGGAAGGCGCGCAGTCCGTCGCGGACCGCGGCCGGCTCCACGCCGTAGGCGCGGACCAGCGCGGCGGCGGCCAGGGCGTTGGCGATGTTGTGCGGCGCGTGCGGTTCGACGTCGTAGACGGTGCCGAGTTCGGCGGCGTTGTTCCGGCGGTCTTCCACGAACGCGCGGTCGGCCAGGATGCCGTCGACGACGCCGAGCATCGACAGCCCCGGTGCCCCGAGGGTGAATCCGATGGCGCGGCAGCCCTCGACGACCTCGGCTTCCTCCACGAGGCGCACGGTCTCCAGGTCGGCGGCGTTGTAGACGGCCGCGACCTGGCAGTTCTCGTAGGCGCGGCCCTTGGCGGTGGTGTAGGCGGCGTAGGAGCCGTGCCAGTCCAGGTGGTCCGGCGCCAGGTTCAGCACCACGGCGGCCAGCGCGGAGATCGTGGAGCTCCAGTGCAGCTGGTAGCTGGACAGCTCGATGACCAGGACCTCGAACGGGTCGTCGGATCCGGCTCCGGTTTCGGCAGCCTCGCCGGCCGCGCTGCCGTCCGGCTGCCCGCGCAGCACCGCGTCCAGCACCGGATATCCGATGTTCCCGCAGGCGGCGACGTTCTTGCCGGCCGCCTTGAGCATCGCCTCGGCCATCCGCACCGTGGTGCTCTTGCCGTTGGTCCCGGTGACGACCAGCCACGGCGCGTACGAGCCGTCCGGCAGCGGTGCCCGCAGCCGCCAGGCCAGCTCCGCGTCACCCCAGATCGGCACGCCGGCCGCGCGCGCCGCGGCCACGATCGGCGCGGTCGGCGGCAGGCCGGGCGTCACCACCAGCAGTTCGGTCCCCGGCGGAAGCGTCTCGTCGTCTCCCAGCCGGAGCGTCGCGCCCTGCGCCGCCGCCTGCGCCGCCCGCGCCGTGGTGACCTCGTCGTCGTACCGGTCGACGAGCGTCACCTTCGCCCCGCGCGCCAGCAACGCCGCCGAAGCCGACAACCCGACGACCCGCGCCCCCACGACGGTGACGACGGCATCGGTGAACTGCACGGGGCCGGGAGCGGAGAAGTCGGTCATGAGCTGAATCCTATGGGGTCACGCCGGCGCCGCCCGCCGCTCAGCGCCCGGTGCGCCGGTATCCCGGTGGACCGCGGGACCCGGCGGGTCCGATGATCAGAGCATGACCGATATCCGGGAGATGAACGCGCTCGCCGTACGGGACAGCATGGAGATCGTGGGGAAGGTGCGGGCCGGCGATCTCGGGCGGGCCACGCCGTGTGCGGGGTGGACGCTGGCCGATCTGCTGGGGCACATGACGGTGCAGCATCGTGGGTTCGCCGCCGCGGCCCGGGGCGACGGCGCGGACCTGCGGCACTGGGAGTTCGTGGCGGCCGGGGAGAACTCCGTCGAGGAGTACTTGGCGGCGTCAGAGGAGGTGCTCGCCGCTTTCGCAGAGGTCGATGACGCTTTGGAGACGACGTTCGCGCTGCCGGAGTTCAAGGTCGATCCGCCGGAGTTCCCGGCGCGGCTGGCCATCGGTTTCCACTTCATCGACTACGTCGTGCACGCCTGGGACGTCGCGGCCACGCTGGGCGTCCCCTACGTCCTGCGGCCCGAGTTGGAGCAGGACGCGTTGCGGGTGGCGCTGGCCGTGCCCAACGAGGGGAACCGGTTGGCCGACGGTTCGGCGTTCGTGCCCGCGCTTGAGGAGCCCGCGCCGGACGGTTCCGGAGAGGCCCAGGCCCCGGTGCTCGACCGCGTGCTGCGCTACCTCGGTCGCACGCCGGACTGGCAGCCGCCGGCCGGCGAGTGAGTCAGGTGCGCCGGGTGGCCCGGGCGATCCGGGCCACCCGGACAGCCCGGGTAGCCCGCCCTCGCTTGGCTACCGCTCCTACCGCCCCACCGCATACCCCAGCATCCCCCGCGGATTAGCCGCCGCCTTCAGCAGCCCCCGCTCCGGATCCCGCCCGACCACGCACATCCGCCCCAGCGACCAGTCCCCCGACACCACGACCTCGTGGCCCCGGCTCCGCAGCCCGTCCAGTACCGCGTCCCCGAGCCGCGCCTCGGCCACGACCCGGCCCGGGTAGGCGGGCCGGGGGTAGAAGGACTCCGGGAAGTGCGAGCTGTGGAACACCGGCGCGTCGATCGCCTCTTGCAGGTTCATCCCGCCGACGAGGTGGTTCAGCAGGAACAGCAGCTGCCACTGGTCCTGCTGGTCCCCGCCCGGCGACCCGAACGCCAGGACCGGTTCGTCCCCGCGCAGCACCAGCGTCGGGGACAGGGTGGTGCGCGGACGCCGGCCGGGCGTCAGGGTGCTGGCAAGCCCGTCCTGCAGCCAGGTCATCTGCATCCGCGATCCCAGGCAGAACCCCAGGTCCGGGATCACCGGCGACGATTGCAGCCAGCCGCCGCTGGGCATCGCCGCGACCAGGTTGCCCCAGCGGTCCACCACGTCCACGTGCACCGTGTCGCCGCGCGCCGCTCCCCCGCCGGCCGCGACCGGTTCGCCGGTCGAGGCGTCCGCCGGGACCGGCGCCCACTCCGGGCGCACGGGCAGCCGCGCCGGCCGCCCGTCCGGAGTGCCGGGCCGCAGGTCCAGGGAGGCCGTCGGGGCGATCAGCGCCCGCCGCGCGGCGTTGTACTCCGGGCCGAGCAGCGTCGCCATCGGGACGTCGAACCCGTCGCCGTACCAGGCCTCGCGGTCGGCGAACGCCAGCTTCGCGCCCTCGACGACGCGGTGGGCGAACTCCACGGTGCCCGGTGTCAGCTCCTGCCCCTGGAGCAGTGCCAACTGCTGCAACAGCACCGGCCCCTGGCCCCACGGCCCCGTCTTGAACACCGTGTGGCCGGCGAAGTCGTAGCCCACCGGCGCTTCATAAGAGGGCTGCCACGCCGCCATGTCGGCACCGGTGAGCACGCCGGCGTGGTCGGCGCCGGAGGAGTCGCGCCACGCCGTCCGGGCGAACGTGTCGACCGCTTCGGCGACGAACCCCTGGCTCCACGCGGTCAGGGCGGCGTCGATCCGCGCTTCCCTGGTCGCGCCACCGGATTTCGCGCTGTCGACAAGCCTCTGATACGTCGCCGCCAACGCCGGGTTCCGGAACACCGACCCGGCTTCCGGCGTCGAACCGTTCGTGAAGTAGACCTCGGCCGACGTCGTCCAGTGCTCCCGGAACAACGGCTCGACGTCCGCGAGCGTCTGCGCCAGCGCCGGCGACACCGGATAACCGTCGCGCGCATAGCCGATGGCGAAGTCCAGCACATCAGCCAGTTCCATCGTCCCGTGGTCGCGCAGCAGCGTCAGCCACGCCGGGACCGCGCCCGGCACCGGGGCGGCGAGCAGCCCGGACCCCGGGACCAGATCCAGGCCCAGCGACCGGAAGTGCTCCAGGGTCGCCCCGGCCGGCGCCACGCCCTGCCCGCACAGCACCGTGGGGCGCTTGTCGTCGGCCCGCGCGAACAGCACCGGCAGGTCGCCGCCGGCCCCGTTCTGCTGCGGCTCCACGACGTGCAGCACGAACCCGGCGGCCACCGCCGCGTCGAAGGCGTTGCCGCCGCGCTCCAGGACGGCCATCCCGCTGGACGACGCCAGCCAGTGCGTGCTGGAGACCATCCCGTAGGTGCCCTTCAGCTCCGGGCGCGTGGTGAAGGTCTGGTCCATGGTCATCGTTCCCTCCGAGCGGGCGTCGCGGGCGACTGGGACGTCTCGGGACTCTCTGGCATCATCCCGGGTCCCGGCGGGGTATCACGCGCAGCGCATCGGACAGCAGCGCACCGACCCGGGGCGCGTCCTGCGGCGCCGAGGCCCGCACCGCCGCCACCGTCCCCACGACCAGCGCGTGCAGATCGTCGATCGTCACGTCGGCGCGGACCGCGCCGGCGTCCTGAGCGCGCCGCAGCAACTCCCCCAGCGCCTCCTTCAGCGCGGTGGAGACGTCGTGCGTCGCGGCCCGCACGTCGACGCCCTGCCGTCCCAGCGCCTCGGCCAGGTCCATCTTGTTCCGGGCGTAGTCGGTCATGGTCTGGAAGAACCGGAAGAACGACTCGCCCGGATCCGGTGCCGCCAGCGCCGCCCGGACCTCGACCAGCATCCCTTCCAGCCGCCCGACGAGCACGGCCTGGAGCAGCGCCTCCTTCGTCGGGAAGTGGCGGTGCACCGTGCCGGCGCCGACACCGGCGCGGCGGGCGATCTCGTCCAGCGGCACCCCGGGGCCCTCGTGGGCGAACGCCTGGTCCGCCGCGGTCAGGACCCGTTCGCGGTTGCGGCGCGCGTCGGCGCGCTGCGGGCGTTCGGCGGGCGCGGCTTCGGCATTCATGGAGGCCAGGGTAACCCCCTCGACAACCGGGGCGCACGCCCCGTATGGTCCTCCGGGGAAACCGGGGCGCTCGCCCCACTTACTTCCCGGCCGTCTTCCGACAGGAGAGAACCGCATGTCCGAGCCCGTCCGCACGACCCGCGAGACCGTCGAACTGCTCCTGCGCACCATCATCGAGGGCAGCCGCGACGATGTCGCGGACCTGTACGCCGAAGACGTCGTCATCAGCAACCCCTACGCCCCCGACGGCGTGCCGAACGAATCGCGCGGCAACGCCGTGCTGCGCGAGCGCATGAACCGCTTCCAGCAGTTCCTGGCCTACGACAAGGTCGAGGACATCACCATCCACGAGACCACCGACCCGCAGGTGGCGGTCGTGGAGTTCACCCTCGTCGGCCGGCTGCTGCCCACCGGGCAGGCCTTCCAGCTGCGGGCCGTCAACGTGATGCGGATCGTGGACGGCCTGATCACCGAGTCCCGGGACTACACCGACGGGCTTCGCGTGGCGAAGCTGTTCGAGCAGATCCAGGCCGTGACCGCCTGAGCCCTCCGGCTCTCCGGCTCTCCGGTCCTCCGGTCCTCCGGCGCCCCGTCAGCGCCGAACGAGCTCCCACAGCCCGGCCCACTGCTCGGCCGTCAGATCCTTCGGCAGGGCACGGGCCGGGACCCGGCTGCGCCACGCCCAGTCCCGCGCGTCGGCCCGCCGCACGCGGCCGGTCCGCCCGATCATGTCCTCCAGGCCCCGCCCGGGCGCCTGGAACACCTGCCTCACAAAGTTCTGATATCCGCGCTGGTCGCTCCCGGGGACGAGCGGCACCTTCCGGCGCCGCATCAGCAGCAGCCCGGCGTCCACCGACGGCACCGGCCGGAACGCCGCCGCCGGGATCCGCCGGTCCACCGCGAACTCGTACCAGGGCCACCACGAAGCGGTCAGCAGACTGGCGCCGCCGACCCCGGCCCGCCTGCGCGCGACCTCCCATTGCACGATCAGCACGCCGTGCCCCCAGCCCCGCTCCGCCATCAGCTTCCTGATGATCGCGGTGGTCAGGTGGAACGGCACGTTGCCCACGACCGTGTGCGGCGCGGCCGGGAACCGGTAGCGCAGCACATCGGCCTGCACCACGGCGACGTCGGGGCCGAACCGGTCCCGCAGCCGCCGCACCCGGCGCGGATCGATCTCCAGCGCCGTCACCGGCCGTCCCAGCCGGGACAACGGCCCGGTCAGCGCGCCGTCCCCGGCGCCGAGTTCGATGATCGGCCCGGCCGTCCCGTCGGCGACCAGCCGCTGCACGGCGGCGATCAGCGCGCGGTCGGCCAGGAAGTTCTGCCCGAGTTCATGACGTCCGCCGACGCGGTCGTACCGGGTGGAAGGCAGGTGCTGCATGTGTTGTGCTCCGCAAAAGCTCGCCATGGAGCCGGGCAGCACAAAAGGTGACCGCACCGGCAGGGACCCGAATGCGGCGGGGTTCGCGGATGGTTCGACCGACCGGCCCCGCCGTCAGGCGCGGGTCCGGGTGATCATCATGCAGCAACACATGGGCACGGACATTAGCAGCACACGACGGCGGACTCCCGTCATTTTCCGCCGGTGCCGGACCTGCTACTCCCCTTCGAGGTCGCCCTCCAGCTCCAAGAACACCTGGCGCAGACCGTCGAGCGTCGCCGGATCCGGCTCGGCCCACAGCCCCCGTTCGGCAGCCTCCAGCAGCCGTTCGGAGATGCCGCGCAGCGCCCACGGGTTCGAGCGCTCCATGAACGCGCGGTTTGTTTCGTCGAACACGTAGGTCTGCGCCAGCTGCTCATACATCCAGTCGTCCACGACACCGGCGGTGGCGTCGTACCCGAACAGGTAGTCGACGGTCGCGGCCAGCTCGAAGGCGCCCTTGTAGCCGTGGCGCTGCATCGCCGCCACCCAGCGGGGGTTCACCACGCGCGCGCGGAACACGCGGTGCGTCTCCTCGGCCAGGGTGCGGGTTCGCACGGCCTCCGGCACCGCCGAGTCGCCGACATACGCCGCCGGGGACGCGCCGGTCAGCGCGCGCACCATCGCGACCATGCCGCCGTGGTACTGGAAGTAGTCGTCGGAGTCGACGATGTCGTGTTCGCGGTTGTCCTGGTTCTTCGCCGCGACCTGGATGCGGCGGAAGGCGTTCTCCATGTCGTCGCGCGCCTGTCTGCCGTCGAGCCCGCGGCCGTAGGCGTAGCCGCCCCAGACCGCGTAGACCTCGGCGAGGTCGGCGTCGGTGCGCCAGTCGCGGGCGTCGATCAGCGGCAGCAGGCCGGCGCCGTAGGCCCCGGGCTTGGACCCGAAGACGCGGGCGGTGGCGCGGCGGCGGTCGCCGTGCGCGGCGGTGTCGGCGTCGGCGTGCGCGCGGACGAAGTTCTCGGCCTGAGGTTCGTCGAGCTCCGCCACGGCCCGCACCGCGTCGTCGATGAGCTGGATGACGTGCGGGAAGGCGTCACGGAAGAACCCTGAGATACGGACCGTGACGTCGATGCGCGGGCGCCCCAGCTCGGCGGCGGGCACGATCTCGAAGCCGGTGACCCGGCGCGAGGCGTCGTCCCACACCGGCCGGCAGCCCAGCAGGTGCAGGATCTCGGCGATGTCGTCGCCCTGCGTGCGCATCGCCGAGGTGCCCCACACGGTCAGGCCGACCGAGCGCGGGTACTCGCCGGTGTCGGCCAGGTGCCGCGCGAGCAGCGACTCGGCCAGCGCCTGGCCGACGTCCCAGGCGTTGCGGGACGGGATGGCCTTGGGGTCGACGGAGTAGAAGTTGCGGCCGGTGGGCAGCACGCCGACCAGCCCGCGGGTCGGAGCGCCGGAGGGGCCGGCCGGGATGTACCGGCCGTCGAGGGCGCGCAGCACGTTGGTGAGCTCGTCGGTGGTGCGGGCCAGGCGCGGGACCAGCTCGGTCGCGGCGAACGCCAGGACACTGCCGACGGTGGGGTCGGCGGCGCCGAGCACTTCGGCGCACACGCTCTCGGCCGAAGCGGCGTCCCAGTCGGCGGCGGCCAGGCGCTCGACGAGGCGGCGGGCCAGCGTCTCCAGGAGGTCGACGACGTCGGAGGCGGTCCGGGCCGGTGCGCCCGAGTCGGCCGGTCCGACCAGCCCGACCAGCGTCTCAGGGCTCTTGACCGCCGCCCCGGGCTCGGCCAGCAGCACCTGCTCGTCCAGCCCGGCGAAGGCCGCCAGCGCCTGCCGCAGCCCCGGCACCGCGCCGCTCACTCCGCCGAAGACCTGCTTGGCGCGCAGCACCGCGAGCACGTCGGCGACCAGCTCATCGCCCTGCGGCGCCCGGCCCAGGATGTGCAGCCCGTCGCGGATCTGCACGTCCTTGATCTCGCACAGGTAGCCGTCCAGGTGCAGCACGAAGTCGTCGAAGTGGTCGTCGGCGGGCTGGTGCTCGACGTCGCCGTGCAGGAACACCGCCAGGTCGTGGTGCAGCTGCGCGGCCCGGATCAGGGTCCAGATCTGCGCGCGCACGGCCGGCGCCTTGTCCGGGTCCAGGGCGTTGACGGTGGCGTACTCGTCGAGCAGCTGCTCCAGCTTCGCCAGATCGCCGTAGGTGTCGGCGCGCGCCATCGGCGGCATGAGGTGGTCGACGATGGTGGCGTGGCCGCGGCGCTTGGCCTGCGTGCCCTCGCCGGGGTCGTTGACGATGAACGGATACACCAGCGGCAGCTCGCCGAGGACGGCGTCCGGGGCGCAGGACCGCGACAGCCCCAGGCCCTTGCCCGGCAGCCACTCCAGGGTTCCGTGCTTGCCGAGGTGGACGACGGCGTCCGCGCCGAAGGAGTGCTCCAGCCACCGGTAGGCGGCGAGGTAGTGGTGGCTCGGCGGCAGGGCCGGGTCGTGGTAGATGGCGATGGGGTTCTCGCCGAAGCCGCGCGGCGGCTGGATCATCAGCAGGACGTTGCCGAACCGCAGCGAGGCCAGGACGATGTCGTCCCCGTCCACGTAGAGTTCGCCGGGCGGCTCGCCCCAGTGCCGGCGGATGCCCTCGCGCAGGTCGGCCGGGAGGGTCGCGAACCAGGACTCGTAGTCGCGCAGCGGAACCCGCGCGGGCGCGTTCGCGAGCTGTTCCTCGGTGAGCCACTCGACGTCGTGGCCGCCGGCGGCGATGAGGCGGTGGATCAGCTCGTCGCCGTCCTCGGGGAAGTCGCCGACGGTGTAGCCGGCGGTGCGCAGCGCGTGGAGCAGACGGACGGCGGAGGCGGGGGTGTCCAGGCCCACAGCGTTGCCGATGCGGGAGTGCTTGGTCGGGTAGGACGACAGGACCAGCGCGAGCTTCTTGTCCCGGTTGGGGATGGCACGCAGGGCGGCGTGGCGGAAGGCGATGCCCGCCAGGCGTGCGGCGCGCTCGGCGTCGGCGACATAGACGGGGATGCCGGCGTCGCCCGTCTCCTTGAACGAGAACGGGACGGCGATCAGGCGGCCGTCGAACTCCGGGATCGCGACCTGCATGGCGGCGTCCATCGGGGTGAGCGCGGCGTCAGAGTCCTGCCAGGCCGCGCGCGAGGAGGTGAGGCAGAGCCCTTGGATCACCGGGATGTCGAGCGCGGCCAGCGCGCCGACGTCCCAGGCGTCCTCGTCACCGCCGGCGCTGGCGTCGGCCGCGGTGGCGCCGCCGCCGGCCAGGACGGTGACGACCAGCGCGTCGCACCGGCCCAGCAGGTCCACGAGGCCTTGGCCGGCGGCGTCCGAAAGGCCACGCAGTGAGCCGCAGTAGACCGGGAGGGCGTTGGCGCCGCGTGCTTCGAGGGCGTCGGCGAGGGTGTCGACGAACGCTGTGTTGCCGGAGAGTTCGTGGGCCCGGTAGAAGACGATGCCCACCGTCGGGCGGTTCTGTTCCCGGACGCGGTCGCCGTGGACGCCGAACTCCGGCATGGCGGCCGGTGCCTCGAACCCCTCGCCGCCGCCGAGGACGGTGTCGGTGAGGAAGTTCGCCAGCTGGGTCAGGTTGCCCGGGCCGCCGGCGGTGAGGTAGTTCAGCGCCTCGGCCGCGACGCCGGCCGGGACGGTCGACAGGGCCATCAGCTCGGCGTCCGGCACCGCCTCCCCGCCGAGCACGACGGCCGGCAGGCCGCTCGCCGAGACGGCGTCGACCAGCCACTGCCACAAGCGATGCCCGCCGAGCAGCCGCAGCACGGCGACGTCGGCGTCGCGCAGCAACGGCGCGAGGGATTCGGAGTCCAGCCGTGCGGGGTTGGCGGTGCGGTAGCCGGCACCGGAAGCGTGGGCGGCCAGCAGCTCGGTGTCGGCGGTGGACAGCAGGAGAACGCGCGCAGGCATGCGAGGGCACTTCCTCTCGCGGAGTCCGCGCTCCGCCTCGGGCCGATGGTGGCGGACGGCAGGCAGTTCCTGGCTCCCGGCCCGAAGGTCCGGTCACAGTTGCGGGACAGCGCCCGACTCGCACGGGCTTCCTGGTTCTGTCGTCCGGGGACAGTGTGCCAGATCGGCGGGGTCGGACCGTCAGCTCCGGGAGCGGCGCCGGGATCCGGCAACGCGCGCCAGGCGCACCGCGGCGGCCGCCGAGACCAGCCCGACGGCCGCCGACAAGACCGAGGCGCGCTTGATGTCGGCGACCCGCGGCGCCCGGCCAGAGCCCATGACCGGCCGGTGCTCGACCACGGCGCCGTAGGTGTTGGTGCCGCCCAGCCGCACGCCGAGGGCGCCGGCGGCCGAGGCCTCGCAGCGGCCGGCGTTCGGGCTGGGGTGGTTGCCGCCGTCGCGTCGCAGAACTCTGAAGGTGCGCAGCGGGCTGCCGCCGACGACCGGTGCGGCGGCGACGGTCACGGCGCCGGTGAAGCGGGCCGGGAGGTAGTTGAGGACGTCGTCCAGGCGTGCGGAGGCCCAGCCGAAGTTCCGGTACTTCTCGTTGCGGTAGCCGACCATCGCGTCGAGCGTGTTCGACGCCCGGTACGCCAGCAGGCCGGGGATCCCCGCGACCGCGCCCCAGAACAGCGGCGCCACCACAGCGTCGGAGGTGTTCTCTGCCACCGACTCGACGACGGCGCGGGCGATCTGGTCCGCGTCCAGGCCGCGCGGGTCGCGTCCGCACAGGTGCGGCAGCCGCTCCCGGGCCGCCGCCAGGTCGCCGTCGGTCAGCGAGCCGCCGATCAGCGACGCCTCCCGGCGCAGCGATGTCCCGCCGAGCACGCTCCAGGTTGCTGCGGCGGTCAGTGCCGTCCTCAGCGCTGTCCCCAGCGCCGTCCTCAGGGCTGTCCCCGGCACCGGGCTTCCGCCGGACCGGCCAGGCGCCGCGCCGCTCGCGATCCGCTCAGCGGCCACCCCCAAGGCGGCCGACCCCGACACCAACACGCCTGTGTACGCCACCCCGGCGGCCCGGGAATCCGCGTACATCACCTTCCGCAGCGCCGAAGCCACCCGCCCGAACCCGGCCACCGGATGCCCCCGGCGCGGATCGGCGAAATACCAGTCCGCTGCGAAGCCGAGCGCGAGTCCCGCGGCCCGCGCTGGGGACGTGGAACGGGAAGTTGATCGCATGCGCACAACTTATCGGCGTTAGTGATGTAGATGTATCTGTGGTGGGTCGGTTCGCGGTGGTGGAAGTTCTGTTGGCGGGGTGGGGCCTCCGGCGGGCCTCAGCTTCCCTCGGGAATGGGCG
>JABFXP010000439.1 GCA_013361685.1 Catenulispora sp.
TGGACCGGCATTTCTATGATGCCGTTCGCGGCGCCGGGCCCACGGGCGTCGGTTCCGCGGGCGCCGCCGCCGCTGCTGCCGGCGCCGCGCCGGCCGGCGTCCTTCCCCCCAGGGCCCGGTTCGCCGCCGCGGACCGGACGCTGCCGGCCGGATGGCGGCGGTACGCGCAGGACGACTGGACGGTCGTGGAGACCGTGCCGAACGAGCTGCCGGCGCAGGGCTGGAAGATCCACGCCTCGGCCGCCCTGAAAAGCGCCGACGAAGTGCTCGACATCGTGTTCGAGTACTGTGTCCCGCGCCGGATACCGTTCAAGTTCCTGCAGTCCCCGGCCGCCCTGATGGCGCGGCTGTCGAAGTACGCGCCGCGCGGGTTCTCGGGCAAGTTCGTCACGATCTACCCGGCCGACGACGCGGCGTGCGAGACGATCCTCGCCGAACTCGGCGAGCTGCTCGACGGGCAGCCGAACCCCTACATACTCAGCGACCTGCGATGGAACTCCGGTCCGCTGCACGTGCGCTACGGAGCCTTCGCCGGCCGCTACACGGTCTCCGAGGACGGCGCCGTGGTGCCGGCGCTGGCCAGACCCGACGGCACGCTCGTTCCGGACCGGCGGGAGCCGGTGTTCCGGACGCCGCCGTGGGTGGAGCTGCCGGAGTTCCTGGCGCCGCAGCTGGCCGCGCGGAACTCGGTGAAGGTCGGCGACATGCCCTACGCCGTCCAGCGTGTCCTGCACTTCTCCAACGGAGGCGGCATCTACGTGGGCCGCGACACCCGCACCGGGGAGGAGGTGGTGCTGAAAGAGGGCCGGCCGCACGCCGGTCTGGACTCGCGCGGCAATGATGCGGTGCATCGCGTCGAGCACGAACACGCGATGCTGAAGCGGCTTGAGGGCATCCCCGGCATCCCGCGCGCGCGTGATCTGCTCTGGGTCGGCGAACACCGCTTCCTCGTCATGGACTATATAGCCGGCGGCGTCCCGCTCAGCCGGGCGATGGCGTCCCGGCATCCGCTGACCAACCACACCGCCACGCCTGAGGACTATCAGCGCTACACCGACTGGGCTTTGGACGTCCACCGTCAGGTCAGCCAGGCCGTCGACGCTATCCACGAGCGCGGCATCGTCTACGGCGACCTGCACATGTTCAACATCCTCGTGCGCGGCGACGACAGCATCGCGGTGCTCGACTTCGAAGTGTCCTGCGACGCCGGCGAACCGGTCCGGCCGGGCCTGGGCAACCCCGGCTTCACCCCGCCGGCCACGGTGACCGGCGTCGACCGCGACCACTACGCCCTGGCCTGTCTGCGGCTGGCGCTGTTCCTGCCGCTGGCGAACCTGCTGTGGCTGCACCGCCCGAAGGCGCGGGACTTCGCCGCCGTCATCGGCGAGCACTTCCCGGTGCCGCGGGAGTTCCTCGACGAGGCGGTGGCGGTGATCACCGGTGTGACGGACCAGGCGCGGCCGGTCGCCCCGAACGAGCCGGTCCGGATCGAGCCCGACCCCGAAGCCTGGCCCGCGATCCGCGCCGATCTGGTGCGCGCCATCGAAGCCAGTGCCACGCCGGACCGCGACGACCGGCTGTTCCCCGGCGACATCCGGCAGTTCGCCGTCGGCGGACTCGGCCTGGCCTATGGCGCGGCGGGCGTGCTGTACGCGCTCGACGTGACCGGCGCCGGACGCTTCCCGCAGTTTGAGGAGTGGCTGCTCCGCCATGCCAAGGACCCCGGCAGCGGCGCGCGCCCCGGATTGTGGGACGGTCTGCACGGGGCCGCGTTCACCCTGGACCACCTCGGGTACCGGGCCGAAGCCCTGGACGTCGTCGAGGCCTGTCTGCGCGACCGGTGGCAGGACTACCCCTCCGATCTGTCCGGCGGCTTGTCCGGCATCGGCCTGAACCTGCTGCATCTGGCGGCCCGTACCGGCGAGGCCGAGTTGCGTGCCGCCGGTCTGCGCGCCGCCGAGATCGTCGCCGAGCGGCTGGGCCAGCCGGACACCGCCCCGGCCGTCTCCGGACGCGAAGGTTTCCACGCCGGCCTCATGCGCGGCTACTCGGGCCAGGCGATGGTCTTGCTGCGGGCGTTCGACATCGTCGGCGACACCCGGTTCCTCGACGCCGCGGCCGAGGCCCTGCACCGCGATCTGCGCCGGTGCGTCCTGCGCGACAAGGGCGCGCTGCACGTCGACGAGGGCTGGCGCACGCTGCCGTACCTGGATGTCGGCAGCATCGGCATCGGCGTGGCGCTGGACGCCTACCTGGCCGCGCGCCCCGACGACGCCGACGAGCGGCTCCGCGAGGCGGTGCCGACCATCGCCGCGGCCGCCCGCTCGCCGCTGTACGCGCTGCCCGGGCTGCTGTCCGGACGCGCCGGAATGGTGCTCTACCTGGCCGGCCGCACCCCCGAGCGGCACCGCGACCCGCTGCTGGCCCGCCAGATCCGGAACCTGAGCTGGCACACGCTGCCCTACGGCGGCGGCACGGCGTTTCCCGGCGGCGGCCTGATGCGGCTGTCGATGGACCTGGCCACCGGCACCGCCGGGATCCTGCTCGCCCTCGGCGCCGCACTGCACGACGAGCCGGTCACCGCACCGCTGCTCGTCCCCCCGACTCCCGCGCCGACCGGCGCGGGGCGTACAGAAACAGGAAGGTGACGACCATGACCGAGATGACTCTCCTCGACCTGCAGGGCCTGGAGGAGGAGATCTGCGAGGGTGGCGGTGGCGGCGGTGGCGAGTCGGAACTGAGCCTGACCGGCTGCAACGGCCACAGCGGCATCAGCCTCCTGTGCCTGCTCTGATCACCCGCCCGACAGGGCGATAGGGCCGGCGCACCACGCCGGGCCACAAACTGACGGCGGCCCCGGACGACTGACATTCGCCCGGGGCCGCCGACACGGGCCCGGCCGGGACCCGGGTGCGCGGCGGTGCGGCCGCGTTCTGGGCGCGAGCCCGCTCACTACCTATGAGACTCGACTACGGAGGCGGCGTCCAGATGAGTGCTACTCGCCTAGCCGTCCGCCGTGCTGGTGTGCGATTGCGCGCCGGGCATCGAGGCAGAGGCCGAAGTTCCGCGACGCGTGCGCAGGACGGTCCGGCGTATCGGCGGCCCGCGATGAGCGTCTGCTCAACCGTGGTCGTCCGCCGTGCCGGTGAGGGGTTGAGCGCCGGGCATCGAGGCAGAAGTTCCGCGACGCGTGCGCAGGGTGGTCCGGTGCATCGGCGGCTCGCGATGAGCGTCTCCCCAACCGCAGTCATCCACCAGGCTGCTGCCTGGCTGCGCGCCGGGCACCGAACCAGAGGCCGAACAAGCCGACCAAGCCTGTGCACGACGCTGCGCCAGCACAGCGCATCGGCGGCGGCCCCGCGATGAGCGCCTACTCCGCCGCCGTCCGCCACGCCGGCGTCCGCCTCCCGATCCTCGGTGTGGCCGCGCTCGGCTCGGTCGCGGTCACGCTGGCCGTCCCGGACATGCTCGGCGCCGCCGTGGACGCCGCTGCCGCCGGTCACGGCCTCGCGCCGCGCGTGCTCGCCGCCGCGGCGCTGATGGCTGTCGGCGTGTTCTGCGATATGACCTCCGCCTACACCTCCGCCTCGGCGGCCGCGGGCACCACCGCGTGGCTCCGCATGCGCATGACCCGCCGCGTCCTGGACGCCGGTCCGGCCGCCACCGGCAAGATCGGCGCGGGCGATCTGCTCAGCCGGGTCAGCGCCAACGCCTCCGACGCCGGGCGGGCCGGGCCGGGGCTGGTGTCCGCGGTGGCGGCGATCGCGCCGCCGGCCGGGAGCCTGGTCCTGCTCGCCGTCATCGATCCCTGGCTCGCCGTGGCCTTCCTGGCCGGGATGGCCGGCGTCGCCTTCGTGCTGCGCGCCTTCACCCGCGACACCTCTCGCGTCCTGCGCGCGTATCTCGAAGCGCAGGGCCGCATCGTCGGGCGCCTCGTCGAATCCCTCGCCGGCATCCGCACCATCGCCGCCGCCGGCACCGCTGACGCCGAACGCGAGCGCATCCTCACCGACCTGCCCGAGCTGGGTGCGGCCGGACGCGCGACGTGGCGGGTCCTGGCCCGCTCGACGTTCCAGGGCGCCGTCCTCGGCCCGGCGACCCTCGCCGCGGTGCTGGCCGTCGGCGGGCTGGAACTCACCCACGGCCGCCTGACCCCCGGCGAGCTGTTCGCCGCCGGCCGCTACGCCTCGATCGGCACCGGGCTCGGCGGCCTCACCTCCGTGTTCGCCGGCGTCGCCCGGTCCCGCGCCGGAGCGGCCCGCGCCGCCGAACTCCTGGACCTGGCAGAGGTCGAATACGGCGCTGAGACAGTGCCCGAAGGCTCAGGCAAGCTCGAGTTCCGGGCCGTGTCCTTCGGGGTGCTGCGTGCCGTGGACCTCACCCTGCCCGGCGGGGCCGCCGTCGCCGTCGTCGGCCCCTCGGGCTCGGGCAAGTCGGCGCTCGCCGCCCTCGCCGCCCGCCTGCGCGATCCCGACCGCGGCGAGGTGCTGCTCGACGGCGTGCCGCTGGCCGCGATCGCCCACGACGACCTGCGCGCGGCGGTCGGCTGCGCCTTCGAGCGCCCGACCCTGATCGGCGCCACCGTCGCCGACGCCATCAGTCCGCGGGCGCCCCGGGAGCAGGTCGAGGCCTCGGCCCGGGCGGCGCGCGCCGACGACTTCGTCCGCCGCCTGCCCGCCGGCTACGACACGCCGCTGGCCGAGGCGCCGATGTCCGGGGGCGAGGCCCAGCGC
>JABFXP010000220.1 GCA_013361685.1 Catenulispora sp.
GCCCGCGGCGCGCATCGCGTCCACGGTGGCCAGGATGTCGCCGGTGTTCAGCGCGATGTGCTGCACGCCGGGGCCGCCGTAGAACTCGAGGTACTCGTCGATCTGCGACTTCTTCTTCGCGATCGCCGGCTCGTTCAGCGGGAACTTGACCTTGCGGGTGCCGTCGGCGACCACCTTCGACATCAGCGCCGAGTAGTCGGTGGCGATGTCGTCGCCGACGAACTCGGCCATGTTCGTGAAGCCCATGACCTGGTGGTAGAACTCCACCCACTCGTCCATGCGGCCGAGCTCGACGTTGCCGACGCAGTGGTCGATGGCCTGGAAGATCCGGGCGTCGGGCTCGACGATCGGCGCGCGCTCGACATAGCCGGGGGCGTAGACGCCGGTGTAGGCGGACCGGTCGACCAGGGTGTGGCGGGTCTCGCCGTAGGTGGCGATGGCGGCGCGGACCAGGACGCCGTGCTCGTCCTCGAGCTCGTGCGGCTTCTCCAGGCCGGTGGCGCCGTGCTCGACGGCGTACTCGTAGGCGGCGTACACGTCCGGCACCGCGATGGCCAGGTCGATCACGCCGTCGCCGTGCTCGGCGACGTGGCGGGCGATGTCGGTGCCCGGGCGGACCGAGCCCTGGAGCACGAAGCGGGCGCTGCCGGACTCCAGGACGTAGGCCACGCGGTCGGCGCGGCCGGTCTCCGGACCGGAGTAGGCGACCACCTTCATGCCGAAGGCGGTGGAGTAATAGTGGGCGGCCTGCTTGGCGTTGCCCACGGCGAAGACGACGGCGTCCATCCCCTTGACCGGGAACGGGTCCGAGGTGGCGGTGGCGGTGGGGCCGGTGGCTGCGGCGATGTCGGTCATACCCTCAGCTTCAGTGCGCAGTTCAAAGTGCGCAACGGGGGCGTTGAGGGCTATACAATCTGCCCAGTCCCAGGTGCCGTCTGGCCATATCTCTGTACAGTGTGACCACCGACACATGCCGCCGCGACCGATATCGACGGGAATCAGCCGCTATGACCGCTCCAGAGACCTCCATCGACGACCTCGACGCCCGGCTGCTCGCCCTGCTGACCGCCGAGCCGCGGATCGGCATCCTGGAGGCGTCGCGGCGGCTGGGGGTGGCGCGCGGGACCGTGCAGGCCCGGCTGGACCGGCTCCAGACCCGCGGCGTCGTGCGCGGCTTCGGCCCGGAGATCGACCCGGCGGCGCTGGGCTACGCGGTGACGGCGTTCGCCACGCTGGAGATCGCGCAGGGCAAGGGGCCGATGGTCCGGGAGCATCTGGCGGCCATCCCGGAGCTGCTGGAGATGCACACCATCACCGGGGCCGGCGACATGCTGTGCCGGATCGTCGCGCGCTCCAACGCCGATCTGCAGCGGGTGATCGACGCCCTGGTGTCGTTCGAGGGCATCATGCGGACCTCCACGGTGGTGGCGATGGCGAACCCGGTGCCGTACCGGGTTCTCCCTCTGACGGCGGCTTGCGCAACCGGGCAGTGAGCGGTAAAGGGACTTTCTCAGCAGTCTCATGAGGCCACCGCCGTCACGACTTGCCAAAACGGCGGTACCAGGCGCTCCGGCGATCCGCTACCTTGGCTGCGTGGCCGAGCCGATCGAGGAACCCGCCCCGCCTGCGACCGCTCCGCACACGCCCCGGCCGTGGTGGTCGCGCCTGGTCCTGGCGGTGTCAGCGTTCGCCATCGCGGCCACGGCCCTGTACCACCTGGCCATCACCTTCCTGACCAACTCGCCGGACAACACGGTCAGCACCAAGTTCGCCCAGCCGATCGGCAAGTGGGTCTACCCCTGGTTCGAGCAGAACTGGCGGCTGTTCGCCCCGAACCCCATGTCGCAGAACTTCACCATCGAGACCCGGGTCGCCACGGACTGCTACACGAAGGTCACCCCCTGGTACAACCTCTCGCAGATGGACTACGACACCATCTTGCACAACCCCTTCCCCGGCCACACCGAGCAGAACGAACTCCGCCGTGCCTGGACCGACGCCTACCTGACCAGCCACGACCAGTCCGACGTCGGCACCACCAGCCGCGCCGAGCTGACGCGCCAGTACCTGGTGAACATCGCCCTGGCCCGGGTCCGGCCGCTGTCCCCCCACGACGGCGTCCCGGCCGGGGCCATAACGAACATCGAGTTCCGCGTGACCACCACCGACATCCCCCCGGCCGACGACCCCCACCAGGCGCAGCAGCCGGCGGTGCACATCATCCCGTGGCGGCAGATCTCCCCCGACGCGCTCTCCTACGGCTGCCCGAACGGGAGCGTGGCTCCGTGACCGCCGAGAGCGCGGAGGCGTCCGAGCCGGCGCCGTACCGCCCCGCCCTCCGCCACCGGCCGCTGACCTGGCTCGCCGGAAAGGCGACCGGCGCCTTCACCCACCTGACGACGCACGCGATCGCCCAGTACGGCACGGCCGTCCTGCGCATCGGCTACGGCTCGCTCTACCTGATCTTCTTGCTGCGGGAGTATCCGCAGCACAACGCGTTGTGGGGACCCGACGCCCCGTGGACGCCCGCGTTGAACCAGCGCTTCGCGAACGACCCCAATCTGGACTGGTTCTCCGTGGACCGCTGGTGGTACACGTTCCTGGGCCACGGCGGCGGCACCTGGTTCGAGGTCTGGTACCACGTCGCGCTCCTGGTGTGCCTGCTCACCGCCCTGGGCTGGCGCACGCGCCTGTCGTCGGCCTGTTTCGCGCTGACGATCATGGCGTTCACCGGCCGCAACGTGTTCCTCACCGACGGCGGCGACAACATCATGGGTCTGATGGCCATCTACCTGGCCTTCACCCGCTGCGGCACCCGCTGGTCCCTGGACGCGCGCCGCAAGCGCCGCCAGGCGGAGGCCCGGGCGGCCCAGGGCATCCCGGAGTTCGCGTGGCCGGACACCCCCGGCGGCCGGGTCTGGGCCGAGATCGACCGGCTGCGCGAGGAGATCGTCACGTTCCTGCACAACGCCGCCACGCTGGTGATCGCGGCTCAGATCTGCGTCGTCTACGCGGCGGCCGGACTCTACAAGTCGCAGGGCTCTTATTGGCAGAACGGCACCGCGCTCTACTACACACTGCACCTGGACTGGTTCCGTCCCTGGCCGGGCTTGTCGAACTTCGTCGCCGGGCAGAGTGTGCTGATCGCGGTCACCGCCTACCTGACGGTGTTCGTGCAGATCGCCTTCCCGTTCGCGGTGTTCAGCCGCTGGCTCAAGTACCCGTGCCTGGTGCTGCTGCTCGGCATGCACTTCTCGATCGCGGTCGTGATGGGGCTGCCGCTGTTCTCGGCCGCGATGATGGTCGGCGACGCGGTGTTCCTGCCGGACTCGGTGTGGCTGTGGATCGGCCGCCGGACCAAGGGTTTGCTGGCCCGGGTCCCGATCCCCGCACCGCGCCCGGCCGCGCGAGCCTCGGCCCTCACCGCTCCGGCTGCCCCTGCCGCTCCAGTTGCGCCTGCTCCTCCAGCCACTCCGCGAAGTCCGGAACAGTCCGCACTCCCCCATCAAGCACAGCCTCATAAATCACCGTCCCATTGACGGTCCGGCCGTACTCCGGGCGCGGGGTCCATTCCTCCTTGATCCGCAGGATGGCGGCCCGCGTCTCCTCGGTGAGCCGCGGCAGCAGCGTCCGCAGATGCGCCAGGTCCGGCTGCCGCTCCGGCTGGTCCACGAACCACAGGTCCAGACCCCAGTCCCGGGGCCGCGTCGACCGGTAGCGCACTTGGAGGAACAAGCCGTCGGGATACTTGTCCGGCTCGGTGTTCCAGACGCCGCTGTCGTCCCGGAACGTCACCTGCCGCACGCGCTCATGCCGCACCAGCTTCGTCGCCAGCTGCGTCACCGCGTCGAACGTCGACAGATCCAGCGCCGCGCACGCGACGGTGACGTCGATGTCCGGCTTCACCATCACCCCGAGGGCCGAGCTCCCCGTCCGAATCGGATCCCCCACCGCCTCCAGGGCCGCGATCAGCCCCAGGTCCTCGAGCACCGCTTCGGCCTCCCCCTGGAGCATTCGCTCCCGGCGGAACAGATCAGCATCCATATCCACTCGTTAAGTATGACCCGCCGGCGCCCGCCCACTCCGCAGGAAACGCCTCCGCCCGCCCCTTAGGCTGCGCACATGACCCGCACCGACCCGCCCTCCGAACCGGAGACCTCCCAAACCCTGGACCGCGGCATCCGGGTCCTCACCGCCCTGGCGGACTCCCCCTCCGGCCTCACCATCGCCCAACTGGCCGAACGCGTCGGCGCCCCCCGCACAGCCGGCTACCGCCTGGTCGCGACCCTGGAGGCGCACGGCCTCGCCCGCCGGGACACGGAAGGGCGGGTGCATCTGGGGGTCGGCGTCCTGCGACTGGCTGCCCGCGTCCACCCGCTGCTGCGGCAGGCGGCCGCGCCCGCACTGCGGCGACTGGCCGAGGAGGTCGGCGCCACGGCCCACCTGACCGTGGCGGAGGGCACGGACGCACTGGCGATCGCGGTGGTCGAGCCGACCTGGACGGACTACCACATGGCCTACCGGGTCGGATCGCGCCACCGCCTGAACCAGGGCGCGGCAGGAAAGGCGATCCTGCTGGGGCGGTCGGCAGGGCGAGGGCCGCAGGAGGCATACACGGTCAGCGAGGGCGAGCTGCAGCCGGGCGCGCACGGGATCGCGGCGCCGATCCACGATGTGCCGGGGCTGGAGGCGAGCGTGGGGGTGGTGTCGTTCGCGCCGTTGGATG
>JABFXP010000054.1 GCA_013361685.1 Catenulispora sp.
CGTCTACTCCACCGACCTGCTCGTCCTGCTGGTCGGCTGGGAGGTCATGGGCGCCTGCTCCTACTTCCTCATCGGCCACCACTGGGAGCGCCCCGAGGCCCGCAGCGCCAGCATCAAAGCCTTCCTCGTCACCAAGTTCGGCGACGTCCCGTTCCTGCTCGGCATCCTGTTCCTGGCACACGGCGCCAACAGTTTCCGCATCGAGCCGATCGTCCAGAACGCCGTCCAGCACGGCGGCCACGGCTACACCGCCGCCGGCGCGATCCTGCTGATCGGCGGCGTCATGGGCAAGAGCGCCCAGATCCCGCTGCAGACCTGGCTCCCGGACGCCATGGCCGGTCCCACGCCGATCAGCGCCCTGATCCACGCCGCCACGATGGTCGCGGCGGGTGTCTACGTGGTGGCCCGCCTCTACCCGGTGTTCCTGGTGACGACGGCGGCCCTGTGGATCCTCGCGATCGCCGCCGCCCTGACCGCGGTCACCGCGGCGGTGTCCGCCTTCGCGCAACGCGACCTGAAGCGCATCCTGGCCTACTCCACGGTCAGCCAGCTCGCCCTGATGGTCGCCGCCCTGGCGGCCGGCGGCCGCGACGCCGCCGTCTTCCACCTGATGTCGCACGGCGGGTTCAAAGCCTTGCTGTTCCTGGCCGCCGGCGTGGTCATCCACAAGGTCGGCACGGGGAACGTCGACGAGATCAACACCCACGAGCTGCGCCGCAAACTGCCGGTCACGTTCGTCACGATGACCATCGGCCTGGCGGCCCTGGCCGGGGTGCCGCCCTTCTCAGGGTTCTGGTCCAAGGAGTCCATCGCCGGCGCCGCCTACGAGACCGCCACCCACAGCGGCCCGACGAAGTCGGTGCTGCACCTGCCGCCCAGCGGCATCGGCTGGCTGGTCCTGGTCGCCACGCTGCTCACCGGCTTCCTCACCGCCGCCTACTGCCTGCGCACGTGGTGGATGCTCTTCCAGCCGCTGGACCGGCCGTGGCTGCGTAAGGCCTCTGTGACGCCCACCGAAGCGGCCGCAGAGGCCGCCGAAACGGTGGTCCCGGCCACGGAAGCGGGTGCTGCGGCGCTCGAAGCGCTGGTGGCGGTTTCCGAGGCGGAAACGGCGGCATCGGGACCGACGACCCCACGGCCGGAACGCGGCCCCGAAGCCCCCCGCGCCGAACTCGGCCCCCTGGTCGTCCTCGCCGCCATCACCACGGTCTTCGGCTTCGTGGGCCTGAACCAGCGATGGTTCGCCTCCTGGCTCGGCGACGCCGACGGCCAGCCCTACCGCACCGCCGCCGCCGAGGCCGGCACGCTGATCCAGCCCGCCGACGCCTACCACCTGGCTCCCTCCGCGATCTCCACGGTGCTGGCCCTGCTGGCCCTGGCGCTCGGCGCGGCACTGGTCGTCGTCGCGGTCCGCGCCAAGCCCGGCACCGACCCCAGCGGCGTCCTGGGCCGGCTCCGCAAGCCCGCTCGCGAGGGCTTCCACGCCGACGACGTCCAGGACGTGATCGCGGTCCGGCCGGTCCAGCTCGCGGCGGAAGGCGTCGCCTTCCTCGACACCGAGGTCGTCGACGGCTACGTCCGCGGCAGCGGCGTCGCCGCCCGGGGCCTCGGCGAGGGACTGCGCCGCCTGCAGACCGGCAACGTGCAGTTCTACCTCACCGGGGTGCTGACCGGAGTCGTCGTCATCGCCGCCGCCCTCGGATTCGGAAGGTAGGACGCGATGAACGCCCTCCTGCTGGCGACGCTGCTCGTCCCGCTCGCCGGGATCGCAGCGCTCTACCTCATCCCGGGTGCCGCGGCCGAGCGGCTCGCCACCCGCGTCGGGTTCTACGTCGGCGGCGCCGTACTGGCGCTGACGATCGTCGTTGCCTGCCTGTTCGACTACAAGAAGACCGGCTACCAGGGCCGCGTCGACTGGAACTGGATCCCGGCTCTGCACGTCCGGTTCCAGCTCGGGGTGGACGGGATCTCGCTGCCGTTGGTGCTGCTCACCGCCTTGCTGTCGGCGCTGTGCTTCTTCTACTCGATAAGGCACGTTCCGGCAGGCGGGAGTCAGAGGGCGTATACGGCGCTGCTGCTCACGCTCGAGATCGGCATGCTCGGCACGTTCCTGGCCGCCGACCTCATTCTGTTCTTCATCTTCTTCGAGATCGTGCTGCTGCCGATGTGGGCGCTGATCGCGACGTGGGGAAGCGAGGACGCCAAGGCCGCGGCGAACAAGTTCATCCTCTACACGCTGCTCGGGTCGGCGGTCATGGTCGTCGGCTTCCTGGTCGTGTTCGCCTACGCCGACAGCTTCGACATCGCCTGGCTCACCGCGCACGCCCGGACGGACGTCCCCAAGGGTGCGGCGTTGACCGCGTTCGCGCTGATCGGGTTGGGGTTCGCGGTGAAGACGCCGATGTTCCCGCTGCACACGTGGCTGCCCGATGCGCATACGGCAGCGCCGACGGCCGGGTCCGTGTTGTTGGCCGGGGTGTTGCTGAAGATGGGGACGTACGGGTTCGTCCGTATCGCGGTGCCGATTCTGCCGCAGGCTGCTCCGACGTATGCGCCGGCGTTGGCGGCTTTCGGGGTCGTCGGGGTGATCTACGGGTCGCTGGCGTGTTTGGCGATCGTGCGGAAGCCTGATGGGGATTTGAAGCGGCTGATCGCGTATTCGTCGATCGGGCACATGGGCTTCGTGTTGTTGGGGATCGGGTCGCTGACGACGGTGGGGATGAACGCCGCGTTGTTCGCGTCGGTGGCGCACGGTCTGATCACCGGGTTGCTGTTCTTCCTGGTCGGTGGGCTCAAGGTGCGCGTGCATTCGGCGAAGCTCGACGACATCGGGCGGGCGTTGTATCGGAAGGCGCCGAGGTACGGGGTGCTGGTGGCGTTCGCGGCCATGGCTTCGCTGGGGTTGCCGGGGTTGGCGGGGTTCTGGGGGGAGGTGCTGGCTTTGTTCTCGGCTACCAAGCCCGGGTCTGGATTAACGCAGGGGTCGTATATCGCGATGGCGGCGGTCGCGGCGTTGGGGTTGGTGCTGACGGCGACGTATTTGCTGGCTGTCGTGCGGCGGGTTTGTATGGGGCCGGCTGCTGTTTCTGGAGCGGCTGGGGTTGCTGGGGTTGTTGGGGCGATTGGAGCTGTTGAGGTCGGTGAGGTGGGTGAGGTGAGTGAGCTGACTGCGGTGGAGACTGCGACGTGGTCTCCGCTGGTTTTGCTGACGCTGGCCACCGGGTTGTGGCCGGCGATGATCCTGGGCGTCACGAATCCTGCTGTCCGAGTCCTGATGAAGGGAGTCTGACGTGGCAGTCGCCTCGCTCGTGCAGAACATCTCCTATGCGCAGATCGCTGCTCCGCTGGTTGTGGCTGGCGGGGCGTTGGTGGTGTTGGTGGCTGAGCTGTTCTTGCCGGTGCGGTTCAAGCAGGTGGTGTCGTGGTTGTCGTTGGCGGTGCTGGGGGGTGCGGCGGCTCCGGATTTGGCTTTGTGGCCGGGGCGGGTGCGGGGGACGTTCTGTATGCCGCAGAGCGCTGTCGGGATGTTCTCGTTGGGGCAGGGTGGTCCGGCGACCATGCCGGAGACGTGTTCTTATGTCGCTGACCGGTTCACGCTGATCTTCCAGTTCATCGCGCTCGCTGGGGCGTTCGTCGTGGTGCTGATGTCGGCGTCGTCGATGAAGCGTGATCGGATTCCGACGGGGGAGTACCACTTCTTGTTGCTGGCGTCGGTGGCGGGGGTGCTGGTGCTCGCCGGGTCGCGGGACCTGATCTCGTTGACGATCGCGTTGGAGACGGTGTCGTTGCCGGCGTTCGCGTTGGTCGGGTTGAAGCGGTGGAGTGGTCGGTCGTCTGAGGCGGCGTTGAAGTTCTTCCTGGTGTCGGTGGCCTCGACCGCGGTGATGCTGTTCGGGATCAGCTTGATCTACGGGGTTACGGGGAACGTGCACTTCGGGCCGGTGGCGTTGCATTTGGCGGCGCCGATGACTGGTCCGGTCCGGCATCTTGTGTATTTGGGGGCCGGGCTGACGCTGGTCGGGTTCGCGTTCAAGGTGTCGGCGGTGCCGTTCCACTTTTGGACGCCGGACACGTATGCGGGTGCGCCGGTGCCGGTTGCGGCTTATCTGTCGGTGGTGTCGAAGGCTGCGGGGTTTGCCGGGCTGATCTTGTTGACGGGGACGGCTTTTAGTCCGTTGTTGCACAAGACGGGGCCACTGTTGGCGGTGTTGGCGGCTTTGACGATGTCGGTGGGTAATTTGGTGGCGTTGCGGCAGACGGATGCGGTGCGGTTGTTGGCGTGGTCCACGATCGGGCAGGCGGGGTATGTGCTGGTGCCGTTGGCTGCGCATGATCCGCAGTCTTATGGGAGGCATGTCAACGCTTCGATCGCTTATTTGATCATGTATGCGGCGATGAATCTCGGGGCGTTCGCGGTGGTGCACTCGGTGCGGGGGACGGGGTTGGAGGTTTATCGGGGGTTGGCTCGGACGCGGCCTTTGGCGTCGGTGGCTTTGGCTTTCTTTTTGCTGTGTTTGGCGGGGTTGCCGCCGGGTGTGATGGGGTTGTTCGCGAAGGTTGCGGTCTTTGGGGCTGCGGCGGGGTCGCATTTGGTGTGGTTGGCGGTGGTTATGGCGGTTAATGTTGTGGTGGCTTTGTATTACTACTTGGCTTGGGCTGCGCGGTTGTTTGGGAGCGGGAGTGGGAGTGAGGGTGCGGTGTCGGTTGGTGGGGCTGGAGCCGGTGG
>JABFXP010000305.1 GCA_013361685.1 Catenulispora sp.
GTTGGCCGGCGGTCGTGCGGGAGTTGGCTGGCGGTGATGCTGGCTGGCGCGGTGGGGTGGCGGTGCGGCTGTTGGCTCACGGCGTTGCTGGATTCGGCTGGTGGTGTTGGGGGCTGGCGTGGTTGGGTGCTGGTGTGGCCGCCGGTATTGCGGGAGTCGGCCGGCGGGGCTGCTGGTTGTCGCGGTTGGGTGCTGATGCGTCGTTGGCGGTGCTGCTCAAAATCGCGGTCGCCTTGCCCATTCCACTTTTGGCCTGGTGGCTGGCGCTGCGGCGCTTAGCGGCCGGTGCGTAGCAGTTCTGCGCCGAGTGCTGTGCATTCGTGCCACGCGGCTTTGCCTTCGCGGCGGGTGGCGATGAGGCCTGCTTCGCGCAGGGCGGAGGCGTGTTGGGAGGCGGAGGCGGGGCTGATCCCGAGGGCGTGGGCCAGGTTGCCGGTGGTGCGTTGTTCGGCGAGGGCTTCGAGTACGTGGGCGCGGGTGCGGCCGAGGAGGGTGCTCAGGGGGTCGGCGGTTGTGGGTTCGGGGAGGAGTGGCAGGGGTGTGAGTGCCGGGTAGTACAGGCACCATGAGCCGTCGGGGTAGGGGCCCATGAGGGGTGGGCCGCTCCAGATGGGGGTGGGGTAGAGCGTTAGGCCGGTGCCGTTGAGGTGGATGTCGGCTTTCTTTTCGGGGGCCAGGTGCCAGGTTGTGCCGGTGAAGGTTGAGCCTGGGCTGATGGATTCCAGGGATGGGCCCAGGCCTTGGCGGGCCCAGTGGCTGGTGCGCCAGGTTACTTCGGCGTGGAAGCCGGTGCGGAGGCGGCGCCAGGTGTGGGTCAGGATGCTGTGGTGGGCGGTGGTCAGGGCGGTGAGGAGGGTGTGCCAGGTGGCGCGGTCTTGGGCGGCTATGGCGCGGGTCCAGGAGTTGATGGGGCGGCCGAGGGTGATGACGCGGGCCATTTCTGGGGCTACTTGGTGGTGGGGGGAGTGGGCTACGTGGTCTAGGGCTTCGTTGATGTCGGGGAATAGCGGGTCTAGGAAGAGGGGGCCTCGGCCGCAGGGTGGGATGAGGTCGAGGAGGGCGCGGGCGGGGGTGGGGAGGGTGCGGGCTTGTTCGCGGCGCCAGTGGGTGAAGAGGGGGTCGGCGTTGGGGTGGTGGAGGGAGGCCAGGGCCAGGCCCAGTTCGATCAGGGGGGCCGGTTCTTTGGCGTAGCGGACGTGGAGGAGGTCCGCGGGGGTGAAGTGGATGCGCATGCCGTCCTCACGTTTCAGCGGTGGCTGAAATGATCGCCTCGGGTGGGGTGGGGCTCCCAGAGTGGAGACGAGATCTGCGGGATGTCAGGACGCGGATTCGACTGTCTCGAAGGGATAACTATGCGCAATCGCATTCTTGGGGTGGCTGTGGGGGCCGGGCTGCTGGTGGCGGGGTTGCCGGGGGTGGCGGCTGCGGACTCTTCTGGTGGGTGGACGCCGGTGACGTATGGCCCGGCCGAGTACAAGGCGGGGGACGTGTGTTCGTTCGGCTTGCGGGAGGAGTTTCCGACGCAGGGGGTGGAGGAGCGGGTCGCGGAGACCAAGCCGGACGGTACGCCGTTGCGGACTGACTTTCGGGGGCCGCTGATCGCGCTCTACACCAATGTCGCTACGGGCAAGCAGGTGGAGGGCGATCTGAGTGGGGTGGGGACGTTGTGGAGTCTGCCGGATGGGTGGAGCCTGTGGAACATTCCGGACAACGTCGGGGTCACCATCCACGCGGGGGAGCCGTATCACGCGAAGGGCGAGTTCGTTTTTAGCGGGGGGTCGGTCATCGCCATCTCTCCCACGCATCAGCATGTGATCCTGCACCAGACGACGGTGACCGATGTTTGTGCGGAGCTGTCCTAGCTGCGGTACTCGGCTGCGCGTTGGCGGAGGAGCTCGTGGACGTTGTACGCGGAGGTGCCGGAGGGCAGGTAGGCCTTGCGCATCTTGGCGACCGACGTGTAGTTGGTGTCGCAGACGTTTGCCAGGGGTGATTCCACGCCTTGGGTCACCAGCTGGTAGGCGTCCAGTTCGCTGAGGCCGTAGTCGCGGGCGATCCACTGGATGAGGTCCAGTTGGGCGATGCGGAAGGCGTCCTCCAGGGGGCGGGCCGAGCCGGTGGTCATGATGTAGTTGTCTGATTCCAGGCGGGGCCAGGGCGTGGGGACGCCTTTCACCAGGTCGATGGCGATGACTGTGTTCATGGCGGTCTCGACGGCTACGCCGCAGGTTTCGCCTTCGCCCTGGCGGGCGTGGCCGTCGCCGAGGCTGAACAGTGCGCCTTCGACGTTCACGCCCAGGTAGCAGGTGACGCCGGCGCGCATTTCGGGGGTGTCCATGTTGCCGCCGTGGGCGTCGGGGACCAGGGCGGAGCGGACTTCCAGGTTTGCGGGGGCGACGCCGACGGTGCCGTGCATGGGGTCCATCGGGAGTTCGATCTCGATGTCGCTGTCCTTGGCGCGGAACAGGCAGGTGCGGCGGTCGCGGTCTAGTTGCCAGATCCAGACGCGTTCGGGCAGGGGTGGCTGGAGGGTGGCGGTGGTGTGGGTGGACGTCAGGGCGCCGAAGAGGGGGACCGTGGTGGATGCGGCCCAGTCGCGTGCGGGTTCGATGGAGATGAAGTGGACCGCGAGGGTGTCGCCGGGTTCGGCGCCCTCGACGTAGAAGGGGCCGGTCTGCGGGTTCAGGAAGGGGAACTCGCAGACTTCGGTGACGAGGTCCTTCTCGGAGCGGACGCGGCCGGCGAAGCAGTCCTCGGTGAAGAGTTCCAGGATGTCACCCGGTTTCACGCGGGCCAGGGCCGGGGCGCCGCCGAAGGTCCAGACGTAGTCGTCGGGGGAGGGGGTGAAGGTACGGACCGGGAGCGAGTTCGCCATGACAGCACTGTGGCAGACGGAGACGCTCCCGGGGAATCAGGACGCCGAGCCGAGCTCTTCGGCCAGGGCCTCGGTTTCGGTGTGGCCGGTCTGGACTTCGGCCTGGGTCAGGAGTCGGTGGCCGGAGGCGAGGATCACGATGCCGAGGGCCACTGCGGCGGCGCCGACGTAGAAGGCGATGTGGATGCTGAAGTGTTCGGCCAGGCGGCCGGCGGCGTAGGGGGCCAGGCCGCCGCCGATGAAGCGGACGAAGCCGTAGGAGGCTGAGGCGATGGGCCGGTCGACCGGGGAGATGGTCATCACGGCCTGGGTGGTGACCGTGTTGTTTATGCCGATGAAGACGCCGGCGATGATGACCGCGGCGATCAGGGCCGGCTTGTGGTCCACGCATAGGCCGACGATGAGGATGTTGATCGCGAACAGCGTGAGGTTGGCGTAGAGGGTCTTGGCGATGCCGAAGCGGGCTTGCAGGCGTGGGGCGGCGAATACGGCGAAGATCGCTACCAGGATGCCCCAGGCGGTGAAGACGTAGCCGAGTTGGTGTGTGCCGAGGTCCATCGGGAAGGGTGCGTAGCCCAGCAGGGTGAAAAAGCCCCAGTTGTAGCAGAGCGCGGTCAGGGCCAGGGTCAGCAGGCCGCGGTGGCGCAGGGCCTTGATGGGTTCGGTGAGGGAGACCTTGCGGGTCGGCGGGGGTGTGGGCTCCACCAGGATGATGGTCGCGACCAGGGCGAGCAGCATCAGGACCGCGACGCCGAAGAAGGGGCCGCGCCAGCTGATGCCGCCGAGTTCGCCGCCGACCAGGGGGCCGAGGGCGATGCCGACGCCGAGTGCGGATTCGTAGAGGATGATCGCGCCGGCGAAGCCGCCGCTGGCCGAGCCCACGATCACGGCCAGGGAGGTGGCGATGAACAGGGCGTTGCCGACGCCCCAGCCGGCGCGCAGGCCGACGATCTGGCCGACGGTGCCGGACGCGCCGGCCAGGGCGGCGAAGAGCACGATGATCGACAGGCCTGTGACCAGGGTCTTCTTCGCGCCGATGCGGCTGGAGACGGAGCCGGTGATGAGCATCGCGACCGCGGTGACCACCAGGTAGCTGGTGAACAGCATCGTGACCTGGCTCGGTGACGCCTTCAGCTGGGAGGCCAGGGCCGGCAGGATCGGGTCGACCAGGCCGATGCCCATGAAGGAGATGACGCAGGCGAAGGCCACCGCCCAGACGGCTTTGGGCTGGCGCAGCAGGCTCGGGGGTGCGGGGCGGGTTCCGGCGGAGGCGTCGGAGCGCAGGGTGGATGACAAAGACAAAGCTGTTCCTTCCACGCGGTCGGCGGGGATGTCGCCCCCGCCGCGCGGAAGGCTGCGGTCCGGGAGGCGTGGGGCGCCCTCCGGGCCGGGTGCTCAGTAGCGCGCGGCGAGGGTGTGGACCAGCTTCTGCGTCACCGGCAGTGCGGCCTCGGCGGCGTGGCGCAGCGTCGCCCGCTCGTCGTCGGTGAGGGTCCCGAGCAGCGCCTCGAGGTGCGCCAGGCGGGTGCTCCACCGGTCGCGCAGCGTCTTGTCGCCGGCCTCGGTGAGCTCCACGAGCACCACCCGGCCGTCGCCCGGGTCCGGTACCCGGCCCACCAGCCCGGCGTCCTCCAGGCGGCGCAGCAGTTGCGTCATCGACGGCTGGGTCACGCCCTGGGCGTTGGCCAGTTCGGTGATGCGCAGCGGTCCGCGCCGTTGCAGGGAGCCCAGGGTGGCGGCGGCGGTGAGGCTGAGGCCGTCCGGGGCCGGCACGTGCCGCATCATCAGCACTGTGACGGTCTCGAACAGCTCGCCCACCGCGTCCGGGGTCTGGTCCACGCCCATAATTATATAGCCCGTCTATATAGGTTGCCTATGTAATAGGGATCACAGTGTCGCGGGGGCGCGGCGGGCCGCGCTCAGTCCCAGGGCGCGCCCTTGTCCAGCAGCGTGCGCCCGTACTCGGCCATCTTGGCCGCGTACTCCTCGGTCCAGCCGGTGAGCAGGGCCAGGTCCGCCACCGGCATCCGGTCGAAGCGCCGGGGGTCGGTGAGCCGGGCGGCGGCGACCGCCTGGTAGTTCTCGGCGCGGCGGGCCGAGACGCGGAAGGCGTCGGCCAGTTCGGTGCTGCGGGAGAGCAGCTGCAGCGGGTCCTCGATGGTGTCCAGGCCGAAGAACGAGTCGTTGTCGGCGGGCAGCGCCGCGGGCAGCTCGCCGATCAGGTGCAGCGGCCGTTTCTTGGGTTCGGGCTTGGAGGGCATGTCTTGATCGTAGGACCAGTTACTTTTTCTGGAAGTCCGCGGCCCGTTCGGCGGCGGCGCGTGCCGCGCTGAGTGTGAGGTCGGGGTTGGCCTGGCCGTTGATCCGGGTCTGCGCGACCAGCACGGCCAGATCGCCCTGCTGGATCAGGACGACGTTCATCTCCATCGAGCCGAAGCCGTACTTGGCCGTGGTGTGCCAGGCGTGCGAGGCGGTGCCGACCTGCGGCAGGTCCAGCGGGGTGGCGTGCAGGGTGACCGACAGCCCCTCCTCGACGACCTTCACCGAGCCGCAGTCGTTCAGTGCCTTGGCGGCCTTGTCGACCAGCGTCGCCGCGGTCTCGCCCTGCGGCTGGATGATGGCCTCGTCGATGTAGTCGTCCAGCGCGCCCTTGGTCCACTCGGCCTGGGCCTGGTCGGCGATGTTGCCCTGCTGGAGGATCTCAAGGTTCGCACAGCCCTTGATCATGGAGGGCAGGTTGCGTGCGGTCAGGGGCTCGGACCGGAAGCCGGAGGGCAGGTCTTCGAGGCGGAGCAGGGCCGGGGCCAGGCGCGCGCTGGAGGTGGAGGCCGTGGTGCCGGGCGTGGCGGAGGGGCTCGGGGAAGAGGTGGCCGGGGCGGACGGGCTCGGTGACGCGCTCGTGGCGGCGGTGGTGACGTTCGCCGCGCCGGCGGGTTTGGCGGAGCTGGAGCCGCCGCACGCCGTCAGGGCCGCGGCCAGCAGGGCCGTCGCCGTCGTCGCTGCCCCGGCCCGTGTCCCGATCCGCATGGTCGTCCCTCCTGACGGTGAACACTGATCATCCATCCTGCCCGAACGGCGCAGCGGGTGCCGCCGAAACGGTGGGGTGGATCGTTAGGCTCGCGGCGTGACAGATGCGACCACCACCCCGATCCCCACCCTCGTCTCCGCGTTCGACAAGGGTCTGGACGGCCTGGGCACCGCGGCCCGCGCGACGTACGACCAGCAGTACCACAAGAGCGAGTTCGCGCACATGGGCGTCCCGGTGCCGGATCTGCGCAAGCAGGTGAAGGGCCTGTACAAGGAGATCGGCGGTCGCCGCGCCGTGCACGACGACGTCACCGGCCTGGCCGCGGCGCTGTGGGACACCGACATTTACGAGCGCCGCCTGGCCGCGGTGTTCGTCCTGGCCCAGGGCGTGCGCCTGCTGACGGCCGCGGACCTGCAGGACGTGACCCTGATGCTCCGCGACGCCCCGATGTGGTCCCTGGTCGATCCGCTGGCCGGCGACGTGGCCGGCAAGATCGTGCTCCGCGACCGCGAGGCCGCCGGCCGCACCCTGGACCGCTGGGCCGACGACGGCGACTTCTGGCTCCGCCGCGCGTCCCTGCTGGCCCTGATCCCCGGGATCCGCGAGGGCAAGCCGGACCTGGTGCGCTTCACCCGCTACGCCGACCCGATGGTGGACGAACGCGAGTTCTTCGTCCGCAAGGCGATCGGCTGGGTCCTGCGCGAGATCGCGTATAAGGACCCGACCTGGGTCGCGGCCTGGGTGACCGCCCGGCTGGACCGGCTGGCCGGCGTGACGTTCCGCGAGGCGGTGCGGCGGCTGCCGGAGGACGCGGCGCAGCGGCTGACGGCGGAGTACAAGGCGGCGGGTGCGGGGCGGGGGAGTGCGAAGGCGGCGGCCAAGGCGGGGGTGTGAGCGGCGCGGAGGGCGCGCGGGGCCGCGGGATTGCGAAGGACGCAGGAGATGACCTTGAACGGCGAGCTCAGTACTTGTTGAACATCGCCAGCAGTTCGTGATCATCCGCCAGGTGCAGCGTGGCCAGGATCCCGGGCAGCCGGTCCGGCGGGATCGGCCAGCCGGCGTCGCCCGGCAGTTCGGCCACGACGTACCGGGAGCCGTACCGCGTGGCGAGGAAGATGTCCTGGTCCTCGTCCTCGGCGGTCCAGAACCCGCCCGGCACCGCGTCGCACGACCATGCGGTCTTGTCCCAGGCGTACTCCCGCAGGGCGTCGCAGGGCGAGGCCGCGGTGGCCGGCCACGACCGCAGCACCAGATCGTCGCCGTACTCCAGGTCCGCGCGGGTCGAGTGATACGCGAGCTCCGGCGTCCCGGCGCCGTTCAGCGAGTATCCGTCCGGGGTGTATCCGGCGATCCGGACCGCGAACCACTCATCGGCGGGGACGCCGGCGCGGTCCCGGATCGTCGCCGCCGCGTGGGTGCACAGGGTCGGCCACATCAGGGCTGTCACGAGCAGCGGTGTCGCGGCCAGGACGCGCCACCGGGCCGCCAGCCCTGGTTTGACCAGCAGGGCCGCCAACGGGAAGGGGACGCTCAGGGCCAACCAGTCCCCCGGGAATGTGAACACCTGCCGTGGAATGCTCCAGCCGCCCGGCAAGACCCACAGCGCCCCGCCGATCAGGAGAACCGTGCCGTGCCGAGCGAGCATGACGCCTCGGCTGCGCCAGGAGGAGGCGCGGCCACGTACCCAGGTGATGCCGACGAGGCATCCGATGGCCACGACCAGCGCTGCGGCGCTCGGGGCGACAGCGGTTCCGGTGCCGGCGCGGTTCGCGAAAAAGTACTCCAACAGGCCGACCGCAGGCCCGACGATCGGCCCGAACAGCGCCGCACCCGTCACGAACCCCGGCTTCCAAGAGTCCACCCAGGCGTCCATCCTGACCACCCACTGCGGCTCGCCGGTGGCCGCAGGCATGGCCGGAGCCGGCGCGCCCGCGGACTCAGAGCTCTGACAGGTCCCCATGGTGCCCGACCGTACTGACGGGCACCGCCACCGCGGATCCACCGCTGGTATGACCGGCCGGCCGGCGGATTCGCTCTTGCGATGTACCTGACAGGCGGCAGGCCGATCGGTGACCGTCAGCGCGGACGCGTAGATTCTGGCCATGCGGATCTTCAGCGCGGACCAGGTGCGGTGGCTGCGGGTGCGAGCGCAGGGGCTCGCCGGCGGCGCCGACACGGTACGCGGCGTGGTGGGCGCTGTGCGGGCCGCTGCGGCGCTCCAGGCGCAGGCGGCGGGTCCGACGCGCGGGCAGGTGTGGTCGCGGGCTGAGGGGCTGAGCAGAGCCGACGTCGACGCGGCGTTCGCCGATGCGTCGGTGGTGCGGACCTGGTTGATGCGCGGCACCATCCACGCGGTGGCCGCTGAGGACCTGCGGCCGATGCTGGCCGCGCTGGGGCCGGTGAATCTGCGGAACGGGCAGCGGCGGCGGGATCAGCTGGGGCTCACGCCGCAGGTGTGCGAGCGGGCGATGGCGGCTTTGGCGCAGATCCTCGATGGTGGCAGGGCTTTGACGCGGGCGGAGATCGTGGGCGAGCTGGCCGAACACGGCGTCGTCATCGATCTCAAGAGCCAGCAGCCGCCGCACCTCCTCGGGTTCGCCGCGAACAGCGGCCTGATCTGCCGCGGGCCCGACGCGGCACGGGACGAACCGACGTACGTCCTGCTCGACGAGTGGCTACCGACTGCTTCGGCGCCCGAGCGGGACGCGGCACTCGCCCTGCTTGCCGAGCGCTACTTCGCCGCCTACGGGCCGGCCTCCGCGGCGGATCTCGTCGCGTGGTCCGGGCTTCAGGCCGCCGACGCCGCAAAGGCGATCCAGCTGATCCGCGACGATCTCGAAGAGGTCGAACACGACGGCGTCCGGCTTCTGCTTCCGCGCGGCGCCACCGCGGATCCGCCGGAGACCCCGGCGCGACCGGACAAGCCGCACCGCCTCCTGGCCCGCTTCGACCCCTACCTCCTCGGCCACCGCACCCGTGACCTGATCCTCGACCCGGCCTTCGCCAAGCGCGTCAACGCCGGCGGCGGCATGATCGCGCAGACCATGCTCGACGAAGGACGCGTGGTCGGGACCTGGACCGCCGCCGGGGTGCTGGAGCCGTTCGGAAAACTCTCGGGAACCGCCTCCGCCGCCTTTCATAAAGAAGCGGATGAATACCTCAAGTGGAATACAACTGTCAATCACCGGGCATAGTGCGATTAACGCTCATAAACCACCACGAAATCCCGCTCGTTCCCGGACGTGAACCGTACCGCCGGTCCGAGCCACGGCGCGGGCTGCGACCACTTCCCGTCCGCGTACGTCCCGAAGATCGGCCGCGACATGTTGATGTCCAACTCCATGGCACGCACCGCGCCGGCCTTTTGCAGGAACTGCGCGAGCTGGAGCGGTGAGGCCCCGCGCACCGCCGCGTACACGGTCTTCCCGTCGGCCCGCACGCCGACGCCGGACCGGTTGGCGTGCACGTTGGAGGCGTCGTTGGTGAAGCCCCACGTGTGCTCGTCCGCCGCGGTGCCCTTGTCGAGGTTCCCGGCGAGCTTGCCGCCGTCGATCATCAGCGCCAGGTTCTGCCGCACCCCGGCCACGTCCGGGCCCGGCGCCCCGCCCGGCCACGCCACGACATCCATGGACCCGTTCTTATAAAAGACCTCCGACGCGGTCCCCGCGCGCAGCGGACCGAAGGCGGTCTTCCCCGCCAGGAAGAACCCACCCCAGGAAGCGTTGTTGCCCATGAGGAACCCGCCGTTCCAGCCGGCGACGAGCCGCTCGGTGGCAGCGGAGTTCGAGTCCTGCCAACCGCCTCCACCCGGCACCTGCGACCCGGCGTGCAGCACGAAGCGCACGACCGCGGGGTCGAAGCGGACGGCGAAGGCGGCGGCGTCACCGGTGACCTCCACGCCGGATCCCGAACCCGAGCCCTTCCAGTCCAGCAGCTCCGGAGCCGGGGCGGATGAGGGTGCGCCGCTCGGCGTGGCCGGGGCCGAAGCCGAGCCCGTCGTCGAACCCGAAGGCGCGCCGGGGGCTGAGGTGGGCTTCGAACCGGAAGCGGCCGGTGAAGACGCGGAACCCGACGCCGCGGCGGGCCGCTGCGCCCCGGCCGCCGTCCCGCCGCCGGATGAAGAGCATCCGCCCAGCACGGCGACCGCAGCGACCGCCCCCACCGCCGAGGCGAGAAAAACACCTGTCATGACTGTGCTGCCCGCGCCGCTGCCCATGGCGCATAACTTTAGATGTTCACTGAGAGTCAACGCTAAGTGACCTTTCGGCGACGGACGGTCGGCGATACCCTGATATCAGGACCCGACCCCCGACAAGAGCGCGCATAAGGGAAACGATGACGGGGACGATCGACCAAGGGTTCCACACCGACGCGACCACCAGAGACAGCACTCAGACCGGGGGTGCCGGACGCCCCCTGACCCTCGGCGACTCCGGACACCAGGGCGACTTCGGCGAGACCTTCATCAGAGCCCTGGCCGCCGCGGCCAATCTCGACGCCCTGCGCGCCGACCGGGACCGGGTCGGCGTGGACTGGACGCTGCGCTACCCCGCCACCCAGGGCCGCCGCGGCTTCCCGCTGATAGACGTCCAGGTCAAGTCCTGGTCCGATCCGCGCGGCACCGACGTGGCCTGGCGTTATCCGCTGGAGGTGAAGAACTACAACTGGCTCGCCGGCCGCGACTACCTGGTGCCCCGGTTCCTGTTCCTGGTGGTGGTCCCGCGCGCGTCGGCGGAGTGGACGGACATCACTCCCGAACGTCTCCTGCTCCGCAACGCCGCCTACTGGGCGTGTTTCCACGACGCGCTCCCGCTGCCGAGACCAAAACGGTCATCTACATATACAGTGCGCGTCCCGCGTGCCAATCTGCTTCATATAAGAGCCCTCCACGGGCTGTTCGGCGACGAGTTCCGGGAGATGCTCGCGCGATGACCGCCCCGTCCAAAACGGCGCAGACCTCCGCATCCGGCCGGGCCGCCAGGCTCCGGCCGGACGACGTACTCCGTTACCTGGCCGCGACAGGCTGGCGCCGGGGCCGCGACTACGGGCGCGGCCAGATCTGGGAGCTGGACCCGCCTACCGGCACCGCGAATCCGCACCCTTACGAGGTGCTCGTGCCGCTGGACCAGCGGCTGCGCGACTACCCGCTGCGGATGACCGACCTGCTGGAGACGGTGGCGAACGCGGAACAGCGGGACGCCGAGTCCGTCCTGGGCGACCTCGACCTGAAGTGGGCCGACGTCTTATATCTGCGTCTCAACGAGTTCTCTCTAGCCGATCTCGCGCCTGCGCTGACAGGCCTGCGGGACTTGGCACTGGCGGCGGCGCGCGCGGTCGACAACCGGCGGGCGTGGGACTTCGTACGCGGTGCGGAGGTGGGGGCGTCGCGGACCGGGGTGCCGGTGCTGACAGTGCGGACCGCTCTTACCCCGGACGCGGGGGAGCCGGTGGAGCGGAAGGTGACGCGGACCATGTACGAAGGCGTGCTGGGCGCCTTCCGGGCCGCCATCGGGGACAACGAGTCTCAGGCGTACTTCCCCATCGTCAACGGCTACCGCGCCACCCGGCCGACGCTCGCCAGGGAGGTGTGTGCAGCCTTGGCGCGTATCGGGGGCCGCTCTAGAGCCGGGTACGAGCTGCGCTTCACCTGGTCTCCCGACGTGCCGTTCAAGGGTGACCAGGCGGTGTTCGAGTTCACTCCGCACGTGCTTGGGGAGGTGGCACGAGCGGCCAGGGAGCTGCGCGACTTAAGGTGATCTGTATGTCCTCCATCCGCGGCGCTTACGAAGAGTTCGGGGCGGAGGAGTACTACAAGCGTTTCGGAGCCGAGTACCGCAACCCTCATGAGAACGCGGTACGCACGGTGATCCAGCAGAGCGTGGAGCGGAACGCTTTAGAGCTGCGCCACGTACTGGACCTCGCCTGCGGCAGTGGAGAGGCGACGCGAGCTCTACTGGAGTTGGGCGCTAAAGAGGTCGACGGTGTCGATCCCTATACGGCCGCCGCGTATAGCGCCGCGACAGGCAGGAACGCGGAGGAGTTCAGCTTCGAGGACGTGGCGGCCGGAGCATTGTCCGGCCGCGACTACTCACTGACGGTGTGCAGTTTCGCGCTCCACCTCGCGGACCCCTCCCGGCTGCCGCTGGTCGCCTGGCAGCTGGCCCAGGTCAGCGCGGCGCTGCTGATCGTCACCCCGCACAAGCGGCCCGACCTGCGGCCCGAGTGGGGCTGGCAGCTGGTCGACGAGTTCGTCGTGGACCGCGTGCGGGCGCGGACGTACCGCGGTGGCGGCGCCGCGGGCGGTCAGCACGGTGAGCAGGCAGACGGCTAGCAGGCCGGCGAAGGCGTACCGCGCGCCGAGGCTCGCACGGCCGTGGACGCCGCCGGCCCCGGCCAGCGCGATGGCGGACGTCACCAGATACACGCCGCCGGACGTGCCGAGGCTGCGCGCGGTGTTCAGCAACCCGCTGACCACCCCCGAGGCCTTCTGCGGGACGGAGGCCATGACCTGCGCGTTGTTCGCCGGGGCGTAGCTGCCCAGGCCCAGGCCGAGCAGCCCGAGCAGCGGGACCAGCACCGCCGGCTCGAACGGCAGGAGCAGCAGCGCGGCCAGGGCGACGGCGGCCAGGCCCAGTCCGGCGACCGGCCGCAGCTTCAGGAACGAGGCGCCGACCGCGAAGCCGACCGGAAGCGTGGTGAGGACCAGCCCCGACGTCAGAGCGCTGCTGCCGCGGGCCGCCATGATCACCGGCACCAGGACCAGCGGTCCGAACAGCACCAGATAGCCGCCGCCCGCGCCGAGCAGGCCCCGGCGGACCCCGGCCTGCTTCAGCGGCGTCAGATCCAGGCGCAGGCCCGGGTTGCGCTCGCGGGTGCGCGGCAGCAGGAACACCCCGCCGACCAGGGCGGCCACCCCGACCGGGACGTTCACGCCGAACACCCAGCGCCAGCCCAGCGTGTCCACGAGCAGGCCGCCGACCGCCGGGCCCAGGCCCAGGCCCAGCGCCTGGGCGGCGGCCTGCACGCCGAGGGCGCTGCGGAGCTTGGCGCGGGGAGCGGCGTTGGAGATCAGGGCGATGCTGTTGGCCTGGAGCATCGCGGCCCCCAGGGCCTGCACGATGCGGAAGGCGATCAGCGCGTCCAGGCTCGGGGCCAGCGCGCAGGCGGCGGAAGCGGCGGTGAAGACGCCGAAGCCGTAAACGTAAAAGAGCTTGCGGCCCAGCGCGTCGGACAGGCGGCCGACCGGGACCAACAGCAGGGTCAGCGTCAGGAGATAGGACAGGGAGACCCAGGAGACGGCCGACAGCGAGGCGCCGAACTCGGTGCGCAGCGCCGGGTAGGCCAGCGTGGTTATGGACGCGTCGAGCTGGCCCATGAAGGCGCCGAAGCAGACCGTGAGCACGGCCAGCCGCCAGGCCGCGGGCAGGTTGCGGATGCGGTCCGGGCGGGGTCGTTCACGCAGGAGGGCGTTCACGTATTCCAGCGTACGCCGAAAATTTCGGACACCGAAATGTTTGGTGGGCCGACACGCTGTCTCAACCTCGCGGAGGCCCGGGCGCAACGGGCGCCCGGGGTCATAAAGTCTGGGCATGGCCACGCCCGCCCCGCCCACCGCGCCCGCCGCGGATGACCGTTCCCAGGGTGCCGCCGAGCGCTCGGATGCCACTGCGCACCAGCTCACCGATGTGGTGACTCGTCTGCGGCGCGCCCTGCGCACCTCGATCCGCACCGAGTACCCCTGGGAAGCCCTCCCGATGGCGCAGATCGAGCTGATGCAGGCGCTCAGCGACCAGTCGCCGGCCCGGGTCGGGGACCTGGCGGCGCGCCAGCGGCTGTCCGCCAGCACGGTCAGCGGCCTGATCGGGCAGCTGATGACGGCCGGCCTGGTGGTCCGCGGCACCCACCCCGACGACCGGCGGGTCGCGGTGGTGGAGCTGACCGAGGCTGGACGCGGCCAGCTCGCCGACTGGCAGGCGGCCCACCAGCGCCGGATCGGCGCCGCCCTGGACCGCTTGTCGGGTCAGGAGCAGGAGGCGGTGGCCGCAGCCCTGCCCGCCCTGGCGAAGCTCGTGGAGCACCTGTTCGCCGGATCGGGCGCCGGCGTGGACGAGGACGCGGGGCCGGCGTAACCCCGCCTGATCGCGGGTAGGGCTGTTAACCGATCCCCGACCGCATCGGAGCCCGCCATGCTCAGCGTCTTCTCCTCCCCGGGCCACTACGTCCAAGGCCGCGACGCCACCGCCGCCCTCGGGCCGGAGATGCTGCGCCTCGGCCTCACCGGCCCGGCTCTGATCGTCGCCGCGCCCAGCGCCGAACGCCTGCTCAGTGACACCTGGCGCGCCACCTTCAAAGCCGCCGATACCGACTACACGGTGCACCGCTTCGGCGGCGAGTGCAGTCGTGCCGAGATCGCCCGCATCACCGCCGCCGCGCAGAACGCCGCCGTCCTGATCGGTGCCGGCGGCGGCAAAGCCCTGGACGCCGCCCGCGCCGCCGCCGACGACCTGGCGCTGCCCTTCGTCAGCTGCCCGACCGCGGCCTCCAACGACGCACCGTGCAGCGCGCTGTCGGTCATCTACACCGACGACGGCGAGTTCGACGCCTACCAGCTCGTCGCCCGCAACCCGGCCCTGGTCCTCGTCGACAGCAGCGCGGTGGTCCAGGCCCCGGCTCGACTCTTCTCCGCGGGCATGGGCGACGCGCTCGCCACCTGGTATGAGGCTCGCACCTGCGTAGCCGGCCACGTAAAGAACATGCGCGGCGGCGCCTCGACCCGCTCAGCCGCAGCTCTGGCCGAACTGTGCCACCGCACCCTGCTGGCCGACGGTCCCGCCGCTCTGTCGGCCGTCCGCCAGCACCTGCTGACCCCGGCGGTGGAACGGCTGATCGAAGCCAACACCCTGCTGTCGGGCCTCGGGTTCGAGTCGTCAGGCCTGGCCGCCGCCCATGCCGTCCACAACGGTCTCACCGCCGCTCCCCAGACTCACGATTTCCTCCACGGCGAGAAGGTTGCCTTCGGCGTCCTCACCCAATTGGTCCTGGAGGGCGCCCCCACCACTGAACTCAACCAAGTCCTGGAGTTCTGCTGCACGGTCGGCCTCCCGGTGACCCTAGGAGGCCTGGGCCTGCCCGGCGCCGACCTCGCGCTGGTGCGAACCATCGCCGAACGGACGGTGGCTCCCGGGGAGACAATCCACAACGAGCCATTCCTTGTCGACGCCCCGATGGTCGCCGACGCGCTCCTGGCCGCGGACAGCCTGGGCCGCGAGTTCAGCCCGGCCTCCGGGGGATGACAGGATGTACAGACCACCGACGCGATATGCCGCCGAACGCGATTGAGGACACCGCATGACCATCGACCCCGGAGCCATCCCGAACTTCGGACCCCAGGAGCCTCCCCAGGGTCCGCCGCCGATCATCAAACCGGATGACAACCTGGTCGGCGACCTGTTCGAGCAACTCGGGATCAAGTACACCACCGACCCTGAGGGTGACATCGTCGCCTCTTGGCCGGGTTTCCGCGTCTACGCGATGTTCCGCGGTGAACAGAAGGAGCTGTTCGCCATCCGCGCCTTCTACGAACGTGCGTACCCGCTGGAGGAGAAGCAGGAGCTGCTCGACGTCATCGACGAGTGGAACCGCGACACCCTCTGGCCGAAGGTCTACACCCACACCAACGAGGACGGCGTGCTCCGCCTGATCGGCGAGACGCAGATGGTCGTCCCGCAGGGCGTGAACATCGACTACTTCGTCGGCACGACGGTGAACTGGGTCCAGGCCTCCGTCGGATTTCACGGCTGGCTGGCCGAGCGTCTGGGCCTGGAAGCCGAGGTGCAGTCAGTGGGCCAAGACGTCGACGACCGCAAGGCGGAGCCGACCGACGACCGCGCCGCCAAGGATGACAAGAGCGACAAGAGCGACGACGACAACCTCAACGACGTGAACGACCTCCTCGGCGACGCCGACAGCGACAGCGACGCCGATAAAGACGACGAGTAGCACCCCCGGCGCCGCGCCACTTTACCCCCGGCGCGGCGCCACCTCCACGAGATACATGGCTGCCAGAACCAACGCGGCTCCCACCCACCCTCGCGCTGCGAGACTTTCGCCAGACAGCACGCCGGTGATCCCCGCGAACACCGGCTCCATCGTCAAGACGACAGCGGCTCGTGTAGCCGGCATCCGCGCCTGCGACCACGTCTGAAGAAAGAACCCAGCGGCAGTTCCCAGCAAAGCGGTGATCCCAACCGCTCCCCATCCACTGGCGCCGCTCGGCAACACCATCACATGCGCACGATCGCTGGCCAGGGCCAACCCCAGCGAAACCGCCGCAACGGTGCCGATCTGCACAACGGCCAAGGCATATGCGTCGCTCCGATGCGACCACTCGCCGAGCCCCACGATGTGCAACGCAAAGAACATCGCCCCGCCTACGGTCAGCAGCTCGCCACGCCCAACCGCCAGTCCGTGCAGCGAAATCAGTCCAAGCCCCACGGTCGCGACCACCACCGCTGCCCACACCACCCCCGCCACTCGCCGCCGCAGCAACACGGCACCAATCAACGGCGTGAACACAACGAACAACCCGGTGATGAATCCCGAAACCGACGCCGAGGCTGTCACCAGCCCGAAGGTCTGCGCCGCATAGCCGCCAGCGAGTACCACTCCAAGCACAACGCCATGCCGCCACCCACTGCGCCCCAGCGAAGCCAGCGCACGCGGCCGCACAGCAACCATCACCACAAACGCAAGGGCAAAGCGCAGCGCCAGGAAGTCCAGCACGGGGATCGTCGAGATAGCGCCCTTCACCACGACAAATGTCGAGCCCCACACCGCTGTGGTGAATACGAGCCC
>JABFXP010000247.1 GCA_013361685.1 Catenulispora sp.
GGCGTCCCGGCCGGGCCCCCGGGGTCCGCGGCGCCCGCCGATCCCGCCCGGGCCGCCGGTCCCGCCGGGTTCGCGGAGCCCGGCGCCGGACCCGCGCTCCTGGAATCCAGGGCTGTCGATGTGTGACCGGGGTATAGCGGTCGGTGACGGCGGATCCATGGCTGGTGCACCTCCTGCCGGGGCTGTGGGATCCTCCTAGTTGACACGGGGTATGGTCTACTGTCGCGCCGTCCTCGACCTCGATGACGGCGCGCCGTGTTAGCCCCCGGATTTGCTCCAGCAGCGCGTCCCCCGAAGAGGTTTCCTTGTCCACTGCGAGCCAGGACACGGCCGGTCCGGCGACCACCGAGGTCGCCCCGGCGCGCCCACCCGGTCGAATACGGGCCCTGCTGGGCCGTGGGGTCGTCGAGCCGGTCTCGGTGGCGGTCGGCGCCGCCGTGCTGCTGTTCGCGCGGCTGATGGTCCCGACGCCGGTCGGCGTCGCGGACAACTACGACGGCAGCCGGCTGCTGTGCCATCTGAGCCTGAAGTCGATCGCCAACACCGACGCCAGACTCCGGTGGGTGACCTGGCAGTACATCTACAAGCAGAACGTCGGCTGTTCCCTGAAGACCGGGCAGCAGTACTTCGGCGTGGATCTGCCCCAGCCGCCCTATTCGTCCAGCCAGTTGCTGCTGATGAACATCGCGAACCAGCTCACCACGCATCTGGGGCTGACGAACAAGTACGGCGACACCGCCCTGGACCTGCGGGTGCTCGGCGCGGTGGGCTGCGTCTTCATCGGTATCGCGATCGGCCTGCTGTTCGCGGTGATGCGCACCCGGCGACTGGTCCGCTACCTGGTGTGCGCCGCGCTGCTGGTGATCGTCGCGGACGCCAGCTTCATCGACTTCGCGGCGTCGCCGTTGAGCGAGATCTCGGCGGTCATCGGCCTGCTGTTCCTGCTGCCGGCCATTCTGCTGCTGTTCCGGGGCGGACGGGCCCGCTGGGCCGGGCTGGCCCTGGCCCTGGGCGCCGGACTGTTCCTGACCACCTCCAAGTCCCAGATGGTGGTGCTGATAGCGCCGCTGGCGGTGCTGCTGGTGGCGTTCCCGGTCCGGGCCGGGTTCCTGCAGGGCCGGATCGGGTCCCGGATCCTGCCGCTCGGCGCGGCCGCGGCGCTGCTGGCGGGGTCCTTCGCCTTCACCCCGAAGCAGGATCCGCACTTCAACCTGCAGACCAAGGCCGACTTCGTGTTCAACGAGCTGCTGTACGTCAGCCCGAACCCGAAGGCGGACCTCAAGGCGCTCGGCATCCCGTCCTACTACTCCGGCCAGGTCGGGCACCCCGCCTGGTGCCCGCCGTTCTTGATCAGCATGCGCGACACCGGGCAGTACAACCCCGGTAGCGACAGCACCACGCTCGTGGCCCGGAACGAGGCCGCGGAGCCGGTGCTGGAGAGCGCCCTGTCGGTCGGGAACACCGTCAAGTTCCTGCTGACCCACCCGGACCGCTCGATCCGCGTGGCCAACGACGCCGCGAACTCGTTCTTCTACGTGCGGCCCACCTACACCGGCAACTGCTACACCGGCAAGAACTACACGCCGCACGACAAGCAGTCGATCCCGCTGGCCAACTACGACAGCGACAACGGGCGCGGCCCCAACCTCGTGGACAAGCGCTTCACCCCGGTGACCAGCACCCTGGGGTTGTTCCGCGACACCGGGCTGATCCCGCTGCTGCTGTTGTGGCTGCTGCCGGCCGCGGTGGCGGCCCGGCTGCTGGCCCGCCGCCGGGAGCGGGCCGCCGGCGAGCGCAAGGCGCTGGCCTGGACCACGTTGTTCCTGACGTCGGTGGCGCTACTGCAGTTCGGCGCGGCGGCGTTCTTCGACGGCATCGACACCAGCAAGCACCTGAACCTGTCCATCTTCGCATCGGTGGTGGCCGTGGTCACCGCCGTGGCGGCGGCCCGGCTCCGTCCCGAGCCGGCGGGCGCCACCGTCTCCGCTGTCCCCGCCGACACCGGCACCCCCCAGACCAGAAAGAACGAAGCCGACGTGGAATCTGCGGCCAAGGACCTGAGCGTCCTGGTGATCATCCCCACCTACAACGAGTCGGAGAACCTGGAGAAGATCGTCACCCGGGTGCACGCGGCGAATCCGCAGGTGCACATCCTGGTGGCCGACGACAACTCGCCGGACGGCACCGGCAAGCTGGCCGACGGGCTGGCCGAGAAGGACGACCGGGTGAAGGTGCTGCACCGCGCCGGCAAGGAGGGCCTGGGCAAGGCCTACCTGGCCGGGTTCGCCTGGGGCATCGAGCACGACTACGACGTGATCTGCGAGATGGACGCCGACGGCTCGCACCGCCCGGAGGACTTCCCGGCGCTGCTGACCGCGCTGGTGGAGCAGGACGCTGATCTGGTCCTGGGCTCGCGCTACGTCTCCGGCGGCAAGACCGTCGGCTGGCCCAAGCGCCGGGAGGTACTCTCCCGCGGCGGCAACACCTGGGTGCGCATGGTGACCGGGATGCGGCTGAAGGACGCGACCGGCGGCTACCGCCTGTTCCGCCGCACCACGCTGGAGAAGATCGACCTCGCGAGCGTGGCGTCGGCCGGCTACACCTTCCAGGTCGACCTGGCCTGGCGCACCAGCCGTGCCGGGCTGAAGATCGTGGAGGTGCCGATCACGTTCGTGGAGCGCGAGCTGGGCGCGTCCAAGATGAGCGGCAACATAGTGGCCGAGGCGCTGTGGCGGACCACGGTCTGGGGCACGAAGTACCGCCTGGGCCGCCTGGTCGGCAAGAAGTAGGCTCCCGCACACCCCGGGTGACGGCCGCCACACGGTCGTCACCCGGGCCTGCGCGGGGCCGCCCGGGCCTCGCCGACGGACCGCGGCCGTTGGTCGATCCGTACGATGAACGGCCCTACACTGGCCTGATGCCGTCCGCCGCGCTCCGCCCCGTCCTGCGCCTGCTGCCGCGGTCCATGGGGGCCCGGGCGTTCCTGGCGGCCTTCCTCGGCTTCTTCCTGCTCGGCGCGGCCTGGTCGGTCGCGCTGCCGTACGACGGGTCCCCGGACGAGTTCCGGCACGTGGTCCGCGCCTACGGCGTCGTCGACGGCCAGATCGCCGCCCGGGTCAACGCCCAGATCACGGTGCCGCGCTCGCTGGTGCCCAGCGGCGCCGGCGACAGCGACGACCAGGCGTGCACGCGCTGGAAGCTGGACGTCTCAGCAGCCTGCATCGGCTCTCCCGCCCCGGGCGACGAGTCCCGCAGGATCGTGACGACCAGTGGCGCGGCCAACTACAACCCGTTGTACTACGCGGTCATCGGATGGCCGCTCAAGCTGGCCCCGGACTTCGGCGGCGTCATCGCCGCCCGGCTGCTCACCTGCCTGCTGACCAGCGCGCTGCTCGGCGGCGCGGTGGCGGTGGCGACCCGCCTGACGCGCGGGCGCGGTCCGCTGGTGCTCGGCGGCGTCCTGCTGGCGGTGACCCCGGTCGCGGTGAACCTGACCGGCGCGGTGAACCCGGCGGGACCGGAGATCGCCGCCGCGGTGGCGGTGTGGACCTCCCTGATCGCGATCCTGCTGGCCCGCGACGACTCGAAGTGGACCCTGGCCCTGTTCGGCGTGGCCGCCGGAGCGCTGGCGGTGCTGCGCGAACTCGGGATCGGCTGGCTGCTGGCCGCCGTCGTCGTGGTGGCCTTCGGCGCGCAGCGCGACCGGCTGCTGGAACTGCTGCGGCGCCCCGCCGTACGCCTGTGGGCCGGGGCCGTGGCCATCGCGGCGGCGTTCGGCGCGGGCTGGATACTGCTGTCCACGCAGGGCGGCCTGCCCGCCACCGGCCAGAGCACCACCGCCATCCCGCACGGCCTGGCGCTGGTCGTCAAGGAGCTGACGCACCGCGTGCCGTTCTACACCTCCGGGCTGGTCGGGCTGACCTCGTACGGGGATGTCGCGATGCCGTTCCCGCTCACCCTCGCCTGGTTCGTCGCGGTCGGCGCGCTGCTGATCCTGGCGGCCCGCCGCGCCGGCAAGCGGGTGCTGCTGCAACTGGCGGCGATCGTGGGCGGCGGCTACCTGTTCCTGGTCGGGGCGGACCTGCAGGCCGCGGCCACGAACTGGTGGTTCTCGCAGGGCCGCTACGCGCTGCCGCTGCTGGTCGGCGCCCCGATCCTGGCCGGCTACGCGGCCGCCGACCGCGCCCTGGTCTCCGTCCCGCGCCAGGCGCAGCTGATGCGCTGGGCGGCCTGGATCCTCATCCCGGCTCAAGGCGTCGCCCTGTGGATCACGATGATCCGGTTCGAGCACGCGTTCACCTCGCGCCACCCGAACCTGTTCTTCCTGTTCACCGAGACTTCCTCGGTGAACCCGTTCTCCGGCGCCTGGACCCCGCCCGGCGCGGCGGTCCCCGCGGTGCTGCTGGGCCTGGCCGGAATCGTGGCGTTGCTCACGTTCACCATGCGGGCCACCAGCAGAGGTCCAATATCAGACGTCGATTCGGTCACAATCCGTGAACGGTATATAAGGATTTCCTGAGCGTCGGCGTCCGTTCGGAGAACGCGCCGGTAGCATGGGGGTCACGCCCAGGGCCAGCGGGGGAGCGGCCGGTTTCGTTGCGGGGCGGAACACGGACGAAGGAGTACGGATGCTGCGGCGACTGGCTGCCGGGGTGCAACCCGGCACCTGGAGCCCGCTCCGAGTCTGGCTCACCGCCTTCCTGGCGTTCTTCGCCCTCTCCGCGGCCTGGGCCCTGGCCTCCCCGCTGACGTCGGTCCCGGACGAGCCCGCCCACATGGTCAAGGCCGCCGCCACGGTCCGCGGCCAGATCCACGGCACGCCGATCACGGTCACCACCCACACCTGGGGTCAGACCAACCTGGTCCCGATGACCGGCTACCGTCTGCCCAGCGCCTACGCCGACCTGATCAACCTGCACGAGTGCTACTTCGCCGACGCCGGCGTCCCGGCCTCGTGCGCCAAGAGCCCGGGCTCGCAGCCCGGCGTGAACCTGGCCGGCACCACCGCCGGCGCCAACAACCCCCTGTACTACTGGGCCGTGGGCTGGCCGAGCCTGCTGTCCGACGGCCCGGTGGGCATGTACGCGATGCGCCTGGTCTCCGCCGCCCTCGGCGCGGCGATGCTGGCCAGCGCCATGGTGACGGCCTTCCAGTGGAGCCGGCGCCGCCGGTACCCGATGGCCGCCGTCCTGGCCGCGGCCACCCCGATGGTGCTGTTCCTGAACGGCTCGGTGAACCCGAACTCCCTGGAGGCCTGCTCGGCCATCCTGCTGTGGGCCGCGGTCCTGAGCCTGCTCACCGACCCCAGACCGGAGCTGGTCCCGCGCCTGCTGACCCGGGCCGGTCTGGCCACCCTGGCCCTGGTGTCGGTACGCCAGCTGGGCCCGGCGTGGGCCCTGGTGATCATCACCTGCGCGGTCCTGGCCGGCCAGCGCGGCGCCCTGCTGCCGATCCTCAGACGCCCGGCGGTGTGGCTCTGGAGCGCGGCGGTCGGCATCGTCGGCCTCGGCTCCTTCGCCTGGACCGCGAAGTTCAGCGTCCTGGGCAGCACCGCGTCCACCTTCCCCGACCTGACCTTCACCGTGGCGGCCAAGCACACCTTCGCGGCCAGCTTCGACTACCTCCAGCAGATGGTCGGCTTCTTCGGCTGGCTGGACGTCCGCCCGCCGTACCACCTCGAAGAACTCTGGTTCGTCCCGGTCGTCGCCCTGCTCGCGGCGGCCTGCGCGATGGGCAAGGTCCGCGAAGTGGCCGCCCTGGCGCTGCTGGGCGTCTCCGTGATCGCCATCCCGGTCCTGGCCCAAGGCCGCCAGGCGCAGACCCTGGGCTACATCTGGCAGGGACGCTACCTGCTCGCCGTCGCCGTCGGACTGCCGCTGCTGGCCGCGGCCATACTGACCAAGCGCGAACCCCGCCAGCCCTGGCTGGGCCGCACGGCGCGCCGCCTGCCGCTGGCCATCACCGCGTCGACCCTGCTTCTCGGCTTCCTGATGTTCTACACGACGCTCCGCCGCTACATGGTCGGCGCGTACGGCTCCTGGTTCCCCCTGCACCCGGCATGGACGCCCCCGGGCACCCTGGTCGCCGTGGTGCTGCTGTACCTGATCGGCGCCGGACTGGCCGCGCTCGTGGTGCTCGGCAGCCGTGGCCCGTACATCAAGGCCGACGGCGTCGACGGCCCGGACCGCGACGACGCGAACACGGTGGACCCGGCGACCGCCGCCGCGGTGGCCGAGGTCCTCGGCGGCCAGGGTGGTCAGGTCAGCGAGGAGCCCGCGGTCGGCGCGGTCGGCGCGGCGGCTGCGGCATTGCGCACGGGGGCCGCTAGCGGGACGGGGCCCGAAGGCCGCGGTCCCGCGATCGCTCCGGCGGGATGACGCGGCCGCCCACCGATCAGGGCTGACCCGACGGGATCTCAGCACCCGGCGGCAGGTACCGCCGGTCGGTCCGCCCCCGGAGACCGTCCCGGAAGCCCCGAACCATCGCCACGGCCCGGGGCCCACGCGGCGCCTCGATCAGCGTCCGCAGCAAGAACCACCACACCAGGTAGGCGCCAGTGCCGCGGCTCCACGCCGGAGCATCCTTACGATGCTCGCGGATGAGGACGGTCCCGTTGCGCGCGATCCAATACAGCCGCCAGGTCGGGTGCCGTGACGACGCCACCGAAACGCCCGGAAGCTTGTGCTGGTTGCGCTGGCCGAGACTGTGCGCGAGCTTGTGACGCTTGTCGCGCAGCACGCGGTATCCCGCAGCACGTACCCGCAGGCAGAAGTCGTTGTCGACGTGGTCGACGAAGAACTCGGCGCGAAACGGCCCCACCTGCTCGAGCACCGAGCGCCGGACCAGCATGCCGGAGGTGATGACGGCGTCACGCTCGGCGACATCCGGACCCTTCGCGGTCCCCGGCTCGTAGTAGCGCCCCTGGTCCTCGTCCCAGGGCGCCGGCGCCGCGATCCCGGTCTCCGGATCGTCGAAGTGCGCGGCCAGCCCCAGCACCAGATCCTCGGGCAGCACCGAATCCTGGTCCAGGAACAGCACGAGGTCCGGGATCTCGGAAGCGTCGCCGCTCAGAAGCTCCTGAACGCCGGCGTTCAACGCCGCCGCCAGGCCCCGATTCCGGCCATCGCGCACCACCACGACGCCCGGCGACTCCCGCAGAGCCTCCGCCAGCGACTCCCCGTCCCCCGGAGTGTTGTCGACCACCACGACCCGCGCGCAACTCTTCAGCGCCGCCTCCACGACCGCGCTCAAACGCTCGTCCGGGTGGAAGGCCGTGGCAACCGCGGCGATGGTCGGCATCGGGCCATCTTAATCGAGCCCTTCGAGCCGCCCTTGCGCTCGCCGCTGCGAGAAGCTGTCACGACTTGCGGATTGTGGTTATGCGGTCGGGGTGGTTCCTGTTGCGGGAAGAGAGCCGGACTCGTCCTCGGGCGGCCGACCGCCGTGGAGGTAGATCGCCGTATCGGCGGCCAGCGCCTTCAGCGCATAGCGAACTCGACTGGCCAGGAGCGGAATGAGCAACTCATCAAGGTCGGCAGCGTCGGCCAGACGCCAGTGCGATAGCTCAGCGGCAGCAAGGCGCACGTTCTCCATAAGCCGGTCCGCGGCGACGGTTCCGCCGTCGAACAGGTAGTTCGCCAGCGGGGGACGGCCGTCGGGCTGAGCGGGAACCCAGTCCACCACCAGCAGCCGCCCCGGCGCCAGATCGATGCCGAGTTCCTCGGCGGCCTCCCGGCGGGCGGTCTGCCAAGGATGCTCGCCGGGATCCAGGGCGCCGCCGGGGATCTCCCAGGTGTCGGCCCGGTAGCGCGGCTTGACCAGCACGACGCGGTCGCGGTCGTCGTGCAGGATCACCCCTGCGCCGGCGATGTGTTTGGGCAACGTGGCGTAGAACTCGGACGGCGGAAGGTGCGGGGTGGTCATCGGCGCGGCACCTACCCGGGGCAGGGACCAGCACCGGGCCGATCCACAAGTTCTGGACATTGCCCTCCGACTGCTGCGGTAGCCTCGATCGGTCGAGAGCGTGCAACGAACGGGGGCTCACCGGTGACAGTAGTCGACGACGATGTCATCACGCCCGAATCCCAGCCCGACCCCGGCCGCGCGGCACCGGAGCGCCGGTGGCGCCCCACGAAACCACAGCTTGTCGCGCTGACGGCGATCGTCGCCACCGGCTTCGCAGTCACCCTGTCGCTCCTGCGCACCCCCGGGTACGGCGCCACGGACACGATCTGGGCGGAGGACGCCCGCCAGTTCTATCAGGGATCCCTGGAGCGCAATTACCTCAGCGCCCTCTTCACTCCCTACAACGGCTACCTGCACTTCATACCGCGCACTCTTATAGAGATCGTCCGTATCTTCCCTCTGGCGTGGGCCTCCACAGTGATCGCCGTTATGGGCGCACTAGCCACGAGTTCCTGCGCATTGCTCATATACAGAGCGAGCGCGCGCCACCTCCGCTCCCCCGCTCTACGCATCGCCGTGGCGGTGCCGGTTGCGCTCCCCTATATAGGGCAGCTCGAACTCGCCAACAACTTCGCGTGCATCCACTTCCTCCTGCTCTACGTGGCGTTCTGGATGGTCATCTGGAACCCGGTCCGCCCCAGCCTCAGGATCCTCGCCGCCTTCGTCCTGTTCGCGACAGTGGGTAGCGATCCGGTAGCGGCCATCTACCTCCCCCTCGCTTTCCTGCGCTACCGAACCCTCCGTGGATGGCGCGGCGCACTGCCCGCGATCGGCATAGCCGTCGGCCTGGTCTTCCAGTCCGTGGGCATCCTCTTCCGCAACGCACTCCACGGCCGGGGCATCTCGCCCCACTACGATCCGTTCTGGGCCACTAAGCAGTTCTTCGAGACGGTCATCGGCCAGAGCCTCTATACCGAGCACCTCAATCAGCGCCTCGGCTATCTCGTCCCCGCGGGCGACGCGCACTACCTGGCCTGGGCCCTGGTCGCGGCAGTACTGCTCCTGGCCCTGGCCCGCCTGACAAAGCCGAACTGGCCTCTTGTCATCGCCGCCCTGGTCCACAGCCTCCTGCTCTTCGACGGTCTGGCCATGCAGGGCGGCAGCGACGCCCCTCGCTACGAACTGCCGGCGATCTGCCTGCTCCTCGTCGCGGTGGCGGGCACGCTGATCCCGCATGAGAACGCCGCGCGACAGACGCGACAGCTCTTTCCGTGGCTGGTCCTGCGCTCGACGCCGGCCTTCGCCGCCCTCGCTCTCGTGGCGCTGTGCATCTTCGGCGGCTACGCCCAGGACATGAGCTGGCGCGCGAAGGGACCGTCGTTCGACGCACAGTTGTCGCAGGCGGCGGTCGCGTGCCAGGACAAGTCGGTGTCCGAAGTGGCCATCACCGTAGCCCCGGCGTTCGCGACATGGTCCATGACGGTACCCTGTGACCTTGTGCGCGACCGGAATGACTTCTTTCAGCTGAGCCCGTGACGACCTTCGCCGGCGTCCGCTTCAAGTACGCCTCCCACGTGGTCCTCGGCATGTGTGCCGCCACCTTCGCCGTGTTGCTCTACTCCGTCCGCAACCTGGACTTCTATTACGACGAGTGGGACTTCGTCGACAAAGCCCAGCGCTGGCGCTTCAACGATTACTTCGTCCCGCACCAGGAGCACTGGTCCACGGTCCCGATGGTGATCTACCGCATCATCCTCGGGGTGAACGGCATGCACAGCTACCTGCCGTTCAGCGCGACGCTCCTGCTCCTGCACAGCGCGAACGCGTTCCTTTTGTTCCTGCTGGTCCGACGGCGCTGCGGCGACGCACTGGGGATCGCGTCCGCCGGAATCCTGCTGGTCCTGGGCCGTGGCTCGGACGACTTCATCTGGGCGTTCCAGATCGGCTTCTCCAGCTCAGTGTTCTTCGGCCTGCTGGCACTGCTTTTCCTGGACGCCGGAACGAGCGCCCGCGCCAGCACCGACACTGACACGGGCGCCGCCACCAGCACCGGCACCGACACCGCAGGCGACGACGCCGATCCCGGCGCCGCCACCGCTGCCACCGCCGGCACCTCCCGCCACTCCCTGGCCGCAGGCTCAGCCGCTCTCGTCCTATCTCTGGCCTCCTCAGGCGAAGGCCTCTTCTTCGTAGCCGCCGCAGCCGTCCTCCTCCTGCTGCGCGCCCCCGGCCCGACCTGGAGCCGGACCCCCGCGCGGTTCCGCACCGCGGCCGCCACCCTGGCCGCGCCGGTCCTCGCCTACGCGATCTGGTACCCCCTCTACGGTGCGCAGCACGCCGAGATCGCCCGCTCCCCCCTGACCCTGCACGCCGCCGGCGGTCTGCTGACCTTCGTCCCCACCGGGATCGGCGCGGGCGTGGTCGGCCTGGTCGGCAAGGACTGGCACCAAGCGTGGATCGGCTTCGTGGTCTTCGTCGCCGTGTTCGCGTACGTCGCCCGCCGCGGCAGGGAGTCCGCGCTGCCGATCGCGCTCGGCGTCGGCGTGCTGGCCCAGTTCAGCGCCACCGGACTGGTGCGCGCACAGTACGGCCTGCAGATCGCCGGGGCCTCCCGCTACGTCTACATCGCGGCGGTGTTCACGCTCCCGATCCTGGCCGAGGCGCTGCGCGACGTCGCCTGGCAGCCGCGCCGCCAAGCGGCGGTCGCGACGATCGCGGCGGTGTGCTGCTTCTTCGGGGCGCGCGAGCTCGACGACGCGGTGAACCAGCGCACGCACCTGTTCGAGCAGCAGAAGGTGATGCTCCAGACGGTGTGGTTCCACCGCGACGACCCCCGGCTGGACCCGGAAGCCGTCATCGACCCGCAAGACGCCCCGACCCTGACGGTGCGCCTGTACATCCAGACCCGCAGGGAGCTCGGCAGCCCGCTGCCCGACATCGACGAGAAGACGCTCAGCACGCTGGACGCCGCCGCGGTGGCGCGGGCTCAGGGCAACGTCCTGCGTTCGCAGCCCTGAGCCGTCCGGCCACCGTCAGCGCTCAGCGCTCAGCGACCGCCGCGACGCGCCTTCCCGTTGTTCCGCACCGTCAGCTCCGCGCCGGACGGCAGGTACTTCAGGCTGTGCTTCCGCGTCACCGCATCGCGCACCCCGTGCAGCACCGCACGCGCATGCGCGGAACGGTCCTCCTCGAACATCACGGCCTGCACTGCGGCCCGCCCCAGATACAGCGCCGCCGTCGCCGCCCACGCCGGTGAGAACCGGCCCTGCTCGCGGATGGTGATCAGGCCGTTGCGAACCTGCCAGTAGTCGCGCCACGCCGCCTTGTGCGTGACCGCGACCTGCAAGCCGAGGAACCGGTGCGTCCGGCGCTCGCCGATCGAGTGCGGCAGCTTCAACCGCTTGTCCTGCACGATCCGCGCGCCGGTGCGGCGCACCCGCAACGAGTACTCCAAGTCGGCGTAGTCCACGAAGAAGTCCTCGCGGAACTCCCCGACCCGCTCCAGCAGCGAGCGCCGGATGAGCATGCCGGACGTGATGGAGATGGCGCGGTCGGCGACGTCGCCGTGGCGACCGGAGAAGGTCTCGTAGAAGCGCTCGTGCACGGTGTCCCACGGCGCGGGCGTCGCGATGCCGATGCCGGGATCGGCGAGGTGTGCGGCCAGGCGCGGGATCACATCCTCGGCCAGCACCGAGTCCTGGTCCAGGAAGATGACGGCCTCGGTGTCGCGGGCCAGGCGGGAGACGCCGAGGTTCAGGGCGTGGGCCAGCCCGCGGTTCACCCCGGGGCGTAGCACGGTGGCGGTGTCGGCGCCGATGGTGTCGGCGACGGACGGCACCCCTTCGGGGGTGTTGTCCACCACGATGGTCTGGATGCAGGCACCCCGCACGGAGTCGACCACGGCGAGCAGGCGGTCGTCGGGGTGGTAGGCCGTCACTACGGCGGCGATTCTCACTGCGTGTCCTCTCAAGGCGGCTGCTCTGACGGAGCCGGCTCAGACAGCCGGCGCGGCTGCGGTCTCGGTGCCGGGTTCGGGCACCACCGCCAACCGCGCCGACCGGTGCGGCGACCAGTTCTTCAACTTCAGGAAGTGCTTCTCGACCAGGTGCCAGGACAGGAACGCGGCGGTCCAGGCCAAGGTCATCGACAGTGCCAAGTAGGGCCAGTAGCCCCAGCGGTTCCAGCCGTAGCTGGCCAGTACTTGCTGACCTACGAGCCCGTATATGTAGACACCGTAGGAGTAGTCGTTCTTACGGCCGACCCAATGCAGCCGCCGGGGCAGCCGGCACGCGGCCCAGGTGACCACGTAGACCAGGACCGGGTAGCCGATCGCGAACCAGCCCCCGAGCAGCAGCGTCGTCAGGCACACGGCGAGCGCGGCGACGCCGAGTCCGTCGTGGATCGGGACGTGCTCCTTGTAGAGCTCGAAACTGGCGGCGGCGAGGAACAGGAAGCCGAGATAGACGACCCAGCGCAGATCGATGGTGCCGAAGGAGGCGGTCTCGATGCGGTCGTACCGCGCCACGACGCCGCCGCCCCAGCTGCTGGAAAGCCGGAAGTCCATCAGGATCCGGACATACAGCAGCGCCGCGGTCAGCGGCACCAGCCAGCGCATGGTCCGCAGCACTCCGGAGACCAGCAGCAGCCCGATGAGCAGGTAGCACAGCAGCTCGTAGCACAGCGACCACAAGGCGCCGTCGAACGCGCTGACCTTGATCAGCCGTCCCCACGGGGTGGTGGCGGCGAACAGGTCGTGGACGACCGACGGCCGGACGCCGGTCCACATGTTGTTGCGCACGTACCGGAGCGGCCCGTGGTCCCCGGGTGCCCAGAAGCCGTTCAGCGATCCCCACTTGTGGTACGCGATCAGCGGCGCGACGCCGAACGCGGTCACCGCCAGGCAGACCCACAATCCGGGGAAGATGCGCAGTGCGCGGTGCCAGCAGTAGCGCCAGAAACCGGTGCGCCGCGCGCTGCGGGTGATGAGCATGCCCGAGAGGATGAAGAAGCCTGCGACGGCCAGCCCGCCGAGCGCCTGCTGGTTGCGGAACCGCTGGCCGAGCAGGTCGGGACGGCCGAAGCCGAGTATGCCGGTGTGGGAGACCACGACGGACATGGCCAGCGCGAACCGGAGGAAGCCGACGGCGTTCGCCCGGCCGGAGAGGGCTTCGGCCAGCGGCCCGCGATAGCCGGCGCGCGTCCAGGCCGGCAGGCGGCGGGCGGGGGCCGGTCGGCTCGCGGCGCTGCCGGGATGGGCCGGGCTGCTGGAACAGCGAGGGCTGCAAAGGCCGTCAGGGTCACCGAGACCGCTGGAGCCGCCGCCGGTGTCGACACCACCGGCACCGGTGCAGCCGCCACCGGCGCCTTCCTCCCCGGCAGGACCACCGCTCCCCCGAGCCCCGCCGGCCGCCGATTCCGCACCCGACAGGACCGGACCCGAAGCCACCGGGCCCCGCGCCGTCGTCATGGTTACCGACCCGCGCCGGTGCCCGCGCTGGTGTCGGCGCCGGTGTCCGCGCCGCTCTCCGCCTCGGCGACGGCTGCCGCCCAGAGCTCGGCGATCGCGTCGGCGAGCGTGCGGCGCGGCGCCCATCCCAGCAGGTCCGCGGCCTTGCCGATCCCCATCTGCTGCCAGTCGGTCTCGGGGCCGGGCGCCTCCGCCTCGGTCAGGGTGGCCGGGATCCCGCTGGCGTCGATCAGCATCCTGACGAGCTGGCGGGCGTTGTGGGCGTGGCCGGTCCCGATGTTGACCACCTGGCCGGCGACGGCGGGGGCGGTGACCGCGGCGGCCACCGCCTCGGCGGCGTCGGTGAGCGGCAGGAAGTCGCGCAGCGAGACCAGGGCGCCGAAGGTGAGGTCGGCGTGGCCGGCGGCGCGGGCCGCGAGCAGCCGGCCGGCCACGACGCCGAGCAGGCTGTGACCGGGCTGTCCGGCCCCGACCACGTTGCCGACGCGCAGCACCACGCCGTCCACGGCGCCGCGGGCCGCCGCGTCGAGCACCAGGTTCGAGCACTCCAGCTTCAGCTTGCCGTAGGGCATGACGGGCTCGGGCACGTAGGACTCGGTCATCGAGGTGCCGAGCGGCGCGAGACCGTACTCGTGCACGCTGCCCAGCTGCACCACCCGCACCGGGCCGGGCAGGGCGGCGACCGCCTCCAGCAGGTGCGCGACCAGGGTGACGTTGGCGTCGACCATCTGCGCCTCGGTCAGCCCCCACATGCCGCCGGCGGCGTTGACCACGGCGCCGACGCCGTGCGCGCGCAGCGTCGCGGCCAGCTCGTCCGGGCGGGCGGCGGCCAGGTCCAGCGGCACGAACCGGGCGCCGTCGGCGACCGGGCGCGGCGTGCGGGCGACGGCGAGCACGGTGTGGCCCCGGTCGATCAGGGCTTTGCTGACGGCGGTGCCGACGAAGCCGGTGCCGCCGAGGACCGCGACGGTGAGCGGGGACGCGGCGGTCCCGGGCGTGGCGGCCGGGGCCGGGGAAGCTGTCGGAACAGTCAGAGCTGTCGGAGCAGTCGGAGCAGTCGGGACCGCCGAGGCACCCGGCGCGGTCCGAGCGGTGGGAACAGTCATCGCTTCAGTCCCGTACCCGCCGAACGCGTCTGCTCCGCTCGGGGCGCCGGCAAGAAGGCGTGCCGCGCCAGGTTCTTCACCCCGGGCACCGAACGCGCCTTGAGCGCCGAGGGCAGCAGCGTCACCGCGTGCAGCCGCGAGGCGGTGTACCGCCGCGCGGCCTTGGCCGCCCGCGGCCACCCCAGCGCCTCCATCTGCGCGGCGGCGCCGACGAAGTACCGCCGCGCCTCCGCGAAGCGCTTGCCGGCCATGGCCTCGGCGGCGCTGTAGCTGGCGGCGTGGCGGCGGTACTGGAACACCAGGTCGTCCGACAGGGCCATGGTCTCCCCGGCCTCGATGAGGTCGATGACCAGCGCCAGGTCCTGGATGATGTCGAGGTCGTCGCGGAAGCTGGCGTTCTTGATCGCCGCGGACCGCCAGCACAGCGACGGGAAGTAGAACCAGCAGCCGCGCAGCAGGCTCGCGGCCAGCTCCTCCCCGCCCATCAGCGTGGTGCCGGTGAAGCGCGGCAGGTAGATCCGGGCCTTGGCCTGGTCGGCGATGGTGTTGACGACCCGGCCGGCGCCGTCGATGACCTGCACGCCGGGCTGGATGATGCCGACGCCGGGGTGCTCCTTGACGATGCGGCGGATCTCGGCGACATAGCCGGGCAGCATGATGTCGTCGGTGCCCATCATCACCATGTACTCGGCCTCGACCAGGCTCAGGCACTTCTTGTAGTTGCCGGTCGCGCCGAGGTTCTGCTCGTTGCGCTGGTAGCTCACGCGCGGGTCGTCCAGCGCGGCGAACCACTCCGGGACGCCGGGCTCCTTGCCGTCGTCGACGACCGTCAGCCGCCAGTCCGGGTCGGACTGCGCGATGACGCTCCGGACCGCGGTCTGCATCAAGGCCACGTCGCCGTAGTACGGGAGCATGATGTCTATGGTCGTCATGGGGTGGAATCAGGCCTCACGGTTCAGGGATACGTCAGAGAATCAAGATAGGGTCACCGGCGGTTCACTGCCATCAGCAGCGTGATCATGGCCCGGCCCAGGTAGATCATCGACTTGACCGGCGAGTTGCTCGGGGTGCCGGCCGCGCGCGGCCGCATCGCCACCGGGATCTGCGCCACCGGGTAGCCCAGGCGGATCACCCGCACCAGCGTCTCGATCGTGTCGCCCAGGTACTCGACCGGATACCACTGCGCGAACAGCCGGATGATGTCGCGGTCGGCGGCCCGGAAGCCCGAGGTGGTGTCGTTCAGCTTGGTCTTCGCCATCCGCGACAGGACCCGCGACAGCACCGCCATGGCCCAGTGCCGGGGCCCGCGCACCTGGTAGTCGCCCTCGCCGGCGAAGCGCGCGCCGAGCACCAGCGACGATTCGCCGAGGGCGTCGATCAGCTTGGGGACGTAGCGCGGATCGTGCTGGCCGTCGGCGTCGATCTGGATCGCGACGTCGTAGTCGTTCTCCTCGGCGTACCGGTAGCCCAGGCGCATGGCGCCGCCGACGCCGAGGTTGTAGGGCAGCGAGACGACCCGCGCGCCGGCGGCCAGGGCCACGCGCTCGGTGTCGTCGGTGGAGCCGTCGTTGACCACCAGCACGTCGTAGGCCGGCAGTTCGTCGCGGACCTCGGCGATGACGTCCGCTATCGATCCGGCCTCGTTCCAGGCCGGGATGATGATCAGGACCCGCTTCTCAGTGTTCACTGACGACCGCCTTCCCGTCGCGCTGCGCGACGATGGGGACGGGGTGCCCGTTCGGCGCGGCGCCCCCGGCGCCGTTCGCCGTGGCAGCGGCCGGCCCCCGCGATCCGGCCTGCTGTTCCTTGACGTCCCGCAGCTCGGCGCGGATCAGCGCCACCTCCTCGGCCAGCGCCCGGGTCTCGTCCTCCAGCCGGGACGCCTCCCAGCTCAGATGGATGCACACGAGCAGCAGGAACACCACGGCCAGGAACAGCACCAGGCTGGCGCCGCTGGCCACGCCGAGCCAGCTGGAGACGTTGTCCAGCGACCACGGGATGAAGCCGAGCGGCAGCGTCACCAGCCCGACCACCAGCCACAGCACGGCGTACTTCTCGCGCAGTTGGCGGCGGCGCAGCAGCTCGAAGATCAGTGCCAGGAGCAGGAGCGCCACGACACCGGTCATTATGGCCAGTTTCATGCGGATCCACTCCCGGTCTGATGGCTTGCCCCGAGCGGGCGGCGGGTGGGGCCGCGCCCCGGCGCGTCGGTAGTCGGCTGATCCCGATGGGTGAACCTGGGAAGTCTATCGGGTCTCATTCCGGGATCTCTGTCGC
>JABFXP010000341.1 GCA_013361685.1 Catenulispora sp.
GTGGCCGGACGGGCCTTGGAGTCGGCCTGGCCGGTGCGCGCCGGGGGCATCGAGACCCGCTGGCCGGTGCCGGCGCGGCCCTCGGCCGGGACCAGGCGGCCGAGCTCGGCGGCCTCGATCTCGGCCGCGAGTTCGGCGGCGGCGAGTTCGGTCGACAACTCGAGCAGTACGTCGGACAGCTTCACTTCGAGCGCGTCGCAGATGGCCGCCAGCAATTCGCTGGACGGTTCCTTCTGTCCCCGTTCCACCTCGGAGAGGTAGCCGGGGGACACCCGCGCCGTAGCCGCGAGTTGACGGAGCGTCCGCCCGCTGCGCTGCCGACGGCTGCGCAGCACGTCGCCGAGTAAGCGGCGAACCAAGATCATCTCGGCTTCCCCTCCCTCATCGTTTCCGCTGGCCTGCTGGTTTTCCTGTGAGAATCATGAGCCTGTGGAGCCACCGTACCCCGGCTGTTGCCGGATTACTCTCCTGCTTTGCTTGTTGTTATTCCCCGTTCAATCGTTCTCAACGGTTACGACGGGGTTTCCATTCCGAAAGGTTGCCCTCAGGCCGGCCCAGAGGCCGAACACCGGCTTCGAGGACGCTCTGGAGCTCCTGACTTCAACCGTATCCCGCGTCACCCACAGGCGCCCTGCGATGGCCACGTTCCGGACAAAATCGAACACCCATGCGGTATACGGTTGTGAACTGTGAGGCTACGGAAAGTGACTGGTGGGAGAGCTGAACCGATCCAGCAGTGCACGTGATGGAGTTCCGTGAGGAACGCCATAACGGTGGGGCATCTGTCCACTGCTGGATCGGCCGCTTCATCGCCGCCCGCTGCCTCCGGAGGGGTCCGGTGGAGCTAGCGGGGCGCCGCCGTGAGCCACCCGCGCACCCGGTGCGCCGGCTGGCGGACCATCACCCGGACCGCGTCCGTGGTGCGTCCGCCCTCACGGGGAGCGGCGGCGGCGGTGGGGCCCGCCGTGCCGCCCGGGCGGTACGCCGCGGCCGGGGCCTGGGACGTACGCGCTGCCGTTTCCCCCATCTTCCTTGTCTTCCTCCCGTGGATGTCCACTGATTCCAAGGCACGGCGCTCAGCCGGCTGCTGAAACCGGTCCCGGGGCGTAGAGCATACCCCTGATATGGTCCGCCTCCGGCGCGCCGATGACGGCGAACATGGCCAGCGCCTCCTCGCGGCAGCCGCGCGCCCGCTCCGGCTGCCCGGCGACGTCCAGGACGTCGGCCAGCGCCGCCAGCGCCGTCGCGTGCTGCCAGGTGTCCGCGGTGCCGCGCAGTACGCTCACCGCGCGCTCCGCGTACTCCAGAGCCCGGCTCGCCTCCCCGAGCGCGAGCAGCGCCCGCGCGGTGGAGGCGTGCGCGGCCCCTTCCATCGACGGATGGACACCGGCGAAATACCGAGCCGCATCGATGAAGTAGGGCAGCGACTCCTGATAAGCCCGCGTCTCCAGGTATATGGACCCGGTCTGGAAGAGTGCATATCCAGTCGATACGTCATCACCCAGAGCACGACAGAGTTCGAGTCCGGCCATAGTGTTCCGCAAGGCGTCCTCCACCCTGCCGATCACCAGAAGCGAACGAGCCATGTTCTGCCGCGCCGCCGCTTCCTCCGCTACGTCCTTGAACTCGCGACTGGCTTCGACTGCGCGTTCGTATAGCGCGATCGCCTCCTCATCCATTCCTAGATCGGCGCGGGTCATGGCGAGCAGGTTGATCGCGTCGGCCTGGGTGTAATCGCCGCCGATCTTCTCGGCAGCCCGGATCGACCGCGTGGCTTCCTGCGCTGCGGCTTCCACCTGGTACGTCGCATAGAGGATGCGCGCCAGTGAATGCCGCGCACGGGCTTCGCTACGGACATCGCCGGTCTGCACGGCAGCCGCAGCGGCATTACGCCCCGCCTGCGCCAGTTCATCGGCGTACCGTTCGATCCCCGGCAGCGCCACCAGGTGGTCGAGCAGCTCGACGGCCAGCGTCAGCGGCGCCGGGCTCCAGCCGGAAGCCGGCTGCACCAGCACCTGACGATCGAACACGGCTTCCACCGTGCTTCCCTCGGCGGCGATCCACCGCACACCCTCCTCTATAGAGGAGAAGTCCCGTCCGAACGACCGCGTCGGGGTGAGCCCCTGCTCCTCCGGAGTGACGTGACGCAGACGCCGTACGGCTGCCACGTAGTAGTCGAGCAGATTCACATATGCAGGGAGGTTGTCTACGCCCTCCTCTTCATAGCGTTCGCGCGCATATAGACGCAGCAGGTCGTGATACCGGTAACGCCCAGGAGACGACGACTCCAGCATCGCGGCATCGACCAGCGACTCCAGCACTTCTTCGGTGTCCGCCTCGTCTTGGGCGATCATCGCGGCGGCCGCAGCGGCTGACACATCAGAGCTGTCCAACACAGCCAGCCGCCGGAAGAGGTCCGCCTGTACCGGCGTCAATTGGTGGTAGCCGAGCTCGAACGCCGTACGGACCGCGAGGTCGCCGACCGCCAACTCCCCCAGCCGCCGCCGCTCATCCGACAAACGCGCCGCCAGCGAAGCGATGCGCCAGTGCGGACGGGACGCCAGACGCGACGCCGCTATACGCACCGCCAGAGGCAAGTAACCGCATAGCGCCACCACCTCTATAGCCGCCGTGTGCTCCGCGCCGAGGCGCTCCTCCCCGATGATGCGCGTGAACATGTTCATCGCCTCGCCGGGATCCAGCACGTCCAGGTCGGCGAACGTCGCCCCGGCCAGGCTGGTCAGCTTGGGACGGCTGGTGACGATCACCGCGCAGCCGGCGGAACCGGGAAGCAGCGGACGCACCTGCGCGGCGTCCCGCGCGTTGTCCAGGACGATCAGCACCCGCCGCCCGGCCAGCGCGGACCGATAGGCGGCGGCGCGTTCCTCCAGGCCCTGTGCGGTCTCCCCCTCGGTGCTCCCCAGCCCACGCAGGAAGGCGGCCAGCACGATCGCCGGGTCGGCCGGTTCCGGATCGCCGCCTCGCAGATCCACATAGAGCTGCCCGTCCGGGAACTCCGCCCGGACCTGGTGGCCGAGGTGGATGGCGAGCGCCGTCTTGCCCACGCCGCCGAGCCCGGACAGCGCGCAGACCGCGACCGATTGTCCAGCGGTGGCGGCAATCCGTGCGGCGAGTGCCTGTGTGAGGTTCTCGCGACCCGTGAAGTCGGTCGTGTCGGCGGGAAGCTGCGCGGGCCCCTTGAACAGCTCCGGTGACTGCGTCACGGAGTCGGTCTCGGCGCCAGGCGCATCCGACGTATTTGCCGCCTCGGACGGGTCCACGACGTCGGGCGTGCTCTCCACCGCTTCAGGCACCGGCCGGGCCAAGGCCGGATCGGCCCGCAGGATCTGCTGGTGCAGTTCGCCCAGGTCGCTGCCGGGCTCTACGCCGAGTTCGCTATGCAAGAGTCGCCTGGTGTCCGCGTATACGCCAAGCGCTTCGGCCTGACGGCCGGTCTGGTAGAGCGCCAGCATGAGTTGAGCGCGCAGTCCTTCGCGGAGCGGATGCTCGGCGGTCAGCACGGTCAGTTCGGAGACTGCTTCTCCACCGCGCCCCATGGCCAGGTCCAGCCCGATACGACTCTCTTGTACCGCTACACGCCGCTCCAAGAGTGTTGCCCGCAGGGATTCCGCATAGGGGCCGGGGATCCCGGCAAGCGGAGTACCGCGCCAGAGCGCCAACGCAGCAGCGAGGTCGTCTCGAGCGCCCGCTATGTCCCCGGCTATGCGTCGCCGTTCCCCGGACGCGACAAGGTCGTCGAACTTGAAGAGGTCCACCTGCGAGCGCTCGGCCTGAAGCGCATAGCCGCCGGCTATGGAGACGATGGCGTCGGCGCCGAAGACCTTTCGGAGCCGGAACGCATATGTGCGGACCGTGCCGAGGGCACCTTCTGGGGGATCCTCGCCCCACAGCCCTTCTATAAGCTCATCAGCTGTCGCGACCCTCCCGGCCCGCGACGCCAACAGGGCCAGTACCGCTTGTTGCTGCGGCGACCCCACCTTGAGCTCGTCCGCCGACAGCCCCGCGCCGCCCACCCGGAGCGCGCGGACCGGGCCGAGGAGCCCGAACTGCACCACCACTGACCGATCCCACCTCAAGAACGTGGCCCCCCGCGGCCGTGACTGATAGCTGCCGCGGCAGTGTCGTACCGCGGGCGTCATCACGGTCCTTCGGTGGACTAGACCGCTGGAACCGTCAAGGCCACACCATAGCGCGGGGAGGTGACGGAGAAGGTGGGTGACTTATTACAAAGTGCGGACGTCGGCGGCGTCCCGGAAGTCCGGGCGCCGCCGACGTGGTAACGCCGAGGTCAGACCACCGAAGCGGGGTCAGAGCCACTCGCGCTCGGGCGGGGTCGCGGCCGGACGTTCGGCCAGGTCGGCGAGGGCGAGATCGACGGCGGCGTCGAGTTGCGGGTCGCGCCCGGCGTTGGCGTCGGCCGGGGTGTACTCGACCTCGACCGTCGGGTCGCAGCCGTGGTTCTCCAGGCCGTAGCCGACCGAGTCGAACCAGTTCATGAACTTCGGCTGCATCACGGCGGTGCCGTCCAGGAGCCGGAACCGGGAGTCGATCCCGACCACGCCGCCCCAGGTGCGGGTGCCGACGACCGGCACCCCGCGGTCCTTGAGGTGCTGGTTGATCATGTCGCCGTCGGAGGCGGAGTACTCGTCGCACACCGCCACCAGCGGCCCGCGCACCGCCTGCGGCGGGTAGGTGCGCGGGACCTTGCCGCGCACCAGCTTCCAGCCCACGACCCGGCGCATCAGCTGTTCGACGACCAGCGCGGAGGTGTTGCCGCCGCGGTTGTCGCGGGTGTCGACGATCAGCCCTTCGCGCGCGGTCTGGGTGGCCACGTCGCGGTGGAACGCGGCCCAGCCGCGCGCGGTCTGGTCCGGCAGGTGCACGTAGCCGAGCCGGCCGCCGGACCGCTCGTGGACGTGGGCCCGGCGGTCGGCGACCCAAGCCTGGTAGCGCAGCAGGCGTTCGTCCTCCAAGGGGACGATGACGACGCGGCGCGTCGAGCCGCGGGCGGGCGCCAAGACTCCTGCGGCAGCCGAACTGCTTTCAGCCGAACCGGCACCAGAACCGGAAGCGGCATCGGAATCAGAACCAGCGGCGGAGCCGGGGCCAGCACCGGAATCAGCACCGGAATCAGCACCATCGCCGTCGCCGGAGCCGACACCGGCAGCACTGTCAGCAGAAACGGGAGCGGAATCCGCAGAACCGCCGTCCGCTAATCCGCCCTCCGCCGAAGCACCCTCCGCCAGCAGCGCCACCGCCGCGGCGCCGACCTCCGCATCCCGCCACAACAGCACCTCGGTCGGCTTGCCGGCCTTGCCCGCCAGCAGCGGCCCCGGCCCGAGCGCGGCGTCCACCGGCCGGCCGTCGATCGCCACCAGCACGTCCCCGACCCGCGCCCCGACGCCCGGCGCCTCGAACGGCGACCGCGCCAGCGGCACCGACGCCTCGCCGGGCAGGATCCGGGCGATCCGCCACCAGCCGTCGGCGTCGCGCTCCAGGTCCGCCCCGAGCCGGCCGAGACGGCGCGCCGGATCGCCGCCGTAGATGTCCTCGATCGCGTAAGCGTGCGAAGTCCCGAGCTCGCCCTGCACCTCCCACAGCAGGTCGACGAAGTCGTCCTGGGTCGCGACCGCCTCGGCCAGCGGCGCGTACCGGTCGCGCACCGCCTGCCAGTCCACGCCGCCGAGGTCGTCGCGCCAGAAGAAGTCCCGTTGCAGCAGCCAGGCCTCGTGCAAGCCCTGCCGCCGCTCGGCGACCGGGTCCACCGTCACCCGGATCCGCTCCAGATCCAGCGGCTCGCGCTCGCCGTTGTCCGGCCGGGCGTCGGCGGGCTGGAGCCGCAGCGACCAGCCCTCGCGCACCAGGATCCGGGAGCCGTCGCCGCTGACGCTGAACTCGTGGGCCTCGTCGGCGAGGGTCAGCGCCTCGCGCTTGGCGAAGTCGTAGCGGCGCAGCCGCGGCTTCTCCCCCTCCTGCGACGGGTCCGCCAGGCTGTCGCCGAGGGCCCCGTGCTTGAAGCTCTCCAGCCACAGCACGCCGCCCTTCGCGGCGGTCAGCCGCGTGTACTCGCCGGCCGGCACCGGGAACGGCACGATCCGGCCCGCCAGCCCCTCGGCGTCGATCCGGCTCGCGGCGGGGTGGCGCGCGCCCGCCCCGCTTCCGCCTGCGCTGCCGCCGTCGCCGGAGGTGCCGCCCAGCAGCTTGGGCTCGTCGGCGCCGCTCACGGGCCGCCCGGCCAGCGTGGGCGCGAACGGCGAGGGCTCCTCGGCGGCCAGCGGCACCAGGTAGGGCCGGGTTCCGGGCATGAAGTAGAGGTCGAACACCTCTTCGGCGTAGTAGGGGTCGAAGGTCCGGTTGGACAGGAACGCCAGATGCCGGCCGTCGAGCGTGAACGTCGGGCTCCAGTCCAGGAACCGGCCGTCGGTGACGTCCAGGGGGGTCAGGGTGGCCACGTCCGCGATCCGGATCTTGCGCGGCCCGTCCACCTCGGTGCCCTCGGCCCAGGCCACCCACTTCGAGTCCGGCGAGAACGCCGGGTCCTCGGCGAGCGTGCCCCAGGCGTAGTGCGGCCCGGACACCACGACCCGGGCGGTGCCGCTCTCCACGTCGACCAGCAGCAGCCGGTTGTCCTCGGTGGACACGGCCAGGTAGGCGCCGTCGGGCGAGGCCGCCATGTCCGCGACCCGGGTCACCTCGCCGGTCAGGATCCTGCGGACCGGCGACAGGATCTGATCTTCGGCGACGGCCTCGGCCGCCGCTCCGGCCCCGGTCGCGGCCAAGCTCGGAGTCGCGGCGGTATCGCCGACATCCCCGGAACCACCGCTGACGCCTCTCGTCCCGTCGATCACGACACTGCCATCAAGGCTGATGTCTCTGACGAGCTCGACGTCCACTTCGCCGTCGACCGCCCCGATCTCGATCGACCACTCCCCGCCGGCGTCCGTCACCCAGGCGGCGTACCCGGTGTCCCCGAGCACCACCGGCATCCGCGCCCGCACGCCGGGCGCGACGGCGAGTGCCCGCGCCGGCCCGTCCTTCGTGGCCAGCCAGTGCAGCGTCCCGCGCACCTCCACGGCGGCGGCGCGGCCGGTCCGGTCGGCGGCGAACCCGCCGAGGTTCTTGCCGGCGGACACCGGGAACTCGGTGCGGCCTATTCGGGTGCCGACGAGCCGCACCTCCACCGGCCGCGCCGGTCCGTCCAGCGTCTCCAGCAGCCACAACCGCCCGCCGCGCACGAACACGATCCGGGTGCCGTCGCCGGCCGCGTGCCGGGCGTAGAAGCCGTCCGGCTGGTCGGTGTGCTGCCGCAGGTCCGCGCCGTCCGGCAGGCAGGAGTAGATCTCCGACACACCCGAGGCATCGGACAAGAACGCCGCGCGCCCGCCGACCCACATCGGCCGGTCGATGTTGCCCTCGTGGTCGCGCAGGAGCCGCCGGAAGTCGCCGGAGCCGTCGGCGTCCACCCACAGCTTCCCGGCCCGGCCGCCCCGGTAACGCTTCCACCATGACGCGTCGTGCGAGATGCCACGCCGGGTCAGCACCGCCCCGCCGGGTCCGTGCACGGCCAGCCCGTGCACGGTGCCGTAGGGCAGCACCAGCGGGATCCCGCCCTCGATCGGCACGGCGTGCGCCCGCACGTCGCCGCGCATCGGCAGCCGCCCGCCGGCCACGATCACCTCGCGCGGCGACAGCCAGTCCAGGATGTCGGTCCGCTCGTCGGCCCAGTACGTCAGCCGTCTGGCGTCGCCGCCCTCGACCGGCGCGACGTACGCCTCCGGGGCGCCGTCGCGCCGCCGCACCCAGGCCAGGTGCGCGCCGTCCGGGGACAGCCGCGGGTTGCGGGCCGGCTGCCAGTCCGAGGTGAACCGGGTGGCGCGCACCGGCCGGGCCGGGTCGGCGGGCAGCTCGGCCAGCCAGACGTCGTCCTCGGCGACGAACGTCAGCAGGTCCCCGGCCAGGTGCGGGAACCGCAGATACGAGGTCTGCGCCATCAGTTCTCGTACACCCCGGGCACGGGCCGGGGCTGCGCCGCCGGCTCCTTGGCCAGCGCCTCGAGTGCGAGGTCGACGGCGGTGTCCAGCTGCGGGTCGGCGCCGGCCGCGAAGTCCTGGGGCCGCGGCACGACCTCGACCGTCGGCTCGCAGCCGTGGTTCTCCAGCCCGTACAGCCCGACCGAGTCGAACACGAACGCGTACCGCGGCTGCGACACCCAGGTGCCGTCGACCAGGGTGAAGCTGTCGTCGATGCCGAGCACCCCGCCCCAGGTGCGGGTGCCGACCACGGTCACCCCGAGGTCCTTGAACGCCTGGTTGATGATGTCGCCGTCGCTGCCGGCCTCCTCGTCGCACACCGACACCAGCGGTCCGCGCGGCGCGAAGGCGGGATACGGCTCGGGCAGCTCGCCGCGGCCGAACTCCCAGGCCAGGATCTTGCGCATGAGCCGGGCCAGGACCAGGCCGGAGGTCTCGCCGCCGCGGTTGCCGCGGGTGTCGACGACCAGTCCCTCCTTGGCGACCTGGGTGCGCAGGTCGCGGTGGAACTCGGCCCAGCCCGGCTCGGACTGGTCCGGCAGGTGCAGGTAGCCCAGGCGGCCGCCGGAGCGCTCCAGGACGTGGGCCCGGCGGTCGGCGACCCAGGCCTGGTAGCGCAGCGGCTCCTCGTCGGCGATCGGGACCACCACCACCGCGCGCCGCCGTCCGGTGGCGGCGCTGAGCAGCGTCAGCTCGGTGGGCTGCCCGGCCTTGCCGGCCAGCAGCGCGGCCGGGCCGGACGCGGCCGGGACCGGACGGCCGTCCACGGCGAGCACGGCGTCGCCGGTGCGGGCCGCCACGCCCGGGGCCAGCAGCGGCGAGCGGGCCTCGGGCACCGAGCTGTCGCCCGGCAGGATCCGCACGATCCGCCAGGTGCCGTCGGCGTCCGGCGCCAGGTCGGCACCGAGCATGCCCTGTCTGCGGGCCTCCTCGCCGCCGGGCTGCGCGGCGACGACGTAGGCGTGCGAGGTCCGCAGCTCGCCGTAGAGCTCATAGAGCAGGTCGGCGAACTCGTCGTCGGTCACGGTGGCGGCGACCAGCGGCGCGTAGCGGTCCCGGGCCCCCTGCCAGTCGATGCCGTCCATGCCCGGCATGAAGAAGTTCTCGACCTGGAGGCGCCAGGCCTCGGCGTACGCCTGCTCGCGTTCGGCCCGCGGCCGGATCGTGAGCCGGATCCGGGACAGGTCGACGGACTCGGACTTGGCGTCGCCGCCCTTGTCGGCCGGCCAGACCGCGAGGTCGCCGCGGTCGGCGGCCACCAGGCGCGCGCCGTCGCCGCTGACCGCGTAGCCGTCGAGCTCGTCGATCAGGGTGCTGTGTTCGCGCTTGGCGAGGTCGAAGCGGACGAGCGAGGGGCGCGGCTGGTCCTGGCCGGAGCCGGCCAGGGTGTCGCCCAGGGCGCCGGTGACCGGTTTCACCAGCCAGGTCAGGCCGCCTTTGACGGCCGCCAGGTCGGAGTAGCTGCCGGCGGCCACCGGGAACGGCACGGCGCGGGTGGTGATGCCGAAGGCGTCGATGACGGTCGCAGGGATGTCGGAGTCCTTCTCTGCCTGCTCGCCATCCGGAGCGGGCTCGGAGCCGGAATCCGGGTCCGGGTCCGGGTCGGCGCCTTCGACCGGCCGCCCGCCGAGTTCGGGATCGAACGGCGAGGGCTCGGTCTCGGCCAGCGGCACCAGGTAGGGCCGCACGGCGGGCAGGAACGAGAAGTCGTAGTCCATCTCCTCGTGGTAGGTGTCGAAGGTGCGCGCCGAAAGGAACGCCAGGTGCTTGCCGTCGGCGGTGAACACCGGGTTCCAGTCCCGGAAGCGGGGCTCGGTGATGTCGATCGTGGCCAGCGTCTCGACGTCGGCCACCCGGATCTGCCAGGCCTCGGCCACGCCGGAGCGCTGGCTCCAGGCCAGCCACTTGGAGTCCGGGGAGAAGGCCGGTTCGGAGGCGAACGGGACGCCCCAGCGGGTGTAGCCGCTGAACCGGCCGTGGCCGTCGGCGACCACCCGCAGGGTGCCGGCCTCGACGCCGATCAGCAGCAGTTTGTTGTCGCGGGTGGTGGCCGCCAGATGGCGGCCGTCGGGGGCGGCGACGAGTTCCAGGACGCGGCCGAACTCGCCGGTCAGGATCTTGCGGGTGGCCGGGACCGGGCCGGCGTCCGGCGATGTGGCGGCGGGCGGCGTTGCCGATGTGCCGGGCGCCGCGTCCTGCCGGGCGCCGCGCGCCGAGCCGATCTCGACGGCGTACTGCTCACCGTCGTCGCTGATCCACGCCACCTGACCGGTGTCGCCGAGGACCACCGGAAGCCGGCCGCGCACGCCGTCCTGCACCAGCAGGGCGCGTGCCGGACCGTCTTTGTGGGTGAGCCAGTGCACGGTGCCGCGGACCTCGACGGCGCTGGCCCGGCCGGTGTGGTCCGGGGTGAAGCTGCCGAGGTGGTGGGCGGCGTCGACCGGGACGCGGTCGGCGGCGGACCGCACGCCGGGCAGGCGGATATCGAGCAAGCGGGGGTCGTCTTCGAGGTCTTCCATCACCCACAGCCGGCCGGCCCGCTGGAAGATCAGCCGTACCCCGTCGGTGGCGGCGTGCCGCAGGTAGAAGCCGTCCTGGCCGGTGGTGTGGCGGCGCAGGTCGGTGCCGTCGGGGCGGGCGGAGTAGAGCTCGGCGAGGTCCTCGTGGTCGGAGACGAAGACCACTCGGCCGTCGTACCACATCGGGTCGCCGAGGTTTCCGTCCAGCTCCGGCAGGAAGCGTTCGAACTGCCCGTCGCCCTGCTGGTCGATCCACAACTGGCCGGCGGCGCCGCCGCGATAGCCCTTGCGCAGGTAGGCCTGGCCGGCGAAGAAGCGGCTGAGCACGGTCGCGGAGCGTTCGGCGCCGGGCTCGGCGACCGCCAGGTCCCGCAGGTTGCCGTAGGGCAGCAGCCGCGGCTGGCCGCCGTCGGCCGGGACGACGTGCGCGAAGTGGTAGAAGCGGTGGCCGTGGCCGCCCCAGCCGCGGACCATGACCTCCTCGGGCGAGGCCCAGTCCATGGTCTCGGTCTTGGCGTGGCCCCAGTACGTGAGCCGGGTCGGGGCGCCGCCGTCGACCGGCACCGAGAACGCCTCGGGCAGCCCTTCGCGGCTCGACGTCCACGCCAGCCGCGATCCGTCCGGTGACAGGCGCGGGCGCCGCACGGGCACCTGGTCCGTGGTGACCCGCCACGCCCGGGCCGTGGCGCCGATCCCGGGGAGGTCGGCGAGCCAGACGTCGTCGTCGGCCACGAAGACCAGGGACTCACCGGACAGGTGTGGGTAACGAAGGTACGTCGTCGTCTGCGTCACTCGTCGAACGTAGGGCAAGAAGTTCAGCCTGTGCCACTGAGAACGCAGGAAATCACCTACGGCCCCGGAACGCCGCCGGGGCCACAGGTGTCACCGTGATCTCAGCTCAGAATTCTGAGATCGCCCGGCCCGAGACGTGCGGCCCCGGGCCGGGACCGGCGAGCTACGAGCTACACCCAGCCGTGGCAGTGGTGGTGGTGCCGGAAGCCGGACCAGTCGCTCCACCCACCGCGCCAGGGACCGTAGCTGATCAGCACGTCGCCGTCACCGGTGTTCAGCACGTCGCCGCTGCCCACGACGTTCCCGACGCCCTGCGTCACCGCACCGCTGGTGCCCTGCACCACGTTGCCGGTGCCGACACCGCTGTTGCCCTCGGTGCTGCCCGCGGTGACGCCCACGGTGGTGCCGCTCGCGGTGTCGGCGCTGGCGGCCGCGGCCCCGCCGAGGATCAGTGCGGCGACCGTTCCGGCGGTGGCCAGGGACTTGATCACAAGAGACATGTCCGTCCTCCCCTTGGTGTGCGCGGGCGCTGTTTGCGGCCCGCACTGCGTTTCTCGCGCAGTGCGGGGTGCGGTATGCACACTTATGGGATGAAACCACTGATTCAGGTAGAAGTGTCCCTTAGGCGTTGATCAGGAAGCCGAGTTTTCCAGATCCCGGCACTGGACGATCACGCCATGACCAGTCACCAATTCGGGTTAATTCGTGTTTATCGTCGCAATCGACGATCAACCACGTCCATACCATCGCTGTTATGGCATGGGGTACAGTGGAACTGGAACCGGAGGTCGACGAGTGGTACCACAAGCTCAACCACCAACGGCGAGCGCAGGCGTTCTTCCACTTCGAGTTGCTCGAAGAACGCGGTACAACTCTCGGGATGCCCTATGCCCGTCCACTCGACGGCAAGTTGTGGGAGCTGCGCTTCCACTGTGGAAATGTGCAACAGCGAGTTACTTACTGGATCGCCGCTGACCGACGCATCATCTTGCTCACCGTATTCCGTAAGACACGGAGCAACGAGGCTGCCGAAGTCCTCCGCGCCAAGCGGGCCCTGGTCCGGTGCCAGGCCGAGAATCACACGGTCGACGAGGAGGAAGTCGCGTGACGGGTCGAAGGACGCTCTCCGATCTTCGACAGGAGGGTGTGGCAAACCCAGAGTTCCAAGCCGCATACGCCGAGGCCCGGCTTCGCTTCGATCTCGGAGAAGCAGTCCGAGCGCGCCGCGAAGAGCTCGGTTGGAGTCAGACCAAGCTCGCTGAGCGCGCAGGCATGCGTCAACCTGCTATCGCTCGTTTCGAAGCCGGCGGAACCACCCCTACGCTGCCCGTTTTGGAACGCATCGCGGTTGCGCTCGGCCTGGTTCTGTCAGTCGAGTTGAAGGCGGTCCCCGAAGCTGCGGCTGTCAAAGTCCACCACCCGGCTGGCCCCGGCATCGGCACCTCAGGTCAAGCGGCAACCGGCTGAACCGCGCTGACAGCGTCGGCTTCCGGGCGATGATCACGCGGAAGCCGACATCTGGCGAATTACGCGTTGGTCGGGAAGCCGAGGTTCACTCCCCCGTGGCTCGGATCCAACCAGCGCTGCGTCACAGCCTTCGTCCGAGTGAAGAAGTGCACGCCATGCGGGCCGTAGGCATGGCTGTCGCCGAACAGCGACGCCTTCCAGCCGCCGAAGGAGTGGTAGGCGACCGGGACCGGGATCGGCACGTTCACGCCGACCATGCCGACCTCGACCTGGTCGCGGAACTTCGTCGCGGCGCCGCCGTCGTTGGTGAACACCGCCACGCCGTTGCCGTAGGGGTTGTTGTTCACCAGTGTCAGGGCGTCGTCGTAGGTGGCGGCGCGGACCACGGACAGGACCGGGCCGAAGATCTCGTCGGTGTAGATGCTCATCGACGGGGTGACCTTGTCGAACAGCGTCGGGCCGAGCCAGAAGCCGCCGGTGGTGTCGATGCCGGACTCGGCGCCGCCGATCGCGTGCTTGCGGCCGTCCACCACCAGGTCGGCGCCGGCGGTCAGGCCCGCGTCCAGGTAGCCGGTGACCTTGTCCCGGTGCGCGCCGGTGACCAGGGGGCCCATCTCGGAGTCCGGCAGGCAGCCCGGGCCCACCTTCAGGGTGGCCATCCGCTCGGTGATCTTCGCGACCAGCTCGTCGCCGATCGGGTCCACGGCGACCAGCACCGAGACCGCCATGCAGCGCTCGCCGGCGGCGCCGAAGCCGGCCGAGACCGCGGCGTCGGCGGCCAGGTCCAGGTCCGCGTCCGGCAGCACCACCATGTGGTTCTTCGCGCCGCCCAGGGCCTGCACGCGCTTGCCGTAGCGGGTGCCGTTCTCGTAGACGTAGCGCGCGATCGGCGTGGAGCCGACGAACGACACGGCCTGCACGTCCGGGTGCTCCAGCAGCCGGTCCACCGCCACCTTGTCGCCGTGCACGACGTTGAACACGCCGTCCGGCAGCCCGGCCCGCTTCCACAGGTCGGCCAGGAACAGCGAGGCGGAGGGGTCCTTCTCCGACGGCTTGAGGACCACGGTGTTCCCGGCCGCGATCGCGATCGGGAAGAACCACATCGGCACCATGGCCGGGAAGTTGAACGGCGAGATGATCGCCACCGGCCCCAGCGGCTGGTGCAGTGAGTAGACCTCGACGCCGGTGGAGGCGGACTCGCTGAAGCCGCCCTTGAGGATGCTGCCGATCCCGCAGGCGAACTCCACGACCTCCAGGCCGCGTGCCACCTCGCCGAGCGCGTCCGAGTGCACCTTGCCGTGCTCGGAGACGATCAGCGCGGCGAGTTCGTCCTTGTGCCGGTTCAACAGCTCGCGGAACGCGAACAGCACCGTGGTGCGCTTGGCGATCGACGCCGCGCGCCATCCCGGGAACGCGGCCGCCGCGGCGGAGACCGCGTCGTCGACCTCGTTGACGGAGGCGAAGTCCACCGTGCCGGTGACGGCGCCGGTGGCCGGGTCGTGGAGATCGCCGTGGCGCTGTGCGGCGCCCTCCCATGCGCGGCCGTCGATCCAGTGGGTGACGTGCTTTGTCATGGCGTTCCTTAGGCGGAGGCGGGATGGAGTCTGACGTTACTCATGAGTCTGCGACCGCCGGATGGATGCGACAACGAGCAGGGTGTCAGGCGTTCGGCAAGAAGGGCTGACAGGCTGAAACCGCGGCCTACGAATCGAACCCCATGCCGAACCGGTCCAGCGTCCGCAACCACAGATTCCGCTTCCCACCGTTGCGGTCGGCACGCCCCAGCGCCTTGTTCGTCGCCGTGATCCCGAACCAGCGGACCGGCTCCGGCGGGAAGGGCACCGGCTTGCTGCGCACCATCTCCAGCTCCGTGCGCTCGGTCGGCTCCCCCGCCAGCAGGTCCAGCATCACATTCGCGCCGAAGCGGGTCGCGCCGACGCCGAGCCCGGTGTAGCCGACGGCGTAGGACACCGCGCCGTCGTAGGCGGTGCCGAAGAACGCGCAGAACCGCGAGCAGGTGTCGATGACGCCGCCCCACTTGTGCGTGAACGTCAGCCCGTCCAGCTGCGGGAACGTCTCGAAGAAGTGCCCGGCGAGCTTGTCGAAGGTCTCCGGTCGCTGATCCAGCTTGGACGAGATCTTCGAGCCGAAGTGGTACACCGCGTCGTAGCCGCCCCACAGGATCCGGTCGTCGGCCGACAGGCGGTAGTAGTGGAAGTGGTTCGCCGAGTCGCCGATGCCTTGGCGGCCGGCCCAGCCGACCGCTTTCAGCTGCTCCTTCGACAGCGGCTCGGTCATCAGCGCGTAGTCGTAGACCGGGACGATGAACGGCCGGACCCGCTTGAGCAGATTGGGGAACACGTTCGTCGCCAGCGCCACCTTCGGCGCCACCACGACGCCGTGGTCGGTGCCGACCCGCAGCTGCGTGCCCTCGCGCTCCAGCAGCGACACGGGTGACTTCTCGTAGATGCGCACGCCCAGCCGCAGGCACGCCTCGCGCAGCCCGAACGCCAGCCGCGCCGGATCGACGATCGCGCAGCCCTTCTTGTCCCACAGTCCGGCGTGGTACGTCGGCGACGCCACCTCGGCCTGCACCGCTTCGCGGTCCAGGAACACCACGTCCTCCGACGTCGGCGCCGCAGCCAGGTCCTCGGCCTGCCATTCGGCGGTGGCCACCGCGAGCTCCCCGGTACGCCGCCAGTCGCAGTCGATGCCGTACCGCTGCAAGGTCGCCTCGATCTCCTCGAGGTTCTCCCGCCCGAGCCGCTCCAAGGTGTCCATCTCGTCGGGCCAGCGCGACCGGCCGTTGTCGGAGCCGTGGGTCAGCGAGGAGGAGCAGAACCCGCCGTTGCGCCCGGAGGCCGCCCAGCCGATCCGGTTCGCCTCCAGCAGCACCACCTCGCGCCCCGGATCCCGTTCCTTGGCGAGCAACGCGGTCCACAGTCCCGAGTAGCCGCCGCCGACCACGACCAGGTCGGCGGTGACACAGCCGGCCAACGCGTCCAGAGCCCCGGGACGGTCTTTCGTGTCGAGCCAGAAGGGCGTCGTGGAGGCGTCGGCCAACAGATGGTCGTATTTCATGGTGCAGCGGCACCCTCTCGAAAAGAGTGCGGGGGCGCCGACCTACGGCGCCCCCACGGTGAATTTATACCGATTCTAACTACTGAGAAACGTTTAGCGGCTCTTGGAAGCCTTCAGCCACTTCGGAACCTCGGCGACCGCGATCCCGGCCAGGGTGATGATCAGCATCAGCGAGCCGATGACGTTCACCTGCGGCGGGATGCCCTTCTGCACCGCGTTCCAGATCCAGTACGGGAACGTGACCGACGAGCCCGCGGTCATCTGCGTGATGATGAAATCGTCGAAGGACAACGCGAACGACAACAGCGCCGCGGCCCCGATGCCCGGAGCCACCAGCGGGAACGTCACCCGCCAGAACGTCTGCCACGGCGTGGCGTACAAGTCCTGCGCGGCCTTCTCCAGCATCGGGTCCATACCGTTCAGCCGGGACTTCACGGTGATCACCACATAGCTGATGCAGAACATGATGTGCGCGATCAAGATCGACTTGAAGCCGAGGAAGTCCACTCCGAACGTGTTCAGGAACAGCGCCAGCAGCGTGGTGCCCATGACGATCTCGGGCGCCGCCATCGGCAGGAACAGCATGCTGTTGACGAACCCGCGGCCCTTGAACTTGTGCCGCACGATCGCGAAGGCGATCATCGTCCCCAGGGTGGTGGCGACCAGCGTGGACAGCAGCGCGATCTCCAGCGACAGCATCAGCGGATCGTGCAGCACACCGTCGTTCAGCGGGTTCTTCCACGCGTCGAGGGAGAACTTCTCCCATTTCACGTTGTACTTGCCCGAGGGCTTGTTGAACGACATCCACACCACGACGGCGTTCGGCACCAGCAGGAAGA
>JABFXP010000303.1 GCA_013361685.1 Catenulispora sp.
GGAGTCCGTGGCCGGATCGGCCGAGCCTGGGCCGGTCGGCGCGTTGAGGCGCGCGTCGGCATCGGCGCGGCCGCCCGCACCGCCGGCTTCGGCGAGCGCCTGGCTGATGCGGCCGGCCAGCAGCGGCCTGCTGAGCTCCTCCGGCGCGACACCGAGGATCAGCGGGTCGGCGCCCTTGTCCGTCAGGGCCCTGACGCAGTTCCCGGCCAGTGCTTCGTGTTCGGCGCCCTCCGGGACCACGACGAGCCAGGTGCCCTCCAGCACCGTCGCGGCGGGGTCCGGGACCGGTGCCCAGGTGATGCGGTACCGCCAGTCGGCGATCTCGGAGTCGGCGCGGCCGCGGCTGCGCCAGGCGGCCAGCACCTCGTCGAGGGCGGTGCCGTCCAGGCCCAGGCTGTCGGCCAGGTCGCGGAACTCGCCGTTGTCGACCGCCGTCCAGAAGGCGCCGTCCTCGGCGTGGGAGGGCGGTGCCGGGGGCCAGAAGTGCTCGTGCTGGAAGGCGTAGGTCGGCAGTCCGATCCGCCGGCCCGGTTCGAGCACCGCGGTCCAGTCCACGTCCACGCCGTGGACGTGCGCCTCGGCCAGCGACGCCAGCAGGCGGGCCGGGCCGCCCTCGTCGCGGCGCAGGGTGCCGGTGACGATCGGCGGCGGCAGCACGGTCTGCCGGGCGACGGCCTCCAGCGAGTCGCCGATGGCGCCGGTGAGCACCGGATGCGCCGAGGTCTCGATGAAGACCTGGTATTCGCTCGTCGCGAGGGTGCGGACGGCGCGGTCGAACTCGACCGGGGAACGCAGCGAGGCGTACCAGTAGTCGGCGTCGAGTTCGGGCCCGTCGAGCCACGCGCCGCTCATCGCGGAGAGCATCGGGACGCGGCCGGCCACCGGCGTGATGTCCGCCAGGACGCGCTTGATCTCGCTCTCCAGTTCGTCGATCTGCGCACAGTGGGACGCGTAGTCGACCGGGATGATGCGAGCCCTGACGTCCTCGGACTTGCAGGTGTCGCAGAGTTCTTGCAGGGCCTCGGGCTGGCCGGAGACGACCGTGGCCGCCGGTCCGTTTACCGCCGCGATGGAGACGCGGTCGCCATAGGGGGTCAGACGGGTCCGGACCTTGTCGGCGGACTCGGCGATCGAGAGCATCCCGCCCTTGCCGGCCAAGGGCTTGAGCGCCTGCGACCGCAGCGCGACGACCTTGGCCGCGTCGTCCAGGCTCAGCATCCCGGCGACGGCGGCGGCGGCGATCTCGCCCTGGGAGTGGCCGACCACCGCGTCCGGCCGGACGCCTGCCGCCTCCCAGACCGCCGCGAGCGAGACCATCATCGCCCACAGCACCGGCTGGACCGTGTCCGCGGTTTCGAGGTGCTGATCGAGGGCGCCGTAGAGGGACCAGTCGATGTACGGCGCCAGCGCTTCGGCGCATTCGGCGAACCGCGCGGCGAAGACCGGGGACGTCTCCAGCAGCTCCCGGCCCATGCCGATCCACTGGCTGCCCTGTCCGGGGAACACGAACACCCGGCGTCCGACGCCCGCGGCCGGCACCGCGCCGGTGGTCACGCCGGCGCCCGGCTGGCCGGTGGCCACCGCCGCCAGCCCCGCGTTCAGCGCCTCGCGCGCCGTGCCGGTCACGACCGCGCGGTGTTCGAACGCCGAGCGTGTCGTGGCCAGCGACCAGCCGACGTCCGCCGGGCTCAGCTCGGGCCGGGCGAGGGCGAACTCCCGCAGCCGTCCGGCCTGCGCGGCCAGTCCGGCCGCGGTGCGGCCGGCCACCGGCCAGGCGTGGATCGCAGAACCCGACAACACCTTCGGGGCGGCCTGCTCTTCGACGGCTTCGGCGGCCTCGATCTCGGCGCCGTCCTCGTCGACCGGCTTCGGGCCGCCCTCCGCGACGGCCGGGGCCTCCTCGACGATGATGTGCGCGTTGGTGCCGCTGAGTCCGAACGCCGACACGCCCGCTCGGCGCGGCTGCTCGCCGGCCGGCCACGGCCGGGCCCGGCTGAGCAGCCGGACCGTGTCGCCGGACCAGTCGATGTGGGTGGACGGCGTCTCGGCGAAGAGCGTCGCGGGCAGCAGCCCGTTCCGCAGCGCCAGCACCATCTTCATGACGCCGCCGATGCCCGCGGCCTGCTGCGCGTGGCCGATGTTCGACTTCAGCGAGCCGATCCACAGCGGCTTGTCCGGGGTGCGGTCCCGGCCGTAGGTGGCGATGAGCGCCTGGGCCTCGATCGGGTCGCCGAGGGTGGTGCCGGTGCCGTGCGCCTCGACCGCGTCGACGTCCAGGCTGGACAAGCGCGCGTTCTCCAGGGCGGCGCGGATCACGCGCTGCTGCGAGGGGCCGTTCGGGGCGGTGAGGCCGTTGGACGCGCCGTCCTGGTTGATGGCGCTGCCCCGGACGACCGCCAGCACCTCGTGGCCGTTGCGCCGGGCGTCGGCCAGCCGCTCCAGCACGATCATGCCGGCGCCCTCGGCGATGCCCATGCCGTCGGCGTCGTCGGCGAACGCCTTGCACCGGCCGTCGGCGGCGAGCGCCTTCTGCCGCGAGAAGCCGATGAACTCGGCCGGGTTGGCCATCACCATGACGCCGCCGGCGAGCGCCAGCCCGCATTCGCCGGTGCGCAGCGCCTGGCAGGCGAGGTGCAGGGCGACCAGGGAGGAGGAGCAGGCGGTGTCGACGGTGACCGCCGGGCCCTCCAGGCCCAGGGTGTAGGAGATGCGGCCGGACAGGACGCTGATGGCGCTGCCGGTGATGAGGTGGTTCTCGGCGCCCTCGGCGTGGATCGCCTGCTCGATGTATCCGGAGGGCGCACCGCCGACGAACACGCCGGTCAGCGATCCCCGCAGCGAGAACGGGTCGACGCCGGCCCGCTCCAGCGCCTCCCAGGACGTCTCCAGCAGCAGCCGCTGTTGCGGGTCCATCGCGATGGCCTCGCGCGGGCTGATGCCGAAGAACTCCGCGTCGAACCGGGCGGCGGCGTGCAGGAAGCCGCCTTCGCGGACGTAGGAGGTGCCGGGGTTGTCAGGGTCCGGATCGAACAGGCTCGACATGTCCCAGCCGCGGTCCACCGGGAAGCCGGAGACCGCGTCGCCGCCGGAGGCCACCAGGTCCCACAGCTGTTCGGGGCTGCCGACGCCGCCGGGGAACCGGCAGCCCATGCCGACGATCGCGATCGGCTCCCGGCCCCGGGAGCGGGCCTCGCGCAGCTGCTCCCGGGTCGCCCGCAGCTTGCCGGTGACCTGCTTGAGGTAATCGAGCAGGCGTTCCTCGTTCTCCATCAAGTCACACCCTCTGACCGGTCCGCCACGTTTGGTTGTCCACTACTGCCAGCTGCTGCACGTCGGTTCACTTCGTCGGTCGAATCAGTCGAGTCGGTCGAGCCGGTCGAGTCAGTCGAAGTCGGCGTTCAACTCGTCCTCGACGAGGTCGAACATCTCCGCGGCGCTCATGGCCTCCAGGTCGCGCAGGGCACGGCCGTCCTCGGCGGGGGCCTGGAACCGGTCCAGCAGCGCCTGGAGCCGGCCGGCGATCCGGGTCCGGGCCTCGTCGTCGTCGCGGGCATTAGACGCGAGGGTGGACGCGAGACGCTCGAGTTCCTCTAGAGCCGGGAGATAACCGCCGCCGGAGGCGCCGCAGAGCTCGCCGCGCAGGTATTCGGCCATGACCGCCGGGGTCGGGTAGTCGAACACCGCTGTGGAGGGGAGCTTGTGGCCGGTGGCGGCGGACAGCCGGTTGCGCAGCTCCACCGCGGTGAGGGAGTCGAAGCCCATGTCGCGGAAGACCAGATGGGCCGGGACGTCCCGGGCCGAGGCGTGGCCCAGGACGGCGGCGGCGTGCGTGCAGACCAGATCGGCGAGCATCCGCTCCTGGTCGGCCTGCGGCAGGCCGGTCAGCCGCCGGACCAGCTCGGCCGCCTGCCCGGTGTCCTCGATCTCGTCGGAGTCCGCATCGGCCGCCGCGGCGGCGCGCTTGTCGGCGAGTTCGTCCAGCAGCGGGCAGTCCCGCTTGGCGCTGAACACCGGGACGAAGCGGGACCAGTCCACGTCCGCCACCGCGAGGAACGCCTCGTCGTCGGCGACGGCCTGACCGAGCGCGGTCAGCGCGGGCTCGGGCGTGAGGAACGCCATGCCCTGCCGGGCGAGCCGCGCCGGGGTGACGATGCCGGGACCGTCGGGCAGCTCGGCGCCCGAAGTGGACCAGCCCTGCGTGTCCCACACACCCCACGCCACGGACGTCGCGGGCAGTCCGCGCTGACGCCGGTTGACGGCCAGCGCGTCGACGAAGGCGTTGCCGGCGGCGTAGGCGGCGTGCTCGGCGCTGCCCCACGTGGCGGCGATCGAGGAGAAGAGCACGAACTTGTCGACGTCGGAATCCGCGGTCAGCTCGTCCAGACTCACGGCGCCGGCGGCCTTGGCACCGAGCGCCTTCTGCAGATCGCCGAGACCGGTGTCGTCGAGCATGGTGAGATCGACGGCGTTCGCGGCGTGCACGACGGTGGTCAGCGGCGGGCCGTCGGCGCCGATCCAGCCCAACAGCGCCCCGGCCTCCTCGCGGTCGGCCACGTCGCAGCGGACGAGGGTGACCTCGGTCCCGGAACCGGCCAGGGCGGCCAGCGCCCCGGCGGCCTGCGTCGCGACGGCGGACCGGCTGGGCAGCACCACGCGGCGCACGCCCGCGCCGGCGAGCCA
>JABFXP010000889.1 GCA_013361685.1 Catenulispora sp.
CAGCACTTCCCGTCCACTGCCCGCCGAGATCGCCGAGTCCGCCCACCTCGTGGCGCTCATCGAGCGGGGCAGGGCGCAGGGACACATCGCCGCAGACGAGGTGCGGCAAGCCTTCGAAGAGGCGGACATCCCCATGGCCAAGGCCAAGAGCGTCATGCGGGCCCTGACCACCGTCCTCCATGAAGAGGGCGTTGACCTGACCGTCAACGCCGCCCAGTCGGCCGGGGTCGCCCGCAAGCGGGTCGCCGCGGCCGCCAAGACCGCGGCCAAGAAGACGACCACCGCCGCCGCCAAGCCGGCCACGGCCAAGAAGGCTGTGGTCAAGCCCGCTCCGGCGGGTGCCGACGGCGCCGAGGACGAGAGCGAGACGGCCAAGGCCGCCGCCGCCAAGCCCGCGGCGAAGAAGGTCGCGGCCAAGAAGGTCGCGGCCAAGCCCGCCGACGCCGCCGACGGCGCCGACGCCGAGAAGGGCCCGGCGAAGAAGGCCGCGGGCAAGAAGGCCGCCCCCGCCAAGAAGGCCGCCCCCGGCGGCAAGAAGGGCGAGGACGAGGACGGCGAGGACGCCGAGATCGAGGAGGACATCGATCTGGAGCTGGACCTCGAGGACGAGGACGGCCCGGAGATCGTCCCCGGCGAGGACGGCGACGACGGCGAGGAGTCGGCCGAGGCCGAGGGTGCCGCGACCGCGGACAAGGAGGAGGGGTTCGTCCTCTCCGACGACGAGGACGACGCCCCGGCCCAGCAGGTCGCCTCCGCCGGCGCCACCGCCGACCCGGTCAAGGACTACCTGAAGCAGATCGGCAAGGTCCCGCTGCTCAACGCCGAGCAGGAGGTCGAACTCGCCAAGCGGATCGAGGCCGGCCTGTTCGCCGAGGAGAAGCTCAACGCCGACGAGCCGCTGGCCCCGGACTTCCGCCGCGAACTCGACATCATCGCCGAGGACGGGCGCCGGGCCAAGAACCACCTGCTGGAGGCCAACCTCCGCCTGGTGGTCTCGCTGGCCAAGCGCTACACCGGCCGCGGCATGCTCTTCCTGGACCTGATCCAGGAGGGCAACCTGGGTCTGATCCGCGCGGTGGAGAAGTTCGACTACACCAAGGGTTACAAGTTCTCGACCTACGCGACGTGGTGGATCCGTCAGGCCATCACCCGCGCCATGGCCGACCAGGCCCGGACCATCCGGATCCCGGTCCACATGGTCGAGGTCATCAACAAGCTGGCCCGCGTCCAGCGCCAGATGCTCCAGGACCTGGGCCGCGAGCCCACCCCGGAGGAGCTGGCCAAGGAGCTGGACATGACGCCCGAGAAGGTCGTCGAGGTCCAGAAGTACGGCCGCGAGCCGATCTCCCTGCACACTCCGCTCGGCGAGGACGGCGACAGCGAGTTCGGCGACCTGATCGAGGACAGCGAGGCCGTGGTGCCCGCCGACGCGGTGTCGTTCACCCTGCTGCAGGAACAGCTGCACTCGGTGCTCGACACGCTCAGCGAGCGGGAGGCCGGCGTGGTCTCGATGCGCTTCGGCCTGACCGACGGCCAGCCGAAGACGCTCGACGAGATCGGCAAGGTCTACGGGGTCACGCGGGAGCGGATCCGGCAGATCGAGTCCAAGACCATGTCGAAGCTGCGGCACCCGTCGCGGTCGCAGGTGCTGCGGGACTACCTGGACTAGCGGTTCAGCGCTGGTCGCCGCGCGACTGTAGCGGTCGGCGCGACCGGCGCGATCGGCAAGACGAGAGCGGCGGCCACCTCGATGAGGTGGCCGCCGCTTCGGCGTGGGGCCGCGCTCGGCCGGAGCTGTTGTGACGTCGGTCTCACGCCGCCGGGAACGCGAAAGCCCCGGCTCCGTACGGAGCCGGGGCCTCCGGCAAGTTCAGCAGCAGCAGTAGTCGTTACATGACGCTCAGTCGCTAGCGTGCTTAAGGAACTATCTCCAGCCGTGGTTCACCGCTCGTCGTCGGCGGCGACCTTCGGCACTTCGTTCAGCTGGTCCGAGTAGTCGTGTATCTCGATGGCGACCTTGGCAAGGCCCTCGTTGTACTTCTTGCCGTGGTGAGCGCAGAACAGAAGCTCGCCGCCACCCAGGACGACGCGCACGTAAGCAGCGGCACCGCAGCGGTCGCAGCGGTCGGAGGCCTTCAGCGGCTCAGTCTCAGTCAGGACTGCAGTGGTCACGTCGCACCTGCTTTCTTCTTGGTACCCGGAACAACATCAAAGCAGGCGTTCCGTGTTCCCGCGCTAGTGATTCGGCGTCGAAAGCGTCACGTTCGCTGACAGCGTACGGGGAAAGGGCCCTGATCCTCAGGAAACTGAACATTGGGTATCGGGGGCGGTACCCAGCGTAGCGGTTCCGGGCCCGTCCGCTCATCAGTGTGTTGTGCCGGTCACATGGACTCGCCGGGGGGAGGTGCCCGGTACGCTGGCCCTGCCGTCGCTACCATTGGTACGAAATTGTGTTCGAGTGAAAGGAAGGCCCACGTGAGCGCGCAAGGCAGGCCCGCGCCGTCCGCCGACAGGGACGGCTCCTACACCGCGCGGCACCTCCTTGTCCTCGAGGGTCTCGACGCGGTCCGCAAGCGGCCGGGCATGTACATCGGGTCGAACGACGGCCGCGGGCTCATGCACTGCCTGTGGGAGATCATCGACAACTCGGTCGACGAGGCGCTGGCCGGGTTCGGCGACCGGATCGAGATCATCCTGCACAAGGACGGCTCGGCCGAGGTCAGGGACAACGGCCGGGGCATCCCGGTGGACGTGGAGCCCAAGACCGGCCTGTCCGGCGTCGAGGTCGTGATGACCAAGCTGCACGCCGGCGGCAAGTTCGGGGGCGGCTCCTACGCGGCCTCCGGCGGTCTGCACGGCGTCGGCGCCTCGGTGGTGAACGCGCTGAGCTCGCGGGTCGACATCGAGGTGGACCGGGGCTCGATCCACACCATGTCCTTCCAGCGCGGCGTGCCCGGCGTCTTCGCCGGCGACGGCCCGGACTCCAAGTTCAAGCCCGAGTCCGGGCTGCGCAAGGTGGGCCGGGTGTCCCGGGCCAAGGGCGCCGCGCAGACCGGCACCCGCACCCGGTTCTGGCCGGACAAGCAGATCTTCCTCAAGGACGCCGAGTTCGTCCTGGAGGACCTGCACGCCCGCGCCCGGCAGACCGCGTTCCTGGTCCCGGGGCTGACCATCGTCGTCGTCGACGAACGTGACGGAGGTCACGAGGAGGAGGTCTTCTCCTACGCCGGCGGCATCTCGGAGTTCGTGGAGTTCCTGGCCCCGGACCGGCCGATCACCGACACCCTGCGCTTCACCGGCTCGGGCAAGTTCACCGAGACCGTCCCGGTGCTCGACGAGCAGGGCCACATGACCCCGGCCGACGTCGAGCGCGAGCTGTCCGTGGACGTGGCGCTGCGCTGGGGCACCGACTACGACACCGTGGTCCGCTCGTTCGTGAACATCATCGCCACCCCCAAGGGCGGCACCCACCTCGTCGGCTTCGGCAAGGGCCTGCTCAAGGCGGCCAACGAGCAGCTGCGCGCGACCAAGCTGCTGCGGGTCAGCGACGACGACGTGATCCGCGAGGACGTCTTCGAGGGGCTGACCGTGGTGGTCACCGTGCGGCTGGCCGAGCCGCAGTTCGAGGGCCAGACCAAGGAGGTGCTGGGCACCCCGGCGGCGAACCGGATCGTGGCCCGCGTGGTGGAGAACTCCTTCAAGGAGTTCCTGACCTCGGCCAAGCGCAACGACAAGCCGATGGCCCGGGCCGTGCTGGAGAAGATCGCCGGCGCCGCCCGCACCCGGATCACCGCGCGCCAGCACAAGGAGGCGCAGCGCCGGAAGAACGCGCTGGAGACCTCGGCGCTGCCGGCCAAGCTCGCCGACTGCCGCAGCGACGACGTGGACCGCTCGGAGATGTTCATCATCGAGGGCGACTCGGCGATGGGCTCGGCCAAGGCGGCGCGCAACTCCGAGTTCCAGGCGCTGCTGCCGATCCGCGGCAAGATCCTCAACGTCCAGAAGTCCTCCATCGCGGACATGCTGAAGAACGCCGAGTGCGCGGCCATCATCCAGGTGGTCGGGGCCGGCTCCGGGCGGTCGTTCGACCTGGACCAGGCCCGCTACGGCAAGGTGATCCTGATGGCCGACGCCGACGTCGACGGCTCGCACATCCGCTGCCTGCTGCTCACCCTGTTCCACCGCTACATGCGCCCGATGCTGGAGGCCGGCCGCGTCTACGCCGCGGTGCCGCCGCTGCACCGGATCGAGGTGATCGGCGCGGGCCGGGCGAAGAACGAGTTCATCTACACCTACTCCGACAACGAGATGAAGCGCACCGTCGCCGAGCTGCTGAAGAAGGGCAAGCGGATCAAGGAGCCGATCCAGCGCTACAAGGGTCTGGGCGAGATGGACGCCGACCAGCTGGCCGAGACCACGATGGATCCGCGGCACCGCACCCTGCGCCGGATCACCGTGGCCGACGCCGAGTCCGCCGACAAGGCCTTCGACCTGCTGATGGGCAACGACGTGGCGCCCCGCCGCGAGTTCATCATCAACTCCGCCGCGGTCCTGGACCGGTCCCGGATCGACGCCTGACGATGGCGACGCCGGGCCCGGCCGCGCCCAGCACGGTGCTGCCCGGCGGCCGCGCCGCGGTGTGCCACGCGGTGCTGGACTGGCTCGTGGCCACCGATGCCGCGGCGCCGCGCACGCTGC
>JABFXP010000912.1 GCA_013361685.1 Catenulispora sp.
GCGCCGGCGCCGGCCCGGCCTACAACGCCGTCGCCGCAGCGATCGGCGACACCGAGCCGTACGCGGCGACCATGCCCGAAGCCGCCCACATCGGCGTCCCGGCCGGCGCGGCACCCCCCGGCGACTCCGGCCTCTGGCATCCCGCCGAGCCCCGCGACCTCTCCGAGACCGCCCTGGGCACCCTGGGCCGCTTCCGCCGCCAGATCCTGGCCCGCGCCGAGCACTGGGTCGCCCAGCGCGTTCCGTACAACCAGGGCTACTGGCACGAGGGCTACCGCACCGACTGCTCCGGCTTCGTCTCCATGTGCTGGGGCCTGCGGGACTCGATGGTGACTTCGACGATGCCCCAGATCGCCCACCAGATCCCCAAAGAGGATCTGCGCGCCGGCGATGTGCTGCTGAACACTGATGTCGCCACCGGCCACGTGATCTTGTTCGACCGCTGGGCCGACTATGCACACAACTCTTATGTGGGCTTCGAACTGTGCCCGCAAGGGACGCTGCACCACGTGATTCCGTATCCGTACTACGGCGGGTTCGGGACGTATGAGCCTTACCGGTACAACAATGTGAGTGACTGACCGGGACCCATAGGCCTACCGTGTTCGCACTATGGCCTTGTTCGTACATATGACGCCGGAGAAGAACGCGGCACGCATCCGTCGCTCCGGTTTGTCACGAGTGAGCCGATCGCGCGGTGAGGATCCGCGGCTGGGGATCTACTGCACTCCTTCCGCGTGGAGTGAGCGCTAAAGAGATTCGCCGTATTAGGTCTCTGCGGCGCCCTGTCGGTTGGCGCTATATGCCGAACGCGCATCTGCGGCGTCCGTGCCCCTGCCCCGGTTGTCTGAGCCCGGGCGAGTACGGAGTGGCCAAGTTGCGCAGCCGGTCGACGGACTACAACAGGGACGGCATCACGCCGCGGCAGGAGGTGCTGGCCAAGCTGGCCGCCGCCGACTACGTCCCGGAGATCATCACCCTGTTGGAGAGCCTCCGGGGGCGACGGCAAGGCGACGTGTTCCGGGTGGCGCACCTCGCGGACCATCCCGATCCGGCGGTCCGCGAGGTTCTTGCCTACGCCCTCCAGGGATTCCACCGGAAGGCCGCCGCGGAGCTCCTGGAGAAGCTTCGGAACGACCCGGTTGAAGAGGTCCGTGAAGCAGCCGAGCCCTGATCCCGGATTCCGGACTCAGTCCTCGCTCGTCACCGTCACCGGAATCGCCGCCCAACTCGTATCGTCAGCCCCGACCAGGCCGGGCGCCTTCCCCGCTCCGCCCGTCGTCGCCGCCTTCGGCACCGTTCCCGCGAGCGGGTACGGGCCGCCGGGGGTGAGCGCGCCGAGCACCACGTGCCCCGGCACGCCGATGGCTGCGGCGGCCTCGTGCGCGATCGCGTCGGGCAGGGCGGCGGGGCCGCCGAGCAGGTGCAGGGCGAACAGGCTCGCGGACTGGTTGCCGAGGTAGGTGAGGACGTCCGGAGTGATGCCGGTGGGGGCGGTGAGCAGGAGCGGGCCGCCGCGGTGGCCGACCATGGCGCCGCCGGAGAGGGCGTCGGGCCAGGTGTCGCCGGTGGCCACGGCGGCGTCGCGGTCGCCGGCGAAGAAGGTCTTGGCGACCAGCAGTGCGGTGGCGTAGCGGTCGGCGCCGGTCAGCTTCAGGTCGGTGAGGTGCTTCGGCCAGGACGGGATCCGGCCTGCCAGGTAGGCGGTGTGGAGGGCGGTGGCGCCGGGGCCGCCGACGGTGACGATCTCGGTGCCGCCGGCCGCCGACGGGTTCGGGTTCAGCGTGTTCAGGTACGCCGCGGTCGCCTTGGGCATCGCGGTGCCGCTGGTCAGCAGCACCGGTTCGCCGACGGCGCCGGCGGCCAGGGCGTCCGGGAAGTCGTCGCCGGTCGCGACCAGCACGGCGTGCGGGTTCGCGCTGATCTGCTGGGCGATGTTCACGGCGGTCGCATAGCGGTCCTCGCCGGCCAGCCGCACCACGTGGTAGCCGGACAGCGCCGAGGCCACCGCCGGGGACAGGGCTGCGGTGCCGCCGAGCAGGTACACCGTCCCGCCGGGTGGGAGCACGCGGCGGATCTCGGCCTTGACGGCCGGGTCCAGCTGGCCGGTGCCGGTGATCAGCAGCGGCGCGTTCTTGCGGACCGCCAGCGCCGAGCCGCCCAGGGCGTCGGCGAACGTGTCGCCGCGGGACAGCACCACCGCGCCGGCGGTGACCCGGCGCTTGTCGGCGGCGCCGTGGTCGGCGAAGTTCAGCTGGGACGCGGCGACCGCGGTGGACACCCGGTCGGCGCCCCACTCGCGGACCACGTGCGAGTCGACGACCGGAGGGGTCCAGACCGGGGAGCTCGCGTTCGGGATCGACCCGGCGTGGGCGCCGCTGCGCGCGTCGATCTCCACGACCTCGTGGAACGCGTCGTCCGAGTAGGCCAGGTAGGTGCCGTCCGGCGACCAGGCGGGCTCGGACACGTCGTCCGTGCCGTGGGTGAGCTGGGTCAGTCCGGACGTCCCGTCGGCCCCGACCACGAACAGCTGGCGGACGCCGGCCGCGTCGGCGCGGATGAACGCGATGCGGGTGCCGTCCGCCGACGGCGTGCCCCAGTCGGCGTTCGCCACGACGAGCTTCGTCGCGCCGTTCGTGTACCGGTACAGGCTCGGGTGCTGATACGCCTGGTCGGTGCCGGTGAGCAGCAGCGCGCCGTCCGGCGTGAACCGCGGGTGCAGGAACGGCGTGGTGCCGGCCGGGCCGCCGTCCGGGCCCGGGACCGGGAGCCGGTGGTCGGCCGCCTTGGCGCCGCTGCCGTCGGTGGCCGCGGCGTAGACGGCACCGTTGGCGTAGACGACGGTGGAGCCGTCGGGGGTGATCGTGGCCTCGACCGGCACGGTGTTCGCGGACGGGTTCGCGATCGGGATCGGCGCGCTGCCGTCCGGCCGGACCGAGACCAGGCCCTGATCTCCGGCGACGAGGAGCCGGGAGCCGAGCGGGCTCCAGGTCTGCAGGGTGGCCCGGGTGTCCGCGGCGGGCGCGGCGGCGATCCGCACGCCGTCGGCGCCGGGGCCGGGATCGGCGAGGATCGCGCCGTCGCGCTGGAAGCTGATCGGGCCGGCGGTCCCGCCCGGGACGCCGGGCACGCCGTCGATCGGCACACCGGTCGGGGCGCCGGGCGGCGCGGGGCCGGTGGCGTGGTAGCGGAGCAGGCCGTGCAGCGGGGCGCCGCAGTCCGCGGTGAACTCGATCTCGGCGCTGGTGACGGTGCCGCCGCCGACGGTGAGCTGGTCGACCTTGAACGTGGACTCTTGCGGGCCGCAGGAGCCGGCGCCGGTCAGCAGCGAGATCGGCGGCTGCGGGACGTCGGAGCCGGAGTAGGTGGCGCCCGGCGTGAGACCGGCGCCGGACGGCGCCGCGAGCCGTCCCGACAGCGTCAGGGCCGAGCCGCCGGGTCCGGGGATGCCGTCCACGGCGAAGCTGACGTAGGTCTGGCTGCCGCCGACCTGGAACGTCCGCCCGGACGCGGTCCAGACGCCGGAGACGCCGTGGAACAGGGAGTTCGAGGCCGCCGAGTCGACGACCAGCTCGGTCGCCGCGTCGTTCGGCGCGGCCGCGGCCGAAGTGACGCCTGAAGCCGGAGCCGGGCTCGCGGCCGACGCCGCTCCCGCGACGCACGGAACGGTTCCGAACGCGGCCAGCGCCCCCACCGCCAAGGCCGACAGTCGCTGTGCACGCACACGCCCTCCCCGGGGCTCGAGCCAGGTCCGACCACGAGAATCAGGGTGCGACGTTACCGTAAGGAGACCCCTGCTCAGCAGGGGTCTCCTTACGTATTTTCCTACGCCAGGCGTCTACCGCTCAGGCGTCCACCACCGAGTGCCCGAACAGCTTGCGGAACGGCGCGGCGTGCACCGTGCGCAGCTCCTCCAGCGGCACCGTGAACTGGCCCTGCACCTCCAGCGCGTCGCCGTCGACCACGCCCACGCGTGCCACCGGCAGCCCGCGGGCCACGCACATGTCCGTGAACCGCAGCTCCTCCGAGCGCGGCACGGCCACCACCGCGCGGCCGGCGGACTCGGAGAACAGCGCGACGAACGGGTCCAGCGCAGCCCCGTCGGCGTCGGTCTCCGGCAGCACCAGGCGGGCGCCGTGGCCGCCGCGCAGGCAGCTCTCCACGACCGCCTGGGCCAGGCCGCCGTCGGACAGGTCGTGCGCCGCGGACAGCATGCCGTCGCGGGAGCCGGCGATCAGCACCTCGGCCAGCACGCGTTCGCGGGTCAGGTCCAGGCGCGGGGGCAGGCCGCCGAGGTGGCCGTGCACCTCGTGCGCCCACTCCGAGCCGCCGAACTCGTCGCGGGTGTCGCCCAGCAGCAGCAGGATCTCGCCCTCGCGCTCGAAGGCCACCCGGGTGCGGCGGTCGACGTCGTCGATCACGCCGAGCACGCCGACCACCGGGGTCGGGTGGATGTTGAGCTCGCCGGTCTGGTTGTAGAACGACACGTTGCCGCCGGTGACCGGGGTGCCCAGCTCCAGACAGGCGTCGGCCAGGCCGCGGCAGGCCTCGGCGAACTGCCACATGACGTCCGGGTCCTCCGGCGAGCCGAAGTTCAGGCAGTCGGTGACGGCCAGCGGCCGGGCGCCGGTGGCGGCCACGTTGCGGTAGGCCTCGGCCAGCGCCAGCTGCGCGCC
>JABFXP010000829.1 GCA_013361685.1 Catenulispora sp.
TCCGTGCTCGGCTGCCCGCCGACGCGCGGCACCGCAGCCGCCTGGTGCGCTTGGCCCGAAGCACCATGCTGCTCGCCGAGACGCGGCATCGCGGCAAACGCATCCAATGCAGCGGCGGCGTCCGAAACCGGTGGCGCACCGGCCACCGCCCGGTACCGGTCCAGCGGCGCCGGGCTCGGATAGCCGTCGTCGACCGGATCCGCACCGTCGAGCTGCTGCCCGCCGCCGATCCCCGGCTCGCCGACCCGACCGAAGTCGCCGAACTGGCCGAACCGACCGGCCTCGCCGACCCCGCTGACCTCACCGGCCTCGCCGAACTGCCCGAAATAAGCCTGCGGCACCCTGTTCACCACAGGGTCGTCCCACCGCCCCGCGCGCGGCTCACCCACGCGCGGCTCACCCGTCCCACTGGTCTCACCGTGCCCGGTCCCCGGGACCCCGGGCCCCGGCACCGCCCCCGCGAATCCGGCCGATCGATCGGCCGCCGTCACTCGCGGCCCATGTCGCGGTGCACCACCACGGTGTCGACGCCCTCGGCGGACAGGCGGGCCGCGATCTGCTCGGACATCGCGACGCTGCGGTGCTTGCCGCCGGTGCAGCCGATGGCCAGGGTCAGGTAGCGCTTGCCCTCGCGGCGGTATCCCTCGGTGACGATGTTCAGAACCTCCGCGTAGCGGTCGAGGAACTCCTTGGCGCCGTGCTGGGACAGCACGTAGCCGCTGACCTCAGGGTCCTGACCCGTGCGCGGACGGAGTTCCGGGACCCAGTGGGGATTTGGCAAGAACCGTACATCCGCGACCAGGTCGGCGTCGACGGGCAGGCCGTATTTGAAGCCGAAGCTCATGACCGTCGCCCGCAGCGGGACCTCGCCGGGGTCGCCGAAGGCGGACTCCAGGGTGTTGCGCAGCTCGTGGACGTTGCGGGCCGAGGTGTCGATCACCAGGTCGGCTTCGCCGCGCAGCTCGCGCAGCAGCTCCCGCTCGCGGCCGATGCCGTCCAGCACCCGGCCCTCGCCTTGCAGCGGGTGCGGGCGGCGCACGCCCTCGTAGCGGCGGACCAGCACGTCGTCGTCGGACTCCAGGAACACGATCCGGTGGTTCAGCCCGGCCGAGTCCAGCTCGTCCAGGGTGCTGCGCAGGGTGTCGAAGAAGGCCCGGCCGCGCACGTCGACCACGAACGCCAGCCGGTCGGTGCCGCCGGACTCGCGCATCACCAGGTCCACCATCGGCGCGATCAGGGTGGGCGCCAGGTTGTCCACGACGTACCACCCCAGGTCCTCGAAGACCTTGGCCGCGGTGGAGCGCCCGGCGCCGGACATGCCGGTGATGATGACCAGTTCCGGGGCGTGCGGGCTCTCGGTGTCCGCGACGGTCTCCGCGGCAGCGTCGGCGCCGGCTCCGGCACCCTCGGCCGCGCCGCTGTCGACGGCGCCCCGATCGGCGGCGCCGGACCCGCCGGCGGTCAGCCGATGCCGGGCGTCCGGGACGTCCTCGACCTCGGCGCGGTCCGGACCGTCGGCACCCGCACCCGCCTGCCGGACCGTCCCGTCGACGGCGCCCCGCACCTCGCGCGCGCCGTCGTCCTGACCGTCCCGGCCGTCCCGCTCGCTCGGCCTGTCCTCGTCACTCACACCCGATCACTCCTCGTCCGGCCCGGTCTCACTCTCTCCCCCCTCCAGGATCTCACCTGTGGCGGCGTTAACCGCACGACTTGCCGGAAGCTCCGCCAAGGCTCCACGGATCTGCTGGGCCGTCGCAGGTCCGATACCAGGCACTTCAGAGATTTCCTCCACCGAGGCCGCGCGCAATTTACGCAACGTTCCGAAATGCGCCAACAAGGCTTTCCGCCGTACTTCCCCCAGACCCGGCACGTCGTCCAGCGCGCTGGCGACCATCGACTTGGAGCGCTTCTGCCGGTGGAAGGCGATCCCGAAGCGGTGTGCCTCGTCCCGCACCCGCTGGAGCAGGTAGAGCCCCTCGCTGCTGCGCGGCAGCAGGATCGGGTCGTCCTCATCGGGCAGCCACACCTCCTCCAGCCGCTTGGCCAGGCCGATCAGCGTCACGTCGCTGATCTCCAGGTCGGCCAGCGCGGCGGCGGCCGCCGCGACCTGCGGCTGTCCGCCGTCCACCACCAGCAGCTGCGGCGGATAAGCGAACTTCTTCCGTTCGCCGCTCACCGTTCCGTTGGCCACCGCGTCGTCGACCAGCTTCGCTTCCTCTTGCTCCTTCAGATACGCCTTGAAACGGCGGCTGATGACCTCGTGCATCGACCGCACGTCGTCGTTCGACGCGCCGGCCTCCTCCGTGCCCTTGATCGTGAACCGCCGGTACTCGCTCTTGCGCGGCAGCCCGTCTTCGAACACGACCATCGACGCGACCACGTTCGTGCCCTGCAGGTGCGAGATGTCGAAGCACTCGATGCGCAGCGGCGCCTGGTCCATGCCCAGGGCGTCGGCCAGTTCCTGCAACGCCACCGACCGCGTGGTGAGGTCCGAGGCGCGCCGGGTCTTGTGCAGGGCCAGCGACTGCTTGGCGTTCTGCGCGACGGTCTCCATCAGCGCCGCCTTGTCGCCGCGCCGCGGCACCCGCACCTCGACCTTCGCGCCGCGGCGCGTGGTCAGCCACTCGGTTATGGCCTCGACGCTGCCGGGCAGCTCCGGGACCAGGATCTCGCGCGGGATGGTCTCGGTGTCGACGCCCGGTTCGCCCTGCTCGGAGCCGTAGAGCTGCTGGAGGAAGTGCTCGACCAGTCCGGCGGTGTCGACGTCCTCGACCCGGTCCACGACCCAGCCGCGCTGCCCGCGGATCCGTCCGCCGCGCACGTGGAAGACCTGGACCGCGGCCTCCAGCGGATCCTCGGCCAGCGCGATCACGTCGGCGTCGGTGCCGTCGCCGAGCACGACCGCGTTCTTCTCCAGGGACTGCCGCAGCGCCTGCAGGTCGTCGCGCAGCCGCGCCGCCTTCTCGAACTCCAGCTCCTTGGCAGCGGTCTTCATCTCGTCTTCGAGGCCTTTGATGAACCGGTCGGTGCGCCCGGCCATGAACGCCACGAAGTCCTCGACGATCTCCCGGTGCTCCTGCGGGCTGACCCGGCCCACGCACGGCGCCGAACACTTGCCGATGTAGCCGAGCAGGCACGGCCGACCGGTCTGGGTGGCGCGCTTGAACACCCCGGCGGAGCAGGTGCGGATCGGGAAGACGCGCAGCAGCGAGTCCAGGGTCTCGCGGATCGCCCAGGCGTGGGAGTACGGGCCGAAGTAGCGGACGCCGGGCCGCTTGGGGCCGCGCATCACCTGCGCGCGGGGGAACTCCTCGGCGACGGTGACCGCCAGCGACGGATAGGACTTGTCGTCCCGGTACTTGACGTTGAACCGCGGCTCGAACTGCTTGATCCAGGTGTATTCCAGCTGCAACGCCTCGACCTCGGTGCCCACGACGGTCCACTCCACCGCGGCGGCGGTGGTCACCATGGTCTGGGTGCGGACGTGCAGGTTCGCCAGGTCCTGGAAGTAGCTGGTCAGCCGCGAACGCAGGTTCTTGGCCTTGCCGACGTAGATCACCCGGCCGTGCGGGTCGCGGAACTTGTAGACGCCGGGCGAGGTGGGGATCTCACCGGGCTTCGGGCGATAGGTTGCCGGATCTGCCACAGGGAAAGCCTACGCGGCCGGGGGGACAACCCCGGCCGCGCGGGTGGTGGCGAGCGCCTGCTCAGACGTGGGCCGGGACGTGGGCCGGGACCTGTCCCGGACGGGGGCCGGACAGAGCCGCCGAGCAGTCCGCGGCGCCGTCAGGGGCAGACCGGCTCGGTGATGTACTGCGTCATCGCCTGGCTCAGCACCCCGACCACGCACCGCGCGCCCGGGTCCTGCGCGATCACCGGGTGGTTGTAGGTCCAGGTGAAGAACACCTCCCGCTGCGCGTCGAGGCCGAACGCGGCGCGGTCGTCGTCCCCGCCGCCGCGCACGGTGCCGGCGGCGTCGGCCCAGCGCCAGTGCAGCCGCAGGCCCTCGGCCCGCGCGCCGTCGACCTTGACGTAGGTGGCGACGATCTTGCGGACGCTGTGCTTGGCCGCGTCTCCGCAGACCTCGATGACGGCCAGGTTCTGCCCGCCGCCGACCCGGTGCAGGCCGGTGCCGAGGTAGGCGCCGTGGCCGCGGCAGGTGTCGACCATCACCGGGAACGCGGGCTGCATCGGCGTGGTCTGCACGGGGTCGGTGGCCACGGCGCCCACCGTGCCCACGACGTCCGGGGCGTCGGCGACGTCCGCGGCGTCGGCGGTGGCCGGCATGGTACTGAGCATGGAGGCGGCGAACAGGGCCAGCGCGGCCGCGGCGGCGCGCAAGCGACGGATGAGCATACGATCTCCTTCAAGTGACTGACATGGTCACTTGGGATATCGGCGCCGTCCCGCCGCTTGCCCAGTCGCCTGATCGGGGCCCTGCCGCAGGGCATTTCTTCGGCGGGCGCCGCGTCAGCTCTTGGCGGTGGAGGTGACGCTGACGTTCGCCCCGCTCACCGTCGCGGTCATCGACGACAGCGGCGTGGAGGCCGGGCCGGCCAGCACCGAGCCGTCCTGGGCGCTGAACACCGAACCGTGGCACGGGCAGTGGATCTTGTTGTCCGCCACGTCCTTGACGGTGCAGCCCTGGTGGGTGCACACGGCGCTGAACGCCTTGAACGTCCCGGCCTGCGGCTGGGTGACGACCACGAGCTTGTCCGCGTCGACGTAGCCGCCGCCGACCGGCACCGAGGAGGAAGGCACGGTCAGCGGGGCGCCGCTGCCACTGCTGCCGCCGCTGGAGGAGGACTTCCCGGAGCTGCTCGAACATGCGGCGACCGTGCCGACGCCGGCGACGGGGACCGCGACCAGCGCGGCGGCCTTCATGACGGAGCGGCGGTCCGGACCGGACTCCTCGACCTGGAGATCTTCAGACATGGGGAGTAGTCCATCACGCCGGGTTCTGAGTTCACGCTCAGGGTCGTCCCCGAACCGCCGGACGCGCCGGAGCCCGCGTCGGCGCCGCTCATGCGACCGCCGGCGCGGGCTCCTCGGCGATCTGTTACTTCTTCGCCACAGCCTTCTTGGCCGGTGCCTTCTTCGCGGGTGCCTTCTTCACCGCCACAGCCTTCTTGGCCGCAGCCGTCGCCGCCGGCGCGTTGCTCTTCTTCGCCGCCGCGATCGCCTTCGCGACCTTCGGCTTGCGCTCCTGCGCCGCGGTCAGCGCCGCCGTCGCGGCGTTCGCCCCGCCGCTGAGGATCGGCCCGAGGAACCGGCCGGTGTGGCTGCCCGCCACCTGCGCCACCTCCTCCGGCGTGCCCTGCGCCACCACCAGGCCGCCGCCCCGGCCGCCCTCCGGACCCATGTCGACGATCCAGTCCGCGGTCTTGATGACGTCCAGGTTGTGCTCGATCACGATCACCGAGTTGCCCTGGTCCACCAGCCGCTGCAACACGCCGAGCAGCTTGTTGATGTCCTCGAAGTGCAGACCGGTGGTCGGCTCGTCCAGCACGTAGACGGTCCGGCCGGTGGCCCGCCGCTTCAGCTCGGCGGCCAGCTTCACCCGCTGCGCCTCACCGCCGGACAGCGTGGTCGCCGACTGGCCCAGGCGCACATAGCCCAGGCCGACGTCGACCAGCGTCTGCATGTGCCGCGCGATCGCCGGGACCGCCTCGAAGAACTCCGCGGCCTCCTCGATCGGCATGTCCAGGACCTCGCCGATGTTCTTGCCCTTGAAGTGGACCTCCAGCGTCTCCCGGTTGTAGCGCGCGCCGTGGCACACCTCGCAGGGGACGTAGACGTCCGGCAGGAAGTTCATCTCGATCTTGATGGTGCCGTCGCCCTGGCAGTTCTCGCAGCGGCCGCCCTTGACGTTGAACGAGAACCGGCCCGGCTGGTAGCCGCGGACCTTGGCCTCGGTGGTGTTGGCGAACAGCTTGCGGATGTGGTCGAACACGCCGGTGTAGGTGGCCGGGTTCGAGCGCGGGGTGCGGCCGATCGGCGACTGGTCGACGTGCACGACCTTGTCCAGCAGGTCCACGTTGTCGACCCGGGTGTGCCGGCCGGGCACGCCGCGCGCGCCGTTCAGCTCCCGGGCCAAGGTGGTGTACAGGATGTCGTTGACCAGCGTCGACTTGCCGGAGCCGGACACGCCGGTGACCGCGACGAACACCCCCAGCGGGAAGGCGACGTCGATGTCGCGCAGGTTGTTCTCCCGCGCCCCGCGCACCACCAGCTGCCGCTTGGCGTCGATCGGCCGCCGCATCGCCGGGATCTCGATCCGGCGCCGCCCGGAGACGTACATGCCGGTCAGCGAGTCCTCGGAGGCGAGCAGTTCCTCCACCGTGCCGGAGACCACGACCTGGCCGCCGTGCTCGCCGGCACCGGGGCCGATGTCGACGACCCAGTCGGCGATGGCGATGGTGTCCTCGTCGTGCTCCACCACGATCAGGGTGTTGCCCAGGTCGCGCAGCCGGATCAGGGTCTCGATGAGCCGGTGGTTGTCGCGCTGGTGCAGGCCGATCGACGGCTCGTCCAGCACGTAGAGCACGCCGGTCAGGCCCGAGCCGATCTGGGTGGCCAGCCGGATCCGCTGCGCCTCGCCGCCGGCCAGGGTGGCGCTGGCCCGGTCCAGCGACAGGTAGTCCAGGCCGACGTCGACCAGGAACTGCAGGCGCTCGTTGACCTCCTTGAGGACGCGGGCGGCGATCTGCGCCTCCCGGTCGGAGAGCTTCAGGTCCCGCAGGTACTGCGCGCACTCCCCGACCGGCAGCGCGGCGACCTCGTCGATGGACAGGCCGCCCTCACTGCGCTCACCGCCCAGGGTGACGGCGCGGATCACCGGCTTCAACCGGGTGCCGTCGCAGGCCTCGCACGGCACCTCGCGCATGAAGCCGGCCAGGCGCTCGCGGGCGCTGTCGCTCTCGGCCTCGCTGTAGCGGCGGGTGATCCACGGCTTCACACCCTCGTAGGTGGTCTCCCACGCACGCTTGGTGCCGCTGCTGCGGCTGGTGTAGCGGACCGTGACCTTCTTCTTGTAGCCCTCCAGGACCACCTTCTGGGCCTTGGCCGGCAGCCGCCCCCAGGGGGTGTGGGTGTCGAACCCGACCTCGCGGCCGACGGCCTCGATGACCTGGGAGAACCACTGCGCGCCCATCATCGGGTTGCCCCAGACGGTGATCGCGCCCTCGTGCAGGGTCTTCTCCGGGTCCGGGATCACCAGCTCCGGGTCGACCTCCAGCTTCACGCCCAGGCCCGAGCAGGTCGGGCAGGCCCCGAACGGGGAGTTGAAGGAGAACGAGCGCGGCTCCAGCTCCTCGAACGACAAGTCGTCGTAGACGCAGTACAGGTGCTCGGAGTACATGCGCTCGCGGTTCGGGTCGTCCTCGGCCAGGTCGACGAACTCCAGGGTGATCATGCCGCCGCCGAGCTGCAGCGCGGTCTCCACCGAGTCGGTGAGCCGGCGCTTGGCCGAGGACTTCACCGCCAGCCGGTCCACCACCACCTCGATGGTGTGCTTCTCCTGCTTCTTCAGCGTCGGCGCCTCGGTGAGCTGCACCACCACGCCGTCCACCCGGGCCCGGCTGTAGCCCTTGGCCTGGAGCTCGTTGAACAGGTCGACGTACTCGCCCTTGCGCTCGCGCACCACCGGCGCCAGCACCTGGAACCGGGTGCCCTCGTCCAGCTCGAGCACCCGGTCCACGATCTGCTGCGGGCTCTGCCGCGCGATCGGGCGGCCGCAGACCGGGCAGTGCGGACGGCCGGCGCGCGCGTAGAGCAGCCGCAGGTAGTCGTACACCTCGGTGATCGTGCCGACGGTCGAGCGCGGGTTCTTCGAGGTCGACTTCTGGTCGATCGACACCGCCGGGGACAGCCCCTCGATGAAGTCGACGTCGGGCTTGTCCATCTGCCCGAGGAACTGGCGGGCGTAGGCCGACAGCGACTCGACGTAGCGCCGCTGCCCCTCGGCGAAGATCGTGTCGAACGCCAGCGAGGACTTGCCCGAACCGGACAAGCCGGTGAACACGATCAGGGCGTCCCGGGGGAGGTCCACGGAGACGTCCTTGAGGTTGTGCTCCCGCGCGCCGCGGACGATCAGCCGATCCACTAGTGAAACCTTCCTGAAGACATGACTCGCACTGATGCTAGACGGGGGCTCCGACAAGTTCTGGTTTTCCCCGTCCGCGCAGGTCCGGGTCCCCGTCCCGGGCCGGGCCGGGGTCCGCCGAGGCCATCGGTGTGGCAGAGGAGGCCCCGGTGCGGAAGAGTTACCGCCGTGACCGAATATCCCACCGCCGTCCCCGCCTCCTTCGACGCCGCCGCCGAGCTCGCGCAGATCTCCGACGCCACCGCGCACCTGCTGGCCACCGCCGCCGAGCTCACCGACGAGGACCTGCGCGGGCCCTCCCGCTGCGCGGGCTGGACGCGGGGCCACGTGCTGACCCACATCGCGCGCAACGCCGACGGACTGGCCAACCTGCTCAACACCGCGGCCACCGGCGAGGTCACGCCGATGTACGAATCCGTTGCCAAGCGCAACGCCGACATCGAGGCCGGATCTTCCCGCGACGCCGCCACCCAGCTGACCGACCTGCGGGAGTCCGCGGCCCGGTTCGCCGAAGCCTACGCCGCCGCGGCGGCCGCCGACGGCTGGGGCGCCGGGGTGTTCCGCACCCCCGGCGCCGAGCCGTTCCCGGCCTACGAGGTTCCCGGCAAGCGCCTCGGCGAGGTGCTGATCCACCACGTGGACCTGGACCTGGACTTCACCCCGGCGCACTGGTCCGACGCGTTCACCGACGCCTGCTTCGCCGGCGCCCTGGAGCGGTTCGAGGCCCGCGAGGACTTCCCGCCGCTGCGGCTGGACGCCGAGGAGGAGGACGAGGTGTACGGCATCAAGGCCGCCGCCGACGACGCCACGGTGCTGACGGTGCGCGGCCCGAAGCGGGCGCTGCTGGCCTGGCTGCTGGGCCGGGCCTCCGGCGACGGACTGGTGGCGGCGCTGCCCGAGGGCGGGCGCGGGACGCTGCCTGAGCTGCCGTCCTACGGCTGAGCCCTTAGCGTCACCTATAGCGCGTCCTTCGGGCCGGCGAGTCGTCTCGACGGCTTGCCGGCCCGGTCGGCCCTGACGGACCTGACGGACCTGACGGTGCTGACGGCTCGGCCGGCCGTGGCGGCTCAGCCGGCCCCGTCGGCTCGGACCGGACCGGCTCGGACCGGACCGCCCGCCTCGGCCGCGCCACCGGCTCGGCCCCGTCCCGCACGATCGACAGCATCGACAGCACAGCAGCTCGGCAAGGAGCATTCGGAGATGACCTACAGCGGCTCGGTCCACGTCGGCGGCACCCCCGCGGTCCACGAACTCGCGTGGCTGATCGTCACCAAGATCGCCGTCGGCCCCGCGGCCACCAACTGCTACCTGCTGCGCGACCGGCTCACCGGCGACCAGCTGCTGGTGGACGCCGCCGACGACGCACCGACCCTGATCCGCCTGGTCAACGGCGCCCTGTCCGGCGTCGTCACCACCCACCGCCACCGCGACCACTGGCGCGCGCTGGCCGAGGTGGCCGCCGCCACCGGCGCCGTGACCATGGCCGGCGCCTACGACGCCGGCGCCATCGACGTCCCCACGGCGGTGCCGCTGCTGGACGGCGACGAGATCCGCGTGGGCCGCTCCCTGCTCACCGCGATCCACCTGGCCGGCGACGCCCCCGGCGCCGTCGCCCTGCTGTACGACGACCCCAAGGGCCACCCGCACCTGTTCACCGGCGACTGCCTGTCCGGCAAAGAGCCGCACGGCCCGGCCCCGGCGGACCTGCGAGCCGCGCCCCTGGCAGACCTGCCGGACGAGACCTGGGTGTACCCGGGCCACGGCAACGACAGCACCCTGGGCGCCGAACGCGCCGGCCTCGGACTCCAGGCGTAAGAGCAGCCGCCGGACCCCAGGCACACAACAAGACACGACAACCCCGGGAGGCAAAATCAGATGCCCGACTACACCGGCGACGTCACCCCCGGCGGCCCGGCAGCCGTCCGCGACCTGCCCGCGCTCACCGTCACGAAGGTCTCCGTCGGCCCCTTCGACAACAACGCCTATGTGCTCGAGAGCAAAACCTCCGGCACCCGCGTCCTGATCGACGCCGCCGCCGACCCCTCCACCCTGCTCGCCCTCACCGGCGACCGCCTCGACGCGATCCTCACCACCCACCAGCACGGCGACCACTGGCAGGCCCTGCCCGACGTCGTGGCAGCCACCGGCGCCCCCACCTACGCCGGCCGCGAAGACGCCCCCGGCATCCCGGTCCCGACCACCCACGAGGTCGACGACGGCGACACGATCCGCGTCGGCGACATCGAGCTGGAGGCGATCCACCTGGTCGGCCACACCCCGGGCTCGATCGCGCTGCTGTACCGGGACCAGACGGACCCGGACGGGATCCCGCACCTGTTCACCGGCGACTGCCTGTTCCCGGGCGGAGTCGGGAACACGTGGAAGGACCCCGCACAGTTCGACTCGCTGTACAACGGAGTCGTGGCGAAGATCTTCGACCGCCTGCCCGACGAGACGTGGGTGTATCCCGGGCACGGCAAGGACACGACACTCGGGGTGGAACGGCCGCACTTGGCGGAGTGGCGAGAGCGGGGCTGGTAGCGGAGCGCGGGACGGACCTTGGTCGCGGTGGGTGAGCTCTGGAACCCGCTGGACACGGCGACCGCTGACACGGCGGAGGACTGGATCCAGGGTCTGAGCCACAACCGGGGCGCGCCGGCCGAAATCCTGATCGACCTGTTCGATCTGCTCCCCCGCACCATGCTCCGATTCAGCATGCTGCATCGCGAGGATCTGCCGGCCGCGGTACGAGACTTCGCCATCAATCATCCGGACCGGCGTACACGGCTCCTGGCCGCCGAGGCCGGACGGCTCAGCCCCCGCCAGTGGGATCACCTGACCGCGTCTTTCGACGACGAAGCAACCCGCGGCTTGGTTGCGGACATGCGGGACGAGCACTGCCGTCCACCTTCGGACCGAAGGTGCAGCATCGACTTCCCGAAGCCGCCGGAGGCGGTTCCACCGTCGAGTCCCGCAGAGATCGCAGAGTGGGCGGCCCGGGTGCCGGATATCTCCCCGGACGCCCGAACCTATTGTCCGTGGTGGATAGCGGAACTGCATGATGACCCCGAGGCCATGCGACAGCTCGCCGCATCGCCGAATCTGAAGATCCGGCGCAGCGTGGCGCGCGCCAAACACCTGCCGCCGGACGTGCTGGAGCGGCTGGCCCAGGACGAAGACCGCGTCGTACGCCTGTTCCTGACCGAGTCCTGCGACGACACGCCGGCCGAGGTCCTCGTGGAGGTCTGGGGCTGGTGGCCCGGCAGCTTCTCGTATCCGGGCCGGCCGCGCGACCATCCGAACTTCCCGAAGACCGGACTGCTGCATTACGCAGATGATCCGAACCCGCGCATGCGTCTACTCGCCGTGTACGACCCGGCCGCCGACAACGCGCTGATCGACCGGCTGGCTGCCGACCCCGATCCGCAAGTCCAGTACGAAGCGATCGCCGACCCGCGCGTCTCCGTAGCCGTGCTCGCCAAAGAGCTGCTCGGCGAGCGCTTCGCCCGCGCCGCCGCAGCGAACCCCGCCCTCCCCGTACCGGTCATGCGCCGCATGATCGACGTGGCGAGGAGGGCGGGGCTGCCGCGTTAGGCCTCACATCCCGACAGCCGTCACATCTTCCAGAAGTGCATGACCGCGTTGTTGTTGTCGCTGTAGCTGTCGCCGGGCCGGACCATCGTGGTGAGCAGGCTCCCGTCCGGATTGAAACAGAGGGCGTCGACGCTGCCGGCCTCGACCACCAGCCGGGCCATCTGGGTCGGCCGGCTCGGGGTGCTCATGTCGTAGACGGTCGTGGCCCCCGAGCGGGCGTCGCCGATGGCCACGATGGGCCGTGTCGGGTGGAAGGCGAGCATGCCGGACGTGGTCTGGATGTACGCCTGCTTGGCCGGGCTCTGCGGCTTGCTGAAGTCCAGGAACTGCATGTCCTGGCTGTCGCTGTCGGCGCTGACCATGTTCACCACCAGCGTCTTCCACGGGCCGCTGGTGTCCACCCACAGCCCGCCGGTGAGCTTGGCGCCGTTCGGATCCCGCCAGGGGGCGGAGTCCACCGGGCTGACCTTGCGCGGGTCCGAGGCATCCCAGAGCTGGAATGCCATGCCGTTGTCGCCCTTGCCGGTGGAGACGATGTACTTGTCACCGGCCGCGTACGAGATCGCTCGCAAGTCCTGGTGGTCCGGCGGCGTGAATCCGCACAACTGCGCCGGCTTGCTGGGATCGGTCACATCCATGACGCAGTTGCCGACCGGCTTGTCCGAGTACGTGTCCGACTCGTCCGTGGCGATGACGAGCTTGGTGCCGTCGCCGTTGAAGCTGAGGCTGTTGACCGCCTTGCCGTTGACGTCGCCGCGGGCGGACAGCTGCACCGGCTTGGCCGGGTCCTTCACGTCGAACAGGTACAGCCCGCCGGCCCCGCCCAGCGCCACCAGGCCCCGCGCGGGGCTGTAGTCCAGGCTGAGCATGGCCTGGAGCTTCCCGTTGGCCAGCGGCGTGGGGATGTTGACGACCTTGACCGCGGCCGCGGGGTTGCCGACGTCGAAGATCTGCACGCCGTTCGCGGTGTCGGAGACGACCAGGTGCTTGCCGCCGTTGATGTACTTGAAGGCGGCGGTCGGCTGGCCCGGGAGGTCGATCTTCCCGACCGGCGCCCCGCCGGCGTTCAGCGGCGGCTGCGACCCGGTCGCCGACGGCGACTCCGTGGCCGAGTCGGACGCCGACTCCGACGGAGACGAAGACGAGGACGTCGCCGCATCAGCGCTCGACGACGCCGACCCCGTCGGCCCGGACGCCGCGACGTTCGACGGCGCCGAGGTGGCGCTCTCGGCGGCACTGTTGGCGACGGCCGCGCTGCCGCCGCCGCTCTTGTCGTCCTTGGACCCCAACGCGACGTAGGCCCCGCCGCCGGCCACCGCCACGCCCGCGAGCCCGCCGACGCCCAGCAGCAGCTTGCGCCGGGATATACGCGGCTCAGCCTTCGCGGTCTCCTGCGTGGCGGCGACCCCGCGCCCGCCGAACTCCGCCGGGACGACCCGCGTCGGATCGAACTGCCCGACCTGCGTGGGCGGATGCGTCGGCGGCTGCATCGGGACGTGCGGCGGGATCGTCGACGGCGGCCCCACCGGCCCGGAGGCCATGACCGCCGCGACCGGCTGCTGCCCGCCGCCCGGGTTCGAAGGCTGAGCATTCGGAGGCTGAGCGCTCGGGGGCTGAGCATTCGCAGGCTGAGCGCTCGGGGACTGAGCGGCAGGCGCGGCAGTGGCTGTGGACCCCGCTCCCGGACCGGAGGCTCCCGCCGAGTTCGACGGCTGACTGCCGGCGGAGTTCGACGGCTGAGCTGCCATCGGAGCAGCCCCGGCCCCCTGACCAGCGGCACCCGCAACGCCAGCCGGAGCCGCACCCTGCGCCGCCGAACCGCCGACCACCGCTCCCGCCGCACCAGCCCCAGCGGCAGCCGTAGCCGCCTCCGAAGACAAATCCGCCTTCGTAGCCTCCTCCCCCGTCCGCACGGCGCCCTCAGCCCCGGCCCCCGCCCCGCTCCCCGCCGTCCGCCCCGGCGCCGGCAGCATCGCCTCCAGCGCCTCCCGCACCTCCTTCGCCCCGGCCGGCCGCGCCGCCGGGTCCTTCGCCAGCAGCGCCAATATCAGCCGGTCCAGCTCCGGCGGCAGGCCCGGACGGTGCCGGCTCGGCGGCTCGGGCACCTCGTTCAGCTGCTTCTGCAACATCCCGAAGAACGTGTCGGCGGTGAACGGCGGCCGCGCCGTGACCAGGAAGTACAGCAGGCATCCGAAGGAGTACAGGTCGCTGCGGGCGTCGGCGGGCTGCCCGGCGGCCTGCTCCGGCGCCATGTAGTCGGCGGTGCCGATGACCGTGCCGTCGGCGGTCAGGCCGGCGCGGGCGTGTCCGTCCTCGATGACGCGGGCGATGCCGAAGTCCAGGACCTTCAGGCCCCCGTCGTCGGTGATCATCACGTTGCCCGGCTTGATGTCCCGGTGCACCACCCCGGCGCGGTGCGCGACCTCCAGCGCCGCGCACACCTGCGCGCCCCAGGTCAGCACCCGCCGGGAGTTGCGCTCGTCGTTGCGGACCTGGGCCAGGGTGCGCCCTTGCAGCAGCTCCATCACCAGGTACGGCACGTCGCGGCCGGCCAGGTCGCCGTGCCCGTAGTCGTGCAGGGTGACGATCAGCGGGCTGGACAGCCCGCCGGCCACCCGCGCCTCACGTTCGAAGCGCGCCTCCATCTCGGTGTTCAGCCGCACGTCCAGCAGCAGCTTCACCGCCACATCGCGCCCGATGCGCTGATCCCGACACCGCCACACCTCGCCCATGCCGCCGGCGCCCAGCCGCTCCTGGAGAAGGTAGCGGCCGTCCAGCACCCGGCCCGTCAGATCGGCTTGCATGGCCGGTCATTCTGTCAGGTCATCGCAGAAGTATGGAATCACACTTCTGCGGGCGCGCCTGCGCCGCCCGCCGAAGCCGTCGCGGCATCCTGATATCCGTGACGCGAGGGCGCAGAGTGCACGGCACCGCGTGGCTGATGGTGCTGCTCACCGCCGTCGCGGGCTGGGTGGACGCGGTCGCCTACGTGCGCGACGGCGAGGTCTTCGTCGCCAACCAGACCGGCAACGCGGTGTTCCTGGCCGTGCAGATCGCCGAGCGTGCCGCGCCCGGTGTCTCCCACATCCGCGTCACAGTGGGCGACGACGCCTTCGGCCCGCTCGCCTCGCTCATCGGGTTCTGTCTCGGGGTGGCCGCCTCGGTGCTTCCCCTGCGCCGCGCGCGCCGCCGGGGTGACACCACCCCGCCCTGGCACCTGCTGGCCATCGAGGCCCTGATGCTCGCCGCCGTGGTCCTGCTCGCCGGCACGCCCCGCGAGATCCGGCTCGCCCTGGCCGCCGCGGCGATGGGCCTGCAAAGCGTGTACGCCGCCGGGGTCGCGATGCGCGGCGTCACGACCACCACGCTCACCGGCACCCTCGTGGCCCTGATCTCCACGCTCGCCGACGATCCGGGCCGGCGCGCCCGGCAGGCGATGCTGCTGCTCAGCGGGGTGTGGATCGCGTACACGGTCGGCGCGTGGGGCGGCGCGGCGGCCGGTCTGACCTGGTCGATCGGCACCGCGCACGGGCTGGCGGCGCTGGCCGCCGGCGCCGCCGCGTTCGCGGTCTGGCGCGAGGCCGCCGCGAAGACCTGAGGGCCGGCGGGCGGGATCGTCGTGGGCTCGGCCGGGCGGGGCGAGTTGAGGCTGTCCACCGTCCGTCCGTATTAGACTCCTGCGGATCATCGGTCTGACGGGGAGGAACCAATGACCGAGCACATATCCACACCTGCCGAGCAGGCGTTGTTGCAGGCTTTCCAGGCGCGCGGCCACCGGGCCCTGATCGTCGACGGGACCATGGTCCAACTCATCACGGCGACCGGCACCCACCAGGTGGAGGCCGGTCAGTGGCTCCAGGAGGCGGCGCCGCTGCACCCGTCGCAACTGCCCGGCTTCTCCGACCAGTTCGCCGCCTGGGCCCTGGGGACCCTGGAGAACGGCGCCCCAGCCGCGCCGGACTTGGCGTCGGAGAAGCTCTCGGTGTTCCTCTACACCGAGGAAGCGATCGGCAAGTACCGCGGCGGGAACCTGATGCTGCGGGACGTCGCGCCGGGCCTGCTGCAGATGGTCATGACCGACGAGCCGGACGGCGGCTTCTCCGGGCTGGACCGCGGCCGGCTCGCGGCGGGCGAGCAGGAGGTCTTCGCCGCCGCGGTCAGCCGCTCCCTGGCCGGGGAGCACACGGTCGCGGTGTATGACTTCGCCTACGGCAAGCTCACCTACGTCCAGACGCAGCGTCCGGACGCAGCCGCCCACCTGCACGTGCTGGCCCGTCACCTCAATCCGGCGCAGTTCCCGCACGGCGCGCTGGTGTCCTTCCCCGCCGCGGACTACCTGCTGATGTATCCGCTGGGCCAGGCGCACCCGCTGGAGACGATGTTCGACATGAACAACGCCACCGCGCAGATCGGCGAGAAGGCCATGCGGTCCATCACCGATCAGGTCTTCTGGTGGCGGCCGGGCAACTACGAGCACCTGTCCGAGAACGACGCGCTGCGCAGCGGGCGGGTCCCGGACCTCCGACCGGTCGGCATGACCATGAGTGAGAGGGATCCGCAGACCGGCGCGGTCGACGTCGAGCTGACGACGCCGGCCACCAGCGAGCTGTTCTCACTGTTCGGAGGCTGATCCGCCCGAAGGCCGCCGTCGCCCGGCACCACCCAGCACTGGACGACGGCGGCCGCTCAGGGGCCGGTCAGGGGATCAGCAGGCGCCGTCGTCCTTCCAGATGTTCCAGGCGATGGCCGAGCCCGGCTGGACGCCGGTCGACCAGTAGAGCGCCGTGTAGGTGTGGCCGTTGTAGGACACGACGTCGTTCGGCGAGTACGAGGCGGTGGAGCTCCACGGCGTGGCCGAGCAGCCGCCGCCACCGGTGCCGCCGGTCGTGCCACCGGTGGTCCCACCCGTGGTCCCGCCGGTGGTGCCGCCGGTCGTCGTCCCGCCGGTCGTCCCGCCGCCGCTGCCGGTGTACGGCACGAAC
>JABFXP010000868.1 GCA_013361685.1 Catenulispora sp.
CGACAACTCTTGCACGAACTCTGCGCACTCCTGATTGAAATCTCATCCTCTCAAACACTTGCGCGCGGCGCCGTCGCTTCCTACGTTGACTCGGCGAGATCAGTCCCTCTCCCTCGGAGGTGAGATGTCCCGCACCAGTCACATCCGGCGGCTCTTCGCCGTCGTCGCCACAGCCGTACTCACAGCGGGCGGGTTAGCAGCCGCCACGCCCTCTGCCACCGCCACAACTTCAGCCATCCCCCCATCCATCAACACCGCCCCCTCGTACAACGGCCTCTCCCTCACACCCCCCATGGGCTTCAACGACTGGGCCGGCTTCGAGTGCAACAGCCAAATGAACGAAACGCTGTTCACCAAAACCGCCGACCAAATCGTGTCGCTCGGCCTGGACAAGCTCGGCTACAACTACGTCAACATCGACGACTGCTGGATGCAGAAGTACCGCGACAGCAACGGCAACCTGCAGGTCGACGCCACGCGCTTCCCGCACGGCATGAAGTGGCTCGGCGACTACATCCACAGCAAGGGCCTGAAGTTCGGCATCTACGAAGACGCCGGCTACTACACCTGCCAGGGCGCTGCGGGCAGCTACGGCCACTTCCAGCAGGACGCCGACCAGTACGCATCCTGGGGCGTGGACTACCTCAAGCTCGACTACTGCTACCAGCCGCTGGACCAGTTCCCGGGCAAGTCCCAGAGCGAAGTCGCGCAGATCGTCTACACCGAAGCCAGCCAAGCACTGCTCAACACCGGCCGCCCCATGCTGTTCTCAGAGTCGGCACCGGCCTATGTCTGCTGCTCCGGCCCCGACTTCCAGAATGAGCTGACCTGGCTCTACCAACACGGCAACCTCTGGCGCTTCGGCTCAGACATCTACAACGCCTGGCCCAGCGTGCTGGAGAACTACAGCGAGGGCAACACGCCGGGGTTGGCGAAGTGGGCCGGGCCCGGGCACTGGAACGACGCGGACATGCTGGAGATCGGCAACGGCGGGCTGAGCCTGACCGAGGAGCAGACCCAGATGACCCTGTGGGCGGAAATGGCCTCGCCGATCCTGCTGTCCACCGACCTGTCGAAGCTGACGCCCGCCGAGCTGAGCATCGTCTCCAACCCCGACGTGGTGGCCATCGACCAAGACAGCCTCGGCGCCCAAGGCACGATCGTGCAGTCCGGCACCGGCTACGACGTGCTGGCCAAACCGCTCGCGGGCGGCGACGTGTCGGTCGTGCTGTTCAACAAGGGCGACACCGCGCAGACGGTCACGACCACGGCCGCCACCGTCGGTCTGCCCGCTGACGGCGCACCGTTCCAGCTGACCGACCTGGTGACGAAGGCCAAGACCGCGAGCGCCGGCCCCATCTCCGCCGCACTACCCCCACACGCCACCACCATCTACCGCATCCACCCCAGAGCCGACAAGCACCTGCCGATCGCAGCCACGGCCACCATCAGCACAGCGGACGGCGCTCCCCTGACCCCCGGCACCCCGGCCCCGGTCACCGTCTCGCTCAGCAACAACGGCTACTTCGACGCGCAGCAGCCCACCGTCACCCTCCACCTCCCGCCCGGCTGGACCGCCACCCCCACCACGCTGAACCTGAAGAACATCGCCCCGGGCACCACCGCCACCGCCACCTTCCAGGTGACAGCCAGCACCCCACCCCCAGGCAAGGTGACCACCACCCTCACCGCCACCATCGCCTACCGCGACCGTGGCGCCCCCGCCACCGCCACAGCGGACCTGTCCAACGTCACCAACACCCCCTTCCCGAACCTGGCATCCGCCTTCAACAACGTGGCCATCAGCAACGAGTCCGACCCCGCCCCGGGCAACTTCGACGGCGACGGCGACAGCTACTCGGCCCAAGCCCTGGCCGCCGCCGGAGCCGCACCGGGCGCGACCGTCACCGCCAACGGCGCCGCCTTCACCTGGCCGAACTCCGCCATCGGCACGCCGGACAACGTGGCGGGCAGCGGCGTGATGGTGACGCAGCCCGGCCACGGCAGCAAACTCGCGTTCCTCGGCGCCGAGGCCGGCTTCACCACCGACACGGTCACCGTCACCTACACCGACGGCACCACCACCGACGGCACACTCGGCTTCCCGAACTGGTGCTGCGCCTCGCCCACCAGCTACGGCGCCACCCCGGCCGTCATCACCGACCACCGGAACACCCCGAGCGGACCGGCGAACTTCGGCATCCATTACGACGTGTTCTACAACTCGATCCCCATCGACCCGGCGAAGTCCGTGGCCACCGTGACGCTGCCCAATGACGCCGCGATCCACATCTTCGCAATGACCGTACAGCCATAGCGGAAGCCGGGAACCTGAGTCGCCGCCGGCCGAACGTGGCCGGCGGCGACCTTTCATGTGCCGACGATGGTGCGCGGCATCCCGAACATCGCGGCGATCCCGATCTCGAAGTGAGTCAGTTCGCTGATCCGGTCGCCCGCGTAAACGGTCACCAACAGCCCGACGCAGTGCAGCACCCCGGTCACCGGGTCGAGCGCGTACTCGGCCCACGCGGGACAGCCGTTGGCGCGAGTCGGGACCAGCTGCGTGATGGCGCTGCGGTGCGGGTGCACAGCGGTGAAGAACCGCTGAGCATCGTCGACGCCCCGGTACTCGAACGGCAGCGGGGGCATGCGGACCCAGACGTCATCGGCCAGCAGCGCAACCAGAGCGTCGACATCATGGCTGAGGAAGGCCGCGACGAAGCGGTCCGTAAGCTCCCGCTCCTCAGCGCTGCCGGGCACCGGCGCGGACGGGCGGCCCGCCGCATGCGACGCGTCGAGCGTCACCCGAGCCCGCTTGAGCGCGCTGTTGACCGCGCTCTCGGTCAGCCCGAGCAGATCCGCCGCCTCAGCGGCCCGGTAGCCGAGCACATCCCGCAGCAGCAACACAGCCCGCTGATTCGGTGGCAGCAGCTGCAACGCGGTCAGGAACGCCAGCGACACCGCCTCACGCGATTCGTAGCGGGCCTCCGGGCCCGGGTCGGCGTCCGGCAGCCCGTCGAGCAGCAGGTCCGGGTATGGCTGGAGCCACGGGACCTCGCCTCGCAACGACGTCTCCGGAGCCCAGCCGGGCGCCAAGGCCGAGGGCACGACAGCCGACGCTGACGCCGATCCCGACCCCGATCCCGATCCCGACGCCATTGACGCAGACGCAGGCGCCGCGGCCGCCGCCGGACGCCGCGCACTCGACCGCAAAGCATTGAGACACCGGTTCGTAGCGATGCGATGCAACCACGTCCGCACCGACGACCGCCCCTCGAACCCCTCCAACCCCAGCCACGCCGCCAACAACGTCTCCTGCAACGTGTCCTCGGCGTCCTGAAGCGAGCCGAGCATGCGGTAGCACAGCAGATGCAGCTCAGCACGGAACGGCTCGACCAACTCCGCGAACGCGTCACGGTCGCCGGAACGGGCCCGGTGCAGAAGATCAGCAGACACAGTTCACCTCCATCACCACTACGGACACCGCCGGAGACCAAAACTAGGCGGTCCCGCGCCGCCCAATTTCCACACCAAGGGCTGTCAGTGACTGTGTAAGCCGTTTCCTCGAGCCATTCCCTGAAGCCATATCTGAACCTGATCGGAGCACGACCCGATGGTCACCACCGACCCCTTCTCCGGCCGCACCGTCCTGATCACCGGTGCCAACCGCGGCCTGGGCCAAGCCCTGGTCGAAGAACTGCTCCACCGCGGCGCCGCCCGCGTCTACGCCGGCTCCCGCCAACCCCTCACCCACCCCGACCCCCGCGTCACCACGCTGCCCCTGGACGTGACCGACGCCGCGCAGGTGACCGCCGCCGCCAAGACCGTCGCGGACCTGGACCTCCTCATCAACAACGCCGGCATCTCGACACCGGAACCGCTCGGCGACCGCGAGTCCCTGGACCGCCACCTCGCCGTGAACCTCTACGGCCCGTGGGCACTGACCCAAGCGTTCCGACCACACCTCACCACCGCCCACGGCGCCGTCGTCAACGTCCTGTCACTGGCGGCGATCGCCTCGCTGCCGATCATGCCCGCCTACTCGGTGTCCAAAGCGGCGGCCCTGTCCCTGACCCAGGCCACCCGCGCCCTGCTGGCCGCCGACGGAGTGCGGGTCCACGCGGTGCTGGCCGGCCCGATCGACACCGACATGACCCGCGACCTGCCGGTCCAGAAGACTCCCCCGGAGGCGGTGGCGCATGCCGTACTGGAAGCAGTAGCCGCCGGCACCGAGGACATCTTCCCCGACCCCTGGTCGGCGCAGCTGACCGAAAGCTGGGCCGGAGGCCCGGTCCGCAAACTCGAGCAGGACAACGCCGCCCTGCTCGCGCAGCTCACCTGAGCCGGAGGACCCCCTCCTTCCCTATCAGAGGGCTGCGAACGGTGCCGTGCCGCCGGGACGCGGCACGGCACCGTCCCTTCATCTCGAGCAGCACCCAGCCTCATCCCAAGCACCCCAGCCTCATCCCATAGCCGACAACCCAGGACCCGTCCGACACCCCCGCCACTTCCCCCGTTACCACTCCACATCCTGGCCAGAGCCCCTTCCAGCCCCTCACGCGTGATCTTTCACAGTGACCTGTGATCAGCTAAAGTCTGGGCATGGTGGACATCCGCGAATTGGCGCGGCGCAGCGGGGTCTCGCCGGCGACCGTGTCGCGGGCCTTGAACGACCGCGCCGAGGTGAGCCCGGAGACCCGGCGCCGGGTGCTGGAGCTGGCCGAGGAACTGGGATACTCGCCCAACCAGCCGGCCCGGACCCTGGTGCGGCGCCGCTCGGACATGATCGGCCTGATCTGGGACACCGGCTACACCACGCAGAACCAGCGCCATCCGTTCCTGCTGGACCTGTTCGTCGGCATCAAGCAGACGCTGGCCGAGAGCGGCCACCACCTGATGTTGCTGTCCACCGCGGACACGACAGCGGCCGTGGACGTCTACGTGCGCGCCGCCCGCCAGCACAGCCTGGCCGGCGTCATCATGATGGGCGTGGACGAGGCACACCCGGCCATCACCGCGCTGGTCGACAGCGGCACCCCCTGCGTCGGCATCGACCTGCCGCTGCGCCGCGACCGCACGACCTACGTCACCTCCGACAACCGCACCGGCGCCGCGTCCGCGGTCCGCCACCTGTTCAAGCTCGGCCACCGCGCCATCGCCACCATCACCGGTCCGCTGAGCCTGATGCCCGGCACCGAGCGGCTGGCCGGCTACCACAGCGAGATGGCGCGCCTCGGGCTGTCCCCGCACCCCGACCACATCGTGCACGGCGACTTCTTCCTGACCAGCGGCTACGACTGCGCGTCCCGCCTGCTGGCGCTGCCCGAGCCGCCGACCGCCATCTTCGCCGCGGGCGACGAGATGGCCATCGGCGCCCTGCACGCGCTCGCCGACGCCGGTCTGCGCGTCCCGCAGGACGTGGCGGTGGTCGGCTTCGACGACATCGAGGCCGCCTCGCTGATCCGCCCGACCCTGACCACCGTCGCCCAGGACCGCGCCGCCCTCGGCGCCGGCGCCGTCCAGGCGCTGATCAGCGCGCTTGAGGAGGACGGCGCGGTGCAGGCTCCGCTCCAGGTCGCGACCCGGTTGGTGGTGCGGGGGTCGTGCGGCGGCGAGCGCGAAAGCGTGGGCGGCGAGAGCAAGACATCCAGCGCGAGCTAGCGCGCAACGTCCCACGCAGCCTCGATCATCTCGAACGCCCGGGGACGGCGAGAGTCACCCTCGCCTAATGCCTACGGCCATACCCACACCCACGGTCACGCCCGCGCCTGCGCCCGCTCCCGCAGCACCGCATCCAAATGCGCCGCCCAAGCCCGCACCACGTCAGCACGCCGCACCGAGTCGTCCGTCAGCACGTCCGCCAACCCGAGCCCCCGCGCCAAGTCCAACGTGGCCTGCACCAGCCGACTGACCACCTCATCGCTGTCATCGACCCCGAGCGCCTCCAACGCCATGCGATAAGCGACGCGCCCGAACTTCTGCTCCAACGGCAACACACACTGCCGCAGCGCCTCGTCGGCAGCCGCCGCCGTCCACACCTGCAACGCCGCCTTGAACAGCGTCCCGGTGAAGTGCTCCACCAGCCGCGCGACCACCGTCTCCGTGGCGGAGGCACCGTGCAAAGCGGTGATCTCGGCGCGCGTCTGCTCGATCCGCTCGTCGAACATCCGCTCCAGCGCAGCGGTGATCAGCTCCTCCCTGGTCGGGAAGTGATGCTGCGCCGCCCCCCGCGAAACCCCGGCGCGCTCGGCCACCACCGCGACCGTGGTGGCGCTCCACCCCACCTCGGCGAGGCATTCCACGCACGCCTCCAACAGCCGGCTGCGGGTGGCTCGGCTGCGGTCCTGCTGGGGCTCGCGCATCAGCGGTGCCACCTGTCTGTTCGGATCAAGCTCTCATCTGGCCGCTATTGTGCCCAACGCGGTGGCCGGCGCTGCAAGAAGGCGGTCATCCCCTCGACGGCTTCCTCCGAGGCGAACAGCCGCGCCGAGGCTGAGGCCAGCGCGTCGGCGTCGGCGTCGAAGGCCGCGAGCAGCGGCGCGGTGAGCAGCTTCTTCGACTCGGCCAGACCCTGCGGCGAGCACGAACGGAACGTCGCGAGCAGTTCCGCGACCGCCTCCGGCACCGATTCGGCGACGGCGGTCACCAGACCGTAGTCCCGCGCCTCCCGGGGGCCGATCTTCTCCCCGGTGAGGAACAGCAGCGCCGCCGCGCGCGCCGTCAGCCGCGGCAGCACCGTCAGCGAGATGATCGACGGCGCCACCCCGAGCCGCACCTCGGTCAGCGCGAACGTCGAGGCGGGCCCGGCCACGGCGAAGTCGCACGCCGTCACCAGCCCCATCCCGCCGGCCCGCACATGCCCGTCCACCGCCGCGACGACCGGCTTCGGCAGGTCGAGCAGCGCGCGCAGCAGCCCGGCGAGCGCCCGCGCGCGCCCGGCCACCGGCCCCTCGGGATCGACCGGCCCGGCCGTCGCCTCCGACAAGTCGGCACCCGCACAGAACGTGGTGCCGGTGTGGCCGAGGACGACCGCACGCACGCCAGGATCGGCCGCCGCCTCGCGCAGCCCGGCGTGCAGCTGCGCGACGAGGACCGACGACAGGGCATTGCGATTGTGAGGCGAGTCGAGCGTCAGCCAGGCGACGCCGTCCTTGGCCTCGTACCGGACCAACACAGCTGTTTCATCCGACGACGCGGTCATTCTGGTACCTCTCCCTCTCCCCGTCCCTCTCCATCTCCCTCTTCCGCAACGACTGCCAGCACCGCGCCCAAGTCCACCTGACTCCCGACCTCGACCGGCAAAGCCGTCACCACCCCGGCCACCGGAGCAGAGATCTGATGCTCCATCTTCATCGCCTCCAGCCACAAGATCGGCTGCCCGGCTGCCACGACCTCCCCCACGCCCACCCCCGCGCCGAGCCGCACCACCGTCCCCGGCATCGGCGCCAGCAGCGATCCGGCGGCGACCGCGTCGGCCGGGTCGACGAAGTCCGGCGCCAGGACGAAGCTCACCGAGCCCGCTCGGGAGTCGACCACGACCGTGTCGTCATAGCGACCGACACGGAAGGCATGCCGCAGACCCTTGATATCGAGCACCACTTCGGAGGGCGCCGCCGAAACCAGCGCCACGCCCTCGAAGTCCTCGGCGATCAGCCCATCGCGGTCATGCCGGTAGCGAACCACGTGTTCCGACGCCCCGGCCGCCAAGACCCGACGCTGCGGCTGGGACGGCAGGTTGCGCCAACCGCTCGGCAGCCCGGCCAGCACTGGCGCGACCCGACGGTTCTCCGCGGCCACGGCCAGCGCGGCGGCCAACGCGGACAGCCGCTCGGCATCCGGTGAGACCAGAGGCGACGCCAGCAGATCCAGGCCGTGCGTCGCGAAGAAGGCAGTATCGGTGTCACCGGCCAGGAACGCCGGGTGTCGCAGCACATTGACCAGCAGATCCCGGTTGGTCACCACCCCGTGGATCTCCGCACCGGCCAGCGCCGACGCCAGCACGCGCGCCGCGACCTCCCGCCGCGGCGCCCAGGCGATCACCTTCGCCAGCATCGGATCGTAATACACCCCGACGACCGACCCGGACTCGACGCCGGAGTCCAGCCGCACCACCGGCTCGGACCGTCCGCGCGTATCAGGGACCTCAAACGCACATGTCACCCCCGGCACGAAGAACCGGTGCACCGTCCCCGATGCCGGCTGCCAGTCCTTGGCCGGGTCCTCGGCATAGAGACGGACCTCGATCGCGGAGCCGTTCGTGCCCGGTTCCGAATCGGGCAACCGCTCCCCCGAGGCCACGCGCAGCTGCCACGCCACCAGATCGAGCCCGGTCGTCAGCTCGGTCACCGGATGCTCGACTTGCAGCCGTGTGTTCATCTCCAGGAACGCGACCGACCCGTCCGGCGCGACCAGGAACTCCACCGTCCCCGCGCCGACGTAGCCGATCGCCCGCGCCGCGTCGCGCGCCGCCGTGAACAGCTTCTCGCGCAGTCCCGGCGTCACTTCGACGAACGGCGAAGGCGCCTCCTCGACCACCTTCTGATGCCGGCGCTGGATCGAGCACTCGCGCTCCCCCACCGCCCACACCGTCCCGTGGGCGTCGGCGAGCACCTGCACCTCGATGTGACGGCCGGTCTCGAGGTACTGCTCGCAGAACACCGTCCCGTCCCCGAACGCCGACTCGGCCTCGGCGCGCGCCGCCTCCCATTGCGCGGGCAGTTCCGCCAGCGTCCGCACCACGCGCATCCCGCGCCCGCCGCCTCCGGCCGAGGCCTTGATCAGCACCGGCAGGTCGGCCTCGGTCACCTCGTCGGCGCTCAGTTCCCTCAGGACCGGCACGCCGGCCGCCGCCATCAGCTTCTTCGCGGCGACCTTCGATCCCATCGCGGCGATGGCTCCCGGCGGGGGTCCGATCCAGCGCAGTCCGGCGTCCAGCACGGCCTGGGCGAAGTCCTCCTTCTCGGAGAGGAATCCGTATCCGGGGTGGACGGCGTCGGCTTCGGCCACGAGCGCCGCGGCGATCAGCAGATCGGTCCGCAGATATGTCTGCGCCGACGTCTGGCCGGGCAGCCGCACGGCGACGTCGGCCGCGCGGACGTGCGGCGCGTCGGCGTCCGCGTCGGAGAAGACCGCGGCGGTGCCGTATCCGAGGCGGCGGCAGGTCGCGAACACCCGGCGCGCGATCTCGCCGCGGTTGGCCACCAGCACCGAGCGCACCGGTCCGGTCGTGAACTCAGCCATAGCGTCTTTCAGCCAGCCCTTCTAGAGACGGAACACGCCGTACCGCTCGGCGCCACGCACCGGGGCATTGGCGATAACGGACAAGCAGAATCCGACGACGGTGCGGGTGTCGCGGGGGTCGATGACCCCGTCGTCGTAGACGCGTCCGGACAAGAACAGCGGCAGCGACTCGGCTTCGATCTGCGCCTCGACCAGCTCGCGCATCTGCAGGTCCGCCGCCTCGTCGAACGGCTGGCCCCTGGCCGCCGCCGATCCGCGCATCACCAGCGAGATCACCCCGGCCAGCTGCGCCGGGCCCATCACCGCCGACTTGGCGCTCGGCCAGGCGAACAGGAACCGGGGGTCGTAGGCGCGTCCGCACATGCCGTAGTGCCCGGCGCCGTAGGAGGCGCCCATCAGGATCGAGATGTGCGGGACGGTCGAGTTCGACACGGCGTTGATCATCTGGGCGCCGTGTTTGATGATCCCTTTCTGCTCATACTCTTTCCCGACCATGTAGCCGGTCGTGTTGTGCAGGAACAGCAGTGGCGTGTCGTAGCGGTTGGCCAGTTGGATGAACTGCGCGGCCTTCTGCGCTTCCTCGCTGAACAGCACGCCGCGCGCGTTGGCCAGGATCCCCACCGGGTAGCCGTGGATCTCGGCCCAGCCGGTGGCCAGGGAGGAGCCGTAGAGCGGCTTGAACTCGTCGAAGTCCGAGCCGTCGGCGACCCGGGCGATCACCTCGCGCGGGTCGAACGGCGTCTTCAGGTCCGGCGGCACGATCCCGAGCAGGTCCTCCTCGGCATACAGCGGCGGCACGACGACCTCGCGCGGCTCAGGACCCTGTTTCCGCCAGTTCAGCCTGCTGACGATGCGACGTCCGATACGGATCGCGTCCTGCTCGTCGGCGGCCAGGTAGTCGGCCAGCCCCGAGGTGCGGGCGTGCATCTCGGCGCCGCCCAGCGACTCGTCGTCGCTCTCCTCGCCGGTGGCCATTTTCACCAGCGGCGGCCCGCCGAGAAACACCTTCGACTGCTCCTTGACCATGACCACGTGGTCGGACATGCCGGGGATGTAGGCGCCGCCGGCGGTGCTGTTGCCGAACACGATCGCGATGGTCGGGATCCCGGCCGCCGAGGCGCGGGTGAGGTCGCGGAAGGTCCGGCCGCCGGGGATGAACACCTCCTTCTGCGTCGGCAGGTCGGCGCCGCCGGACTCGACGAGCGCGACCACCGGGAGCCGGTTCTGCTCGGCGATCTCGTGCGCGCGGAAGGATTTGCGCAGGGTCCAGGGGTTCGTGGCGCCGCCGCGCACCGTGGGGTCGTTGGCCACGATCAGGCACTCCACGCCGCAGACCACGCCGATGCCGGTGATCAGCGCGGCGCCGACGGTGAACTCGCTGCCCCAGCCGGCCAGCGGCGACAGCTCCAGGAACGGGGAGTCCGCGTCCAGGAGGAGTTCGACGCGTTCGCGGGCCAGCAGCTTGCCGCGCTCGTGGTGGCGGGCGGTGTACTTCTCGCCGCCGCCGGCCAGCGCCTTGGCGTGCTCGGCCTGGACCTGGGCCAGCTTGGCGCGCATGGCCTCGGTGTTGGCGACGTGCTCGGGTGCGGCGGCGTCCAGCGCCGTGCGCAGCGCGGTCACGAGCGGAACCCCAGCATGCGCGCGGCCAGGCCGGTCATGACCTCGGTCGCGCCGCCGCCGATGCCGAGGATGCGGACGTCGCGGTAGTGGCGTTCGATCTCTGATTCGCGCATGTAGCCCAGGCCGCCGAAGAGTTGCAGGGCTTGGGTGGCCACCCATTCGGCGGTTTCGACGGCGGTGTTCTTGGCGAAGCAGACTTCGGCGATGAGGTCGGTGGGGGATGTGGTGTCGGCGGTGGTGGAGTTCTCGGGTGGGGAGTTCTCGGCGACGGAGCGGTCGATGAGCGCGTGGGTGTAGGTGCGGGCGACGTCGATCTTGCGGGCCATCTCGGTGAGGGTGTTCTGCACCAGTTGCCGGTCGATCAGCGGCTTGCCGAAGGTCTGGCGGTTGCGGGTCCATTCCACGGCCAGGTCCAGGCAGCGCTGGGCGTGGGAGTAGGCCTGCGCGGCGAGGGCGACGCGCTCGGACAGGAAGTGCTCGGCGAGTTGGAAGAACCCTGAGTTCTCGGCGCCCACCAGGTTCGCGACCGGCACCCGCACGTCCTGGAACGCCAGTTCGGCGGTGTCGGAGCACAGCCAGCCCAGCTTCTCCAGGCGGCGGCTCACCGTGAACCCCGGGGTGTTCTTGTCGATGACCAGGAGGGAGATGCCCCCGGCGCCCGGGCCGCCGGTGCGGACGGCGGTGACCACGTAGTCGGCTCGCACGCCGGAAGTGATGAAGGTCTTGGCGCCGTTCACGATGAAGTGGGCGCCGTCGCCGTCGCCATCGTCGGAGCGGCGCGCGGTGGTCTGGATGTGTGCGACGTCGCTGCCGCCGCCGGGTTCGGTGACGGCCAGGGCGCCGATCAGTTCTCCGGCCAGCGTCGGCTTCACCCAGCGCTCGATCTGCGCGGGATCGGCGGCGGCCACGAGGTGGGGCGTGGATATGCCGCAGGTGAACAAGGATGCGAACAAGCCGCCGGAGCCGCCGGCGTAGTGCATCTCCTCGTTGACGGTGATGGCATCGATCAGGTCGCCGCCTCCGCCGCCGACCGCGAGCGGGTGCGCGACGCCGAGGAGGCCGAGGGCGCCGGCCTTCTTGGACAGGTCGCGCGGGAGTTCACCGGCGCGTTCCCAGGTGTCGAGGTTGGGCAGGATTTCCTGCTCGGTGAACCTGCGGACGGTCTGCCGCAGAGCCCTGCGTTCCTCGGTCGACCAGGCGGGGCTGGACAGGCGGTTCACTGCTCGCTTCCTTTCAGCAGGGCGGCGGGGAGGGCGACGTTGCGGGAGCGCAGCCATTCGCCGAGGCCCTTGGCCTGCGGGTCGAAGCGGGCCTGGGAGGAGACGCCGGCGCCGAGGATGCCCTCGATCACGAAGTTGACGGCGCGGAGGTTGGGGAAGAGGTGGCGGGTGACGGTGAGGGGGGCGGTTTCGGGGAGGAGGGTTTTGAGACGGTCGGTGGTGAGTTCGTGGGCCAGCCAGCGCCAGGCTTCGTCGGTGCGGGCCCAGACGCCGAGGTTGGCGTCGCCGCCTTTGTCGCCGCTGCGGGCGCCGAAGAGGTGGCCTAGGGGGGTGGTGGTGGGGGTGGTGCGGGTTTGTTGGGTGGCGGGAGTGGGTGTGTTGGGCAGGGGTTCGGGGAGTTCGCTGTCGGCTGCGGGTTCGAGGGCGCGGGTGTACTCGGGGTGCGGGATGGCGACGCGGATGCCGTCGGCGAGGACGGCGGTGTGGGTGACGTCGGCGGCCGGGACGTAGGCGGCGGTGTAGACGCCGTAAGGGGAGGCGGCGCCGGGTGGGGCGGTCATGGTGAAGCCCGGGTAGCCGGATAGCGCGAGTTCGACGGCGGCTCCGCTGAAGGCGCGGCCGATCGTGTCCGGGTTCTGGTCGCGGACGACGCAGCGTAGGAGGGCGCTGGCGGTTTGTTCGGTGGCGGCGTCGGGGTGGTCGGTGCGGACCAGGGTCCATTCGATGGATTCGGGGGTGACAGTCAACCGGTCGGCGAGTTGTGCTTTGGCGAGGTCGGCCTTGGCTTCGATGGACAGGCCGGTGAGGACGAACTCGACCTCGTTGCGGAAACCGCCGAGCTTGTTCAGGCACACTTTGAGCGTCGGCGGTGGCGCCTCGCCACGGACTCCGCTGATTCGGACGCGGTCCGGGCCGTCCTGGGTGAGGGTGATCGAGTCGAGGCGCGCGGTCGCGTCAGGGTTCGCATACCGGTGGCCGCCGATCTCGTAGAGCAGTTGTGCGGTCACCGTGCCGATGGTGACCGCACCGCCGGTGCCCGGGTGTTTGGTGATGACGCTGGAGCCGTCGGCATGCAGTTCGGCGATCGGGAAGCCGGGGCGGCGCAGATCGGCGATCTCGGTGAAGAAGGCGTAGTTGCCGCCGGTGGCTTGGGCGCCGCACTCGATGACGTGTCCTGCCACGACGGCGCCGGCGAGGCGGTCGTGGTCGCCGGGCTGCCAGCCGAAGTGGGCGACGGCGGGCCCGACGACCAGCGAGGCGTCGGTGACGCGGCCGGTGACGACGACGTCGGCGCCGGCTTGCAGGCAGGCGGCGATGCCGAAGCCGCCGAGGTAGGCGTTCGCCGTCAGGGCGCCGTCGAAGCCGAGTTCTGCGGCGCGCGGGAGCAGGTCGTCGCCTTCGACGTGGGCGACGGCGGCGTCCAGGCCCAGTTTCGCGGCCAGGTCGCGGAGTCTGGCGGCCAGGCCCGCGGGGTTCAGGCCGCCGGCGTTGGTCACGATCTTCACGCCGCGGTCGAGGGCCAGGCCGAGGGCGTCTTCCATTTGGGAGAGGAAGGTTTTGGCGTAGCCGAGGTCAGGGTTCTTCATCCGGTCGCGACCGAGGATGAGCATGGTGAGCTCGGCGAGGTAGTCGCCGGTGAGGATGTCGAGGTCGCCGCCTTCGAGCATTTCGCGGACGGCGGTGAAGCGGTCGCCGTAGAAGCCGGAGGCGTTGGCGATGCGGAGGGGGGTGGGGGTGGTGGCGGTGGTGGTGGGCGTCATGCGAATTGCCCCTTCGTGCGGCCGGAACCGCTGGGTCCGGCGAAGACCTGCGCGATGTCGAGCCAGGCGCCGGCGAGGGGGCCGTCGGCCCGCACGGCGAGGTCGTCGCGGTGCCGACGCTGGGCGACCAGGAGGCAGAAGTCGTGCGCGGGACCGGCCACGCGGTTGTCGGCGTCCTCGGGGCCCCAGGTCCACAGCTCGCCGTCGGGCGCGGTGAGCTCGACGCGGAACTCGGCGGCGGGCGGTTGCATGCCGCGCTGGATGAAGGCGAAGTCGCGGGTGCGGATGCCGAGGCGGGCGATGTGGCGCAGGCGGGCGGTCGGTTCGCGGGTGATGTGGAGGGCGTCGGCGACATCTTGGCCGTGGGCCCAGGTCTCCATCAGCCGCGCGGTGGCCATGGTCGCGGCGCCCATCGGGGGGCCGAACCAGGGCAGCTTCCGGCCGCTGGGGACGGCGGGCAGCGCGGCGGCGAGGTCGTGGCGGTCGGAGCGCCATTTCGCCAGGAGGTCGGTGGGGTGGAGGCGGGCGCCGTCGGCGGCGGCTTTGTCGACGAAGCCTGCGCCGCCGGCGTCCTGGAGGGCGCGGGTGAGGAGCGCGTTGAACTCGTCGGGGTCGCGGGCTGCGAGTGCTGCGACCTGGTCGGTCCAGGCCAGGTGGGCGATCTGGTGCGCGACGGTCCAGCCCGGGGCCGGGGTGGGTGTGCGCCAGCCGGTGTCGTCGAGCGGCGCGACGAGGGCGTCGAGGGCGTCGCTTTCCGCGGTGAGGTCCTGGAGCAGGTCTTGGAGCAGATCGTCGATCACTGCCATTGCGTCTCCCGGTCGGTCGGCGTGCGCTCTGCGTCATGCGCGAGCCTGGCAGGGTGGGAAGAAAAAATCAATCATGCACGCTTGATTTCTGCAGCGCGGGGATGGCGGGGTGGCAATGAGATGACGGCGGGATGACGGCGGGGTGAGGACGGGATGGGGACGGGATGCGGTGCAATGAGGATGTGGACGAATACACGTGGGGTTTGATCGGTCAGCAGCGGCAGTGGCTCGACCAGCAGGGATCTTCGGGTTCGGAGGAGATGGCGGTGGAGGTGGGGGTGTCGGTGGAGGTGGTGGGGGCGGGGGCGGACGCGTCGGCGCTCGCCGCTGCCGCGGCGGATGCGTTGCTTGCGCTTGCTGCGGCGACTGATGATCCGCGCGCTGCTCTTGGCGCGCATCTGGCGACGCGCTATGAGCGGTCGCTAGGCGCTGGGGCGCGGCCGTTGCCCGGGTCCACGTTCAATCCCGATCGGGCGGCCTGGATCGCCTCGCTCCCCCGGTGTCTCGCGGCGGCGATCGTGGTGATCACTGATGAGCGGGATCGGGTGCTGTTGGTTCAGCAGCCTTATCGCACCATCGCACGAAACTGGGGGTTGCCGGGTGGTGGTGCGGATGATGACGAGCCGCCGCACGTCACGGCGCATCGGGAGTGTTTGGAGGAGTTGAGCTTGGCGATTCCGATCGGGAGGCTGCTTGCGGTTGATTGGCGGGCGGCGACTGATCGTCCGCCGTTGTTGATCTTTGCTTACGACGGTGGGCGGCTGGCGGCGGAGCGGATTGCGGAGATCAGGCTGCTGGATGGGGAGCTTTCGCAGTTTGGGTTCTTCACGGTCGAGGAGGCTAGGGAGTTGATTCCGATGCGGAGTCATGTGTTGTTAAGTGCTGCTTTTGAGGCGAGGGAGTCGGGTGGGGTGGCGGATCTCAGGCTTTTGTGAGGTGGGGTGGATGTGGGGTGGGGTGGATGGGGGGTGGGGTGGATGGGGGGTGGGGCGAAAAAGCCACTCGATCGAGCGAAAGCCGAGCGTGCATCTCAGAGCTCTGCGTTCGTCGGCTACCATCGGGACGTCGGACGTTGTCCCGGACGGGGTGGAGGTCGGTATGGCGGAGTCGGAAGCGTTGGGCAGTGGGCCGATCGCGCCGGATTGGCGGCCGCCGTCGCTGGATACGGGGGTGGCGACGCCTGCGCGGATGTACGCGTACTACCTCGGTGGGAAGGATCACTTCCGGGCTGATCGGGAGGCTGCCGAGAAGGTGTTGCAGAGTATGCCGATCGCGCGGGAGATCGCGCGGGCGAATCGGGCGTTTTTGACGCGGGCTGTGCGGCATCTGGCCCAGGAGGGCATTACGCAGTTTCTGGACATTGGGATCGGGTTGCCCGCGCCTGGGGGGACTGCGGAGACGGCGCAGGCGGTTTGGCCGGAGGCGCGGGTTGTTGGTGTGGACAATGATCCCATTGTGCTGGCGCATGCGCGGGCGCGGCCTGGGGTCGAGGCTGGCGAGGCGGGGCCCGGGGCGGGATCGGAGCCTGAGCGGGGACCGGAGTTGGTGGTCGCCGGGGATGTGCGGCGGCCGGAGGAGATTGTTAAGCATCCGGAGATTCGGGCTGTTTTGGACTTTGAGCGGCCGGTGGCGGTGTTGGTGGTTGCGGTGCTGCACTTCGTTGAGGATGCGGATGATCCGTATGACGCTGTGCGGGTGCTGATGGATGCTGTGGCGCCGGGGAGTGTGCTGGTGGTTTCGCATGCGACGGGTGACTTCGCTTCGGGGCCGATGTTGCGGGCGGCGAAGGCGTATGAGAAGACGACGGCGCGGGCTGTGTTGCGGAGTAAGGGTGAGATCGGCGCCTTTTTTGATGGGTTGGATGTTTTGGAGCCGGGGGTGGTGTTGCTGCCGTATTGGCGGCCTGATGGGGAGTTGCCGGAGGAGGCTGATCGGATTTGGATGTATTGCGGGGCGGGGCGGAAGCGCTGAGTGGTGGTGGGCGACTGCGTCGCG